>JAYVPN010000097.1:0-68939 GCA_043757365.1 Gemmatimonadota bacterium | reverse complement strand
CCTTCACGTTGATCACCCAGTCGGGCTTTGCGATTCGCGAGAACGTGGCGCAGACGTTGCAGAAGCAATTCCGCGATGTCGGGGCCGACGTGAACGTGCAGCTCATCGACGGCACGTCGATCAGCACCGTGTGGTTCAGCGGCGACTTCGACGCGATGCTGCACTGGTGGCAATCAGGCGCCGATCCGGAGATCACACTCTTCTTCGCCGCCGACCGCTCACCGCCGGCCGGCCGGAACATCAACTATCTAAAGGACGCCGCGCTGACCGCGCTCCTATACAAGTCGGATCGCACCGCGGACGTCCTCGCGCGCAACGAGCTGTTGCGACAGGCGCAGCGCCGAGTGGCCGACCTCATTCCGGAGCTCTTCCTCTACAACACCGGGAAGATCGATGCGGTACCGGCTCGGCTGAAGAACTTCACGGGCAATCCGACGAATGCCGGGCCGTTCTGGAACGTCCATGCGTGGGAGATCGCGTCGCCGTGATCCCTGCCGCGCGCCGCTGAGCCGATGCTTCGCATTGCCGGCCGCCGCCTCGCGCAGGGACTGCCCCTGCTCTTCATCGTCTCGCTGATCGTCTTCGCGCTCATTCACGCGGCACCGGGCGGCCCGTTAGCGACGTATCTCGACAATCCCAACGTTCGCCCCGAAGACATCGCACGTCTGCGGACGGCGATGGGACTCGATCGGTCGCTTCCGGTGCAGTACATCTCGTGGCTCGTTGCGTTCGTGCGCGGCGACTGGGGATACAGCTACGCCGATGGACAGCCGGTGTTCGCACGCATCGTCGAGAGGATCCCGGCGACGATTCAGCTCGTTGTTTCCGGCAGTGTGCTGGCGTTTCTCATCGCACTGCCGACCGGCGTGTATGCGGCTGTCTCACGCACCTTCGACCGCATCACCTCGCCACTCGCGATCGCCGGAATCTCTCTGCCTGTCTTCTGGTTCGGCCTCGTGCTGCAGCTCATTTTCGCCCTTCGGCTCGGTTGGTTTCCGACATCCGGGCGGTCGTCGTTCGGCGCCGGCGACCTCGGCGACCAACTCGCGCATCTTGTACTACCAGCCGTGCTGCTCGCCGTCGTGCAGGCCGCCGCATGGTCGCGCTATCTGCGCCGTGCGATGCTCGAGGTACTCGGCCGCCCCTTCGTGCGCGCCGCGCGCGCGCGCGGCATCCCCGAGTGGCGGGTACTGCTTCGGCACGCGCTCCCGAGCGCGCTACCTGCGTTCGTGACTGTTGTTCTGCTCGACGCGGCGATGATGGCGTCCGGTGCCGTCGTAACCGAGAGCGTTTTCGCGTGGCCCGGCGTTGGCAGCCTGTTCACCGAGGCGCTCGTGAAGCGCGACTACACGGTGCTGATGGCGTTTCTGATGTGTGGCTCCGTGGCGGTCGTGGTACTCAATCTCGTAGCGGATCTGGCCGTGCTGGCACTCGATCCGCGCGCGCGGGACGCCACGTGAGGCGGCCGCGCGCGCAGTTCAGTACGACCGCGGCGATCGCCGCCGTCTTCCTCGCCACGTTGCTCGCCGCTGCATTTCTGGCTCCGGTGCTCGCACCATTCGCCGCCGACGCGCTCGATCTCGCCAACCGCCGCGCCGCACCGACGATGACGCACTGGTTCGGCACCGACGAGTTGGGACGCGACGTACTGACACGGGTGCTCTTCGGCGCGCGCGTCTCACTGGCGATCGGATTGATCTCCGCGCTCGTGAGTGTCACCGTCGGTGTCTGCATTGGCTCTGTAGCGGGCTACGCCGGCCGATGGATCGATGATCTGCTGATGCGCATCACAGATGCGATGCTCGCCGTCCCCCGGCTTCCGCTTCTGATGATCGCGGCCGCCGTGCTCCAGCCGGGAGTCCCGACGCTCATCGTGCTCGTCGGGATCGCCGGATGGATGGAAACAGCGCGCGTTGTGCGCGCCGAAGTACGGAGCATCGCGGCGCGCGATTTCGTGGCTGGCGCGCGCGCCATCGGCGCGTCACCACTCCGCGTGCTCGTGCGGCACGTACTGCCCGGCATCATTCCAACCGCGTCGGTCGCGACCACGCTAGCAATCGGCCGGGGGATTCTACTCGAGAGTGCGCTGAGCTTCTTCGGTGTTGGCGTGCAGCCGCCGACCGCAAGCTGGGGGAACATGCTGTACCAAGCGCAGACCACGATGACCACCGAGCCGTGGCTCGCAATCTTTCCCGGCACATTCATATTTTTGACGGTGCTCGCGTGCAATGGTGTCGGCGATCTCATCGCTCCGCCGATTACACAACGCAGCTGATGCGCTCTCACTCAATTGCCTGTCCGTGACCTCATTCCCGCTTCCCTACACGCCGCGCCACGTGCTGATCGGCGCGAACGCCCACGCGGCGCTCACGGCGCATCTTCGCGCACGCCGTCCCGAACTCGACATACAAGGGGCGAAGTACACCGACATCACCGCCGAGCAGCTTGCGTGGGCTGATACGTACATCGGTTTTAAGCGGCCGCCGGCCGTCGCGACGATGGGCGCGATTCGCTGGGTTCACTGCACTGGTGCCGGCGTGGACTCGTGGCTCGAATCGCCAGAACTCGATCGCGGCATTCTCCTCACCAGAACTCCCGAATCATTCGGGCCAGCGATCGCGGAGTGGGCAGTCTCACGCATCCTCGCGTTTCAGCAACAGCTGCTCGCGGTTGCCAACGACCAAATAGAGCGGCGCTGGACGCCGCGCGATGTCGCTACCGTCGCCGGGACGAACGCGATCGTGCTCGGCACGGGCGACGTGGGACGCGCCGTCGCGAAACAGCTCGACGCGCTCGGCGTTCACGTGACGGGCGTCAGCCGAACGGGCCAATCGGCCGGCGGCGCGTTTCGATCGGTACATCCGACGTCCGAGCTGGCGAGGCTCGTGCCCGACGCGCAGTGGATCGTGATCACGCTACCAAATACGCCGGCGACGCGCGGTCTCTTCAACCGCGACCTGATGTCACACTGTCGCGGCGCCGTGCTGTTGAACGCTGGCCGTGGCGTCGTTGTCGAAGAGTCGGCGATCCCTGAAGCACTCGACAACGGCTGGCTTCGCGGCGCGGCGCTCGACGTCTTTCAAACCGAACCGCTTCCGTCCGCATCGCCGCTGTGGAGCGATCCGCGTGTGATGATATCGCCGCACATTTCGGGCCCGACGACGCTCGAAGGCGCGGCCGATGGTTTTCTCGAATGTGCGGAGCTGCTCGCGCGCGGCGAGCTGCCGCGCTGGACGGTGGACCGCGATCGGGGATACTGACCCGATCGCGCCACGCGTCCCTCCGGCTCACGGCACGACGCGCGCGCCCCAGGCCTTGCCCATTCCACTCAGCAGCGCCGCATACGTCTCGATCCCGTCCCAAAGATTTTTGACTCGGAGATTTTCGTCGGCGGCATGCTGGTTGTCGTCGTAGTTCGCGATCGGCAGCGTGATGATCGGCGTCTTGAGGACCTTTTCGAACAGGTACGCGGGCCCGCTGCCGCCCAGCGTTGGTGCGACGAGCGGAGCGGGACTGACCCCTCGTGAGAGCGCCGAGAGCACGGCCTGACCGAACGGTCCGTCCATCGGCACGCGCGACGCCGGATACCCGCCTTCCCACTCGACGCGCGCCACACGCTCGTGCGCCAGCAGCACCGCGGTCGTGACACTGTCGCTCGTCACGAAGTAGCCTTGCTTTCGAATATGCGCCGCGACGAGCTGCTTCATTTTCGCTGGATCCTGTGCCGGCACGAGCCGGAAATCAAAACTCGCGTAGCCGACCGACGGAATGGTGTTCGAGCCCGTCTCGCGAACGCCGCCGACGCGAATGCCGCGCACGTTGAGCGCAGGCTGCATGATGCGCTCGGCGAGCTGTGCACCGTTCGCTTCGGTTCGGCCGAGCCCGAATGCGACTTTGAGCATTGAGTCGATCTTTGGTTGCCGAGCGATCGCCGCGCGCTCGGCTTGGGTGATCGGCTTCACGTCCGCATAGTAACCCGGAATCTTGATGTGGCCGTCGTCGTCGCGCATGCTCGCGATGAGCGTCGCGAGCATCGCGCCCGGGTTCGGCGCCCAGTTGCCGTAGTGCCCGCTGTGTAGTGCACGGGTCGGCCCGAAGAGCGTGAGCTCCATCCCCATTACGCCACGCATGCCGAACACGAGCTGTTGCTGGCCACTCTGGTGCATCGGGCCGTCACAGAAGAGCCAGCCGTCGGAGGTGAGCTGATCCTTGTAGGTAGTGAGAATCTGCTCGAGGTGCGTGGAGCCCGCTTCCTCTTCCCCTTCGAAGAAAACTTTGAGGTTGACCGTTGCCGCCGTGTTCGAGGCGCGCATCGCGTCGACCGCCGCGAGCATTGCCATGATCGAGGCTTTGTCATCGCCCGTGCCGCGACCGTAGATGCGCGACTCGGGGTCGACGGTGCCACTGCCAGTCGGAATCGGGATGACTTTTCCGCCCGCTTTCACTTCGGCGGTGCGAAGCACCGGTTGCCAGGGCGGATTCGTCCATTGTTTCGGATCGACCGGCTGTCCGTCGTAATGCGCGTACAGCACGAGCGTTTTCGTCGCGCCCGGTGCCGGCAGTTCACCATAGACGGCCGGCGGCGCACCCGGAACGGTGAGCAACCGCCGATTTACGAAACCGCGCTTCTCGAGCATCGAGAGCAGATAGCTCGCGTTGCGACGAATCCCTGCCGTGTCGCTGGCGAGATTCGGGATCGCGACAAGTTCCGCAAACTCGGTGAGGATCGCGCCTTCGTGCTGCTGGCGATATGACCTTGCGGCGGCGCGTTCGGCGCTCGCCGGGGCTGCCTGCGCCGACGCGCCCACACTGATGAAGACGCTTGCGACGACGAACGCCACACGGAAATGATTCGACGACATTCGGATTCTCGATGGAGTGAAACGACGGAGACGGCCGGTCCCCGAAGTGTAGCGTGTCGATTCGCGATCGTCACCGACCAGGGACCGGTTGCCGCCCTTCTTCTTCCGCTGCATACTCTCCCTCAAGCGTCCAGCCGCACCCACGCCCTCTTTCATCCGGCCTTCCCGTGCCCTCATCCCGTCGTGACTTCGTGCGTTCCCTCGGCGTCGCAGCCGTCGGCGCCCCGTTCGTAGCCCGTGGTCGATTCCAGCTCTTTGAAGGATTCGCGACGGAGTACACCGCCCGCTGCATCAAACTCGTCCAGGAATCGACGGTCCTCGACATGCTCGGGCTGCTTTCGCTCGGACCGAATCAGGAGAAGTGGATGCGGAATCCGGACGCCTTTACCGCGGCCGACCTGCAGCGCTTCCGCGATTCCGGGATCAATGTCTTTCACACCGCCACCGGCACCGGCGGCCCGCAGGTGTACGAGAACACACTCTGGTTCCTCAGCCGCTTCAACGGCTTCATCGCCGCGCACACCGACACGTTCGCGCGCATTGACAGCATTGACGACTTCGCCCGCACGAAAGCGGCTGGAAAGATCGGCATCATGCTCGGCGTGCAGAACTCTGAGCATTTCCGGACGCTGAAAGACGTCGAAGACTTTTACGCGCTCGGCCAGCGTGTCTCGCAGCTCACGTACAATACGCGCAACATGCTCGGCAACGGATCTACCGAGCGGCGCGACGAAGGGCTCAGCGACTACGGCGTCGCGGTCGTCGGCAAGATGAATGAGCTCGGGATGGCTGTCGACGTGTCGCACTGCGGCGACCGAACATCGCTCGACGCCTTCGAGGTATCGAAGCGGCCGGTGCTCATCACGCACTCCAACGTCCGCGCTCTCAATCCTCGGCATCCGCGATGCAAGCCGGACGACGTCATCCGCGCGTGCGGCAAGGCGGGGAGCGTCATGGGCATCACCGCCGTCCGCAACTTCGTGAAGGACCGCGAACCGACCACGGTCGAGGACGTGCTGAACCACTTCGACTACGTCGCGAAGATGATCGGCGTCGAACACCTCGGCGTCGGCAGTGATATCGACCTCGACGGGTACGACAATATGCCCGCGGACCAGTACAAGCGACTCAAGGAGAGCTACAAGGGCAGCTACGCCTTCCGCGACAAGATCGACATCGAAGGGCTCGATCATCCCAAACGAATGTTCGACCTCACCGAGGGACTCATTCGCCGTGGTTACCGTGACGCCGACATCACCGGCATCCTTGGCGGCAATTTCATCCGCGTGTTGGGCGAGAGTTGGCGGCCGCTTCCGGCGGCGGCTCGCTAGTCGACTTGGCTTCACTCGGAGTTTCTCGCAGAGGTATCAGTTGAGCCCTCTGGCGCTCGGCGCACGCATATGCTCTAATAGTGGCGGTATTCCGATTCCGACCGCACTCCCCCTCTCGCAGGAAGCCCCATCATGTCGCGCCGTTCTTTGCGTTCGCCTCTGCGCGTTATCGCGTTCCACGCGCTCTTGATCCCGCTCGCCGCAGCAGGCGTCGGCGCGCAGCAGTCCGCAGCCAAACCAGCGACCGCCGACGTGGCCGCCCCGAGTCCCGCCGCATTGCTGAAGCGCATTGAATGGCGATCAGTGGGCCCTGCCAACAATGCCGGGCGAATCTCCGTCGTCACAGGCGTCCCCGGGGATCCATACGTCTACTACGTCGCCGGCGCAAACGGCGGCATCATCAAGACGATGAACGGCGGCACGACCTTCAAGCCGATCTTCGACGAGCAGAGCGTGGGTTCGATCGGCGCGATCGCCGTTGCGCCGAGCGATCCGAATGTGATTTATGTCGGAACCGGCGAGGGCAACCCGCGCAACAACGCGTCGGTCGGAAACGGGATGTACAAGTCGGTGGACGGCGGTGAGCACTGGACGCACATCGGCCTCGACAAATCGGACAAGATCGCGCGCATCGTCATCGACGGAAAGAACCCGGACATCGTCTACGCCTGCGGTCTCGGACGCGAGTGGGGCCCGAGCGAGGAGCGCGGCGTCTTCAAGACGATCGACGGCGGCGCAACTTGGAAGAAAGTGCTCTACGTCGATCCGCAAACCTCGTGCTCGGACATCTCGACGGATGCGAACAACAGCAACGTGATTTACGCCGGCATGTATACGTATCGCCGTTGGGCCTGGCACCTCGAGTCAGGGAGCGGCAACACGGCGGTCTATAAATCCGTGAACGGCGGCGCCACGTGGGAGAAACTCTCCGGTGCGGACAATCTGAACGGACTGCCGCGCAAGGCGATGGATCGCATTGGCGTGGCGGTGGCGCCGAGCGATCCGAACATCGTGTATGTGATCAGCGAGACGAAGGATGAGGGCGAGCTCTGGCGTAGCGACGACGCCGGCCGGACGTGGCGTACAGTGAGTCGCGATCCGAACATCAACTTCCGCCCGTTCTATTACGCGGACATTCGGATCGATCCGAAGAATCCGAATCGCGTCTTCGCGCTCTCGGGTGGACTCTATTTCTCCGAAGACGGCGGACAGAACTTCCGCACGATTGCCCGTGAAGTGCACGGCGACCATCAGGCGATGTGGATCGATCCTGTCGATCCGCGTTACATCATCAGCGGCAGCGACGGCGGCTGGCAGGTGAGCCGAGACGGCAGCAAGACGTGGGATGTCGTCAACACGTTTGCGTTTACGCAGTTCTATCACATCAACTACGACATGCAGACGCCGTATCGTGTCTGCGGCGGCTTGCAGGACAACGGCAACTGGTGCGGACCGAGCAACTCGCTCTCTGGTCAGGGCATCCGCGCCGCCGATTGGTACAACATCTCCGGCGGCGACGGATTTTTTACAGTGCCCGTGCTGGACAAGCCGTGGATTGTGTACAGCGACGCGCAGGGCGGCATGTTGAACGTCACCGACACGCGCAGCGGCGCGGTGAAGATGATTTATCCGTACCCCAACCGCGTTGGCTCGGTCGGTGATGCGATGATCAATCACAAATACCGTTTTAATTGGAATTCGCCGATCGCGTTGTCGGTGCAGAACCCCGGCGTCGTCTACTTCGGCGGCAATGTGCTTTTCCGCTCGCGCGACTACGGGCTGAGCTGGCAGGTGATCTCACCGGATCTCACGACGAACGACCCGAAGAAGCAGCAGCACTCCGGTGGTGAAATCGTCGTCGACAACACCGCCGCAGAATTTCACTCGACGCTATTGAGCATCGCACCGTCGCCGCTCGATTCGAATGTGATTTGGACCGGCTCGGACGACGGCAATGTGCAGGTGACGCGCGACGGTGGAAAGTCGTGGAGCAACGTTTTCACGAACGTACCTGGGCTGAAGCCGAACGCGTGGATCGCGACGGTCGAAGCATCGCACTACGATGCCGGCACGGCGTACGTTACGGCCGATCACCATCAGGATGATGACTACTCGCCGTTCGTCTATATGACGACGGATTACGGCAAGACGTGGAAGAGCATTCGTGGCGATCTTCCCGACCGCGCGTGGTGGACGCATGTCGTGCGCGAAGATCCGCGCAATCGCAACCTGCTGTACGTTGGCACCGAAGCCGGCGTCTGGGCGTCGTGGGATCGCGGCGTGCACTGGACGTCGCTGCGTGGCACGCTGCCGGTGGTCCCAGTTCGCGACATGCAGATTCATCCGCGCGACAACGACCTGCTCCTCGCAACGCACGGTCGCGGTCTGTACATCCTCGATGATCTGAGCCCGCTACAGAAGCTTGGCGACGAGCAGGCCAACGACGCGGCGCTGTTCGACGTCCGACCGTCGATTCGCTGGACGACCTGGAACCGTGACGGAAACCTTGGGCAACGCCGCTATGCCGGAGAGAACCCGCCGAACGGTGCGCTAATTTCTTATTATCTGAAGTCGCAGCCGGCTGGCGAAGTGAACATCGAGATCGCCGACGCAGCCGGCAAGATCGTGCGGCGCTTCAAGCGCGTGCCTGACGAGGCTGGTGTGAACCGGATCGCTTGGGATTTGCGATTCGAGGCTGTGACGGATGCTGGTGGCGGGCGCCGAGGCCGTGCAGCGACGCCAGAGCCACGAGCCGACACGTCGCTGGCCGCGTTGCGTGAGCGACGTCGCGCGCCCGGCGCCGATCGCGATGGTGGTGGCGAGGAGAACTTCTTCGGCCCGGCCGCGTCGCCGGTACTCCCCGGTACGTATCAGGTGACGATGATCGTCGGCGGCAAGCGTTTCACGAAGCCGGTTGAAGTGCGCAACGATCCCCGAGCCGAGATGACGCCGGCGCAGGTTTCCGCACAGTACGATGCGGCGCAGGCGATCGAGAAGACGCAGCAACGAGTAACACACGTGATCGGCGAAGCCGACGAACTCCTGCGGCAGCTCGGCGCCGTGCAAACGACGTTGCGAGCGGCCAGCAACGCGCGTGATTCCGTCGTGCTGAAGGAGATTGACGGTACGAT
Source organism: Gemmatimonadota bacterium (assembly GCA_043757365.1). Lineage (GTDB taxonomy): Bacteria > Gemmatimonadota > Gemmatimonadetes > Gemmatimonadales > Gemmatimonadaceae > Fen-1231. Next base: position 59,615 of record JAYVPN010000097.1, on the reverse strand, counting down.
CACAGATCTCCGTCATTTCCGCGATTCTGTTCTCGCGCGGCCGATAGCTGGGCTTGGGTACCGGCAGTATCCGCGATTGCGTGAAGAGGTTCAAACGATCAGCGGTAGTATCTCGAGGCCGCAGTGGCCGGTGACGGCGGGCGAAGCGCTACGGTCGAGGGAGCTCGGCGTGGAAACGGATGATGCTGAGGGACGGCTGAACGCGCTCATTCGGAGTCGTGTAGCGAAGATCAATGATTTACTGAACGGCACGCCGCACGTGATCTCGCCGCCGGTGCCGAAGATTGTGCCGTAGGGGCGGATCGGCTCGTTGAGACGGTCTATCGTCATTTGGATTCACGAACGATCCAAATGACGATAGACGCCGACGATGAGCTTCGGAATTCGTGTGCCTGCGCCACAGATTGATCCCACGCCCCGGCCACCCCGTCGCACCTTGCCCACCGTTCCCCCCAGTCATACCTTCGCGCTGCGACGCAACGAAAGCACAACCAACAGGCTCGACGACAACGGAATGCCGGGGTCGTGGTGCGCATAGACTCTCCTTCAACCGTCTATCCACCGTCTAGTGACCGAATCAGGACAGCCAGTCCCGCACCTCCGACTCATTTCTCTCGGCGCCCCACGCCTCGAAATACTGGGCACGAACGGTGAAGCCACCGTTTGCCTCGGCCCGGGCAAACCGTTGGCAGTCATCGGCTTCCTCGCGTTCGCTCCGCGTCATATCGCGTCGCGAGAGAGCCTCTGCGATCTCCTCTGGGGCGACAGCGACATCGAGCAGTCACGCCCCGCCCTGCGCCAAACCCTCTGGACCTTGCGGCGCAAGACGCTTGCCGAATTCACGGAAAAACATGGCGACGGAGTAGCACTCCACACGCCAATTGCCACCGACGCGGCGGAGTTCGCGCTCGCCGTCGAAGCGGGTGAACTGGAAAAAGCGATCGAACTCTACACCGGGGAGTTCTTCGCGGGCTTCGCTTCACCGGGCGCGGCTGATTTTGAAAAATGGGTCGCGCTGCAACGCAGTCGCTATCGTGCCCTCTTCGTCCACACCGCCGAGGCCTTGGCTCGCCGCTCACTCGCCGCGGGGCGATTCACCGACGTCTCGAAAATCGCCCGGCGCCTCCGCGTCGAAGATCCGTTCGGCGAAATAGGTTGGCGTCTCTCCCTCGAAGCGCTGACCTCTACCGGTGAGCTCGTGCGCGCCCGCGCCGAGGCCGATGAATTCGAAGAATGGCTGCGCGTCGAAGAGCGCGACCCCGAGCCTGCGAGCGCCGCGGCTATCCGCGCCGCACGAAATGTTGGACGCACACAAACCGGGACCGCATCCGAGCCGGAGCGCACGGGCGAACTGGTCGGTCGCGAAGTGGAGTTCTCCGCCCTGCAATCGCTGTGGGATGAAACCCGCACGCGAGGATCGCGACGTGTGCACGTCACCGGCGACAGTGGACTTGGAAAAACACGACTGGTCGTCGATCTGTATACTCGACTGCGCGCCACTCGCGCCCGCGTCGCCGATTATCGCGCTAATCCGGGCGAACGCCACATTCCTTATTCCTCAGCCGCTGGGCTGGCGGCCGCTCTCGCAACGATGCCCGGTGCATCGGGGATCGCCGCGCATTCGGCAGGCGCGCTTCTCGCCCTGAACCCGACGCTCTCTTCGTACTTCGACGGAACACCCGACGAGAGTCGCGATGACGAGGCACTGCGCCGCCGTAGTCTTGCGCTCGGCGATTTGATCGCCGCGATCGCCGACGAGGCGCCGATCGCCGTCGTAATCGACGATTTGCACTGGTGTGATCCAGTATCGAAGCAGGTCATCGCTTTTCTTGCCGCGCGACTGAGTTCCGAAAAAGTACTTCTGGTGTCTACGTCGCGTCCGATGCTCGATGCATCATTGCTCCCGCACAACACACGTACTCTGACACTGCGCCCGCTCAATCGCGATCAGGTTGAGCAGCTCATCGGCAGTCTTGGCACGCTTCCCGCCGAGGAATGGAGCGAGCCGTTCGTTTCGCTCGTCACCGAGTCGTCGAAGGGGAGTCCGCTGCTCGTGCTCGAGACAATACGAGCGTGCGTAGAAGTCGGTCTGCTCGCGCGGATAGCAGATCGCTGGACCTGCAGCGATGCTTCGCAACTCGTCGTTCGGCTCGAAGCTGGAAAGTTTTTAAAGAGCCGCGTTCGCACGCTGGGCGATGCAGAGCAGGCACTGCTTCTCGTGCTTGCGACTTCAGGGTTCCCGCTGGCCGAGACCGTAGCCGTCCATGCGGTTGGCGTTGATCATGGCGCGTACGAGACCGCAAAGATGGCGTTGGAATCGCGCGGACTCGTAAAGTCCGCCGACGGAACACTGGCAATTGCGCACGATGAACTCGCCGCCGTCGTGATTGCCGCCGCCACTCCCGATGCGCTTCGTCAGGCGCACACTCGACTCGGCGCCGCGATGGAATCGAATGAGTCGCACGAATGGCGCCGCCGCGGCATCGAGCACTTGGCAGCGGCCGGCGATATCGCCGGGCTCGTTCGCGTTTTACCCAATGCGATCACGCCGCAGCGAGGCGGCAATAACTCACTCGACAGGCAACTCAACGTATTACTTGGTACCCACGCGACACCGGAGCTCGTCGGCGCGGTTCGCGCGCAGCTTCCGTGGCGCGTGCGACATGCCCGTTTACCGATGATGATCGGGACCGCGGGGATCGCCATCGTATTCGCCGCCGCTCGAGCCGTCGCGTGGACGACTGGCACGGCGCGCGAGCTACCAGAGGCGACGCTGCTGATCGCGCGACCCGGCTCAGGGAACACTATCGACGTCCGCCGGATTGATATCGGCGCAACGTATTGGCGAGCGAATCAGCCGATCGACGCGTCGAGTATTCGGACTACAGAACACTGGGTGGATACTCCGCTTACGGATCCGTCGCACGTTCGCCCACAGATCGCCGGACCCTGGCCGATAGAGCTCGTGTATCCAGACTCCGGCGAGCTCGAAATTGCGCTGAGCGATCGCGGCGGAATCCGTCGTCGCCTGACATACTCAAAGGGCGACGACCGACCTGTCAGCCTGTCGTCGGACGGAAAACTCCTGCTCATCGAGACGACCCGGTGGAGTGCCGACGGGCACCCGAGCCTCGCGGTGATTGACGTTGAGACCGGTCGAATGCGCAACCGGCTCACGACAATGCCGTGGGCCGTCGAATCGAATGCCGTGTGGGAACTCGGCGGCGAGCGCATCGGATTCATCCGCGACAACAGGGCCAGCGGAGTCCAATCGCTCTGTCTGATAAATGCGGACGGAAGCGGAGAGCGCTGCCCGCTCATCCGGGGATGGTCGCCCGACAAACTGGTCGGCTGGATCGACGACACGCGCGTTCTCGTTCGGGCCGAGTCGGCGGCAGTGCGCAAGGTGCTACTTCTCAACCTCAGTTCGGGGGCGTACGAGGACACCGCGATCCCCGGGGCGGGCGATCTGCAACTCGATCCGTCGCGTCGCTGGATCTTTCAGACGGTCGAGGCGGCTCGGGGGAGAGTCGAATGGATGGTCGGTCCCGTCGATCACTTCGAGCGGGCGCAACGTGTGCTGCACGACGAGAACGACAGCGCTATCTCCCCCATGTGGTGGCCGGTGGCAGCGCCGACTGACTACATCGATCGCGTAAAGATCGACCGGCCAGCGCGCGACTTTGTCGTCGGCGTTCCGTACGCGCTGAGGCTCGCGGGCTTCTCCCGCGCCGGCAGATCAATCGATGTGCATGTGCCTCGATGGCGGACGATCGCGTCGTCGATCGCCACGATCGATACCGTTGGCGTGTTCGTTGCGCGCGATACGGGCACCGTGATCATCGAAGGCTCGGCAGGTGGCTGGCGATCGGTGCGCGACACGATTCACGTCTCTCCCCGAGCATCCTCGCTTGTCTTCGAGGAGCAGTGGGCCGACGACGTCGCAAAACGATGGCGCTTCTTCGGTGAGCCGACGCCGCGAATAGAACGGGACGCAAATGGCAAACAATGGTTTTTCAATAATGGCGATGGCAATTTCTTCAGCGGAGCGTACCTCACCGTCCCGTTAGTGACGCGCGACGGCATCGCAGTTGATGTCGAACTGTCGTCTCCGATCACTCGACCACAGTGGCAAATGACTTTCGTGTTCATTCGCTCGGCCACGTATCTTGCGGCGATTCAAACGTGGGATCATCGGACGGGATATCTCCCCAGCATGAGCAATCCCACTGACGGCTGCTCATTCGGTTACCCATTAGGCGAAGGGCCGAATGCAGCGCTGGCTGCCACACCCATCGGGAATCTGGACATCGCCAGCCACGGAGTGGTTGCGCCGATCGACAACGGTCGGACCTTTCATTTAAGAATCCAAATTCTGCCGGATGGCCGCTGCGGATGGGCGATCGATGGGCATCCTCTGCTGATTTATCCAAGCAATGGCGTTTCGAATGCAGCCCGAACGATCGCACTCGAGGGGAATTCAGTAGATACGCGAATGCTCGTCGGGACGATTCGCGTATACGACGGTGTTCCAACAGATATCGATTGGACATCGCTGCGGCCACGACGGAACGAATGGCGACCGGATCCTCCCGCCGCACGAGTCCTCCATTAGCACGGCGCCGGCGAGGTTTGTCTCAAACGTGTCGCTCCACCTCGAGCAACAGAGGCCGCTTGGCAGTCCGCCCGTCGCCCGAGGAAATCCCCCGGGCGTGACGCCAAACCCACGGCAGAAGATAGTCGCGCGCCCAGCGTAGCTCACCGGCAACCTTGCCCACCGCGCCGGCTGCCAGCTCAGGCGACAACGGTTCCGTCCACCATTTATCATCGCCGCCCACACCGATCGACTCGGCGAGCGCCGCCGCGATGCGACGATGCCCTTCGCTGTTCGCGTGCAGCCGATCGGCATCCCACAGTCGCAGATCGGTCGTGACGTCGTGTGCCGCCAGGTCCACGCAGTGCGCGCCGGTTCGCTCGCACGCCTCACGAACGAGCTCATTCATCGCGAGCAATCGCGTGCGCATCAACCGCGCCAGCGGCACGATGGCGCTCAAATCAGGCATCGTAATCGTGAGCACCGTCGCACCCTGATCGCGAAGCGCCTGGAGCATGAACTCGAGATCTACCGCCACCTCGCGCACATCGCACGATCGGCGCACCACATCGTTTACGCCGGAGAAGACCGTCGCGAGATCTGGCTTCATCGCGAGTGCCGCATCGAGCTGCTCGAGACGCACCTCGCGCGTTTTACGACCGCGCACGGCAAGATTCGCATAGAGTAGCGGCTCACGCTGCGCCGCGGCGACGTGATCCGCGAACCGGTTCGCCCAACCACGGTAGCCGCCACCATCGGGCGACGGATCCTCGAGTCCTTCGGTCGAGCTGTCGCCGAGGGCGACGTACCGGGCGTAAGAGACTGTGGTGGGCACGCTGCAAGATAACCGTTGTTGCGCGCACCCCGCGCAACTTCCACTTTTCGGAATGACCAACTTTGCCATTTCCTTCGACGACATTCGCGCCGCCTCGTTCCGTCTCGACGGCGTCGCCCACCGCACGCCGGCTCGCACCTCCCGCACCGCCAACGAACGCACGGGCGCCGAACTGTTCTTCAAGTGCGAAAACTTCCAGCGGATGGGCGCCTTCAAATTCCGCGGCGGCTACAATGCCCTCGTCCAGTTCACGCCAGAACAGAAACTGCGCGGTGTACTCGCCTTCTCATCCGGCAATCACGCGCAGGCGATCGCACTCTCGGCGAAGCTACTTGGCATGTCGTCGGTCATCGTGATGCCGAAGGATTCGCCGGCGGCGAAGATCGCGGCGACGCGCGGCTATCAGGCCGGGGTCAAAGGCAGCGAGGTCGTACTTTTCGATCGCTTTACGGAGAGCCGCGAGGAAATTGGCGCGAAGATCGCCGCCGAACGCGGCATGACGGTGATTCCGCCGTACGACCATCCGCACGTGATGGCCGGCCAAGGCACCGCAGCGCTCGAGCTGATCGAAGACGTCGGAAAGCTCGACGCACTCTTTGTCTGCTTGGGCGGTGGCGGACTGATCTCCGGCTGCGCGATCGCCGCGCACGAACTGTCGCCGGGCATCGCGACGTACGGCGTGGAGCCGGAAGCCGGCAACGATGTGCAGCAGAGTTTTGCGAGTGGCACGCGAGTGCGAATCGAAACGCCAAAGACCATCGCCGACGGCGCACAGACGAATCAGGTCGGCGCACTCACATTCCCGGTGATTCAGAAGCTCGTGAAGGGAATCCTCACCGTCACCGACGCTCAACTTATCGAGACGATGCGCTTTTTCGCCGAGCGGATGAAGATGGTCGTCGAACCGACCGGCTGTCTCGGAGCCGCCGCAGCGATGAGCGGCGCGGTCGATCTCAAGGGAAAGCGCGTCGGCGTGATTATCAGTGGCGGGAATGTTGATCTGTCAAAGTTCGGCGAATGGATACGAGCGTGATTGAATCGCAAAAAAGGGGCGCCTCGATTGAGGCGCCCCTTTTTTCTCATTGCAGTGCTACTGCTTGCAAAGCCCATGCGGATCCGTCGGCCTCGGCACGTCGATTTTCGGCCGATGCGACATATTCGCCAGTGAACTCGCCGCCGTGAATACCATCTTCGTCACACGCGTGAGATCGGGATAGTCGATGTACTGCGCCTCGTCGGTGACTTGGTGATAGTCGAGATGTTCACCACGCGACATCGCGAGCGACGGAATGCCGTACCGCGCATAACTGTAGTGATCGGCGCGGCAGTAGTACTGCAACGGATGGCCGGGCGCATCGAATGCATAGTCGAACTTGAACGGCATCGGCTGCCGCGCGTTCGCGGCTTCGACCGAATCGCCGAACTCCTTTGATATACGTTTCGCGCCGATCACCTCGAGATACTGCGGGGTCGCGGCGCCAATGCCCTGCAACGGATAATCATCCGGCAACCCGCGACCGGTCATATCCTGATCGATCTCGGCGACAATTGAATCCAGCGGTACCGTTGGATGATCGGTGAAGTAGCGCGAACCGAGCAGGCCCGCCTCCTCGGCGGTGTGATTCACGAAGAGAATCGACCGCTTGGGATGTTTGTTGCCGCGTGACATCACCTCGGCGATCTCGAGAAGCCCAACCATTCCCGAGCCGTCATCGTCGGCGCCGTTGCGGATCGAATCGAGCCGCGGCTTGTTCACTTTGCGCAGACTGTCGAGGATCGTGTGAATCTTCGTCCACTCGGCCGCCAAGGGAATGCGCATCGGCGAATCGGCGCCCATCGGGCGAATGATACGATCGAAGGCACGAATCGAATCGTGATCGACCGGGAAGTGATCGAAGCCGACATGATCGTTGTGCGCCGAGAGTGCGACATATTGGCCGCGCAGCTTCGGATCGCTTCCGCGGAGCACTGCAATGACGTTGCGAGCCGGATGGGCGACCGGTGTGCGCGCGATATCGAAGTAGCCGCTCAGTGACGCGCCGGTCGCGCCCGGCTTGAGCGTTGCGGGATCTGCTCCAAGCATCTCCGCGGCGACTTTTCGTGTGACCCAGAGCGTCGGCACGGCGTTCGGATTGCGCTCATTGTCGGGCATCGGACGTCCTTCACGCAGTCGCGCCGTAACCTCGACGCCGACCGCATCGAGCGCCGGAATCACGAGTGCCGCGGCGTCGCGCCATACCGCCGCGTTGAACGTACTCTGACGAACCCTCGCGCCGGCAGGATAATCGAAGACGATGACTTTACCAGCCGCCTGCGCCGCGGTGATCGATGTCGTGGTGTCAGCGAGGGAGCCGACGTAGATCGTCGTCGCGTTGTCGAGCGTTCGCGGCGGCGCCGACAGGAGCGAAGGGAGGAAGTCGACGCCGAGCTGCAGCGCACGACCGTTCAGGGAAATGCGTGACTTCGGATCGACCACCGCACTCCAGAACGGCACCGTCTGAAAGAAGGTACCGTTCTCTCCTGCGGGTTGGAGCCCGAGCCGGCGGAACTCCGCCGCCGCGTAGTCAGCTGCTTTGAACGCTCCGAGTGAGCCGGTTTCGCGTCCCATCATCGAATCGTCAGCGATCGCGAAGAGCCGCTGGCGTAGATCGGCGGCGGTGATTGCCGTGCTCGTGCTGGGCGGTGCGCCGACGACGAGGTGCGCGACGTTCGGAGAGATCTTGGGGAACCGATCAAAGACCGCCGCGTCGTGACCCGGAATAATCATCGCCGGAGTGACGGCGATCGTCTTCATGCGGTCCTGCGCGGCAAGATTGCTGGCCGCGTCGAGCGTCTGCGCAATCGGCAGATGCTTCGAGAGATTTTCGTAGAGGTACATGTTGTCAGAGGCGATGACGATCGTCCCCTTGGCCGTGCGAACGCCGGCGTACTGCGATTGGAAAGTGTGCTTTCCGCCTGTGTAGACGGTAATGCCGGGAATGATTTCCTTGGCATCGCCGTCGACGAGAGAGAGTCGGCCTTTACTGCGCAGTGCGTTAAGCATCTCAGCGTCGGGCGCGTCGATGGCGCGATCGAGCGATTTGCCGGCGGCGTCGATGTGATGATCGACTTCGTCTTTCTGGATCCAGATGCGCGCGTTCGGGAACAGATCGGCGCCGTCGAAGTGATCCCAGTGAATGTGCGAGATGATGACGTCGGTGATCTGCGACGGCTTCACACCGGCGAGCATTACGGCGGAGTCCGGTCGCATGTAGTTGGCCGGCTTCCAACGCGCGATGAGATCGGCGCGTTTGAAACCTGCGTCAACAAGCACGTTGCGACCGTTGGGACCGCGGAGGAGCCAGACGGTCAATGCAGCATCCGAGCGGCGCGCGGTATCGGCGCCGGCAATTAGGCTGGCAACGCGAAAGCCCAGCAGCCTCCCGTAGCGGATGGCGTACGCGTCCCAGACGGCGGTCTTGGCGACTGCAGTCTGCGCCGTCGCGGGCATGACCGCAAAACTGAAGAGGGCCAGCCCGGCGACCGAATGCCGCACGGCTCTGAGTCCTGATGTTTTCTTCACGCGCGCTCCTCATGGGGTTCGAAATAGTTACCTCAAGTTACGGGGCGAGGGCCAGTTGTCGAGTTGCGGCCGCTCCGGGCGGCCCACACGTTAGTGCATCACCCTTGCCTCGGGTCCATGACCAAGCCATCTCGAACGGTGTATCTCGCACTCATCCTCGTCGCGTGTGCATTCGCGAAGCCGGCGAACGCTCAGCATCTTGGCACGATCACCTTCCCGACATCAGGCGCCTCGACGGCTCAGCCGGAGTTCGTCCGCGGCGTGCTCTACCTGCATAGTTTCGAGTACGCCGAGGCGGCCTCGGCATTCCAGCGGGCGCAGGCGCTCGACCCACGTTTCGTGATGGCGTACTGGGGTGAAGCGCTGACGCACACACATCAAGTGTGGAACCAGCAGGATCTACCGAATGCACGTGCGGCGCTCGCGAAGCTTGGGCCTACTGCTGTATCCCGTCTCGCCGCCGCGCCGACCGCTCGAGAGCGCGGATACCTCTCGGCCGTCGAAGCGCTCTACGGAGATGGGTCAAAGGAGCGACGCGACACGCTGTACGCATCGGCGATGGAGCAGCTGTGGCGCGCGAATCCGTCCGACGACGAGGCCGCGATACTGTACGCGACTGCGCTTTTCGGTCTGACTCAGGGCGTACGCGACGTGCCGCTCTACATGAACGCCGGCGCGATCGCTGGCGATGTGTTCCGACGAAATCCGCAGCATCCGGGTGCCGCACACCTGATCATCCATAGCGTTCGACGATCCGGTTCACGCTCCGCTCGGGCTCTTTGCGGCGCGTCAGTATTCGGGCATCGCACCAGCTGCCGCACACGCGCAGCACATGACGACGCACATCTTTCTCGCGCTCGGGCTCTGGCCCGACGTCATCAAGCAGAACATTATCGCGGCCGGCCCAGACACGTCGGCGTGGATGCCAGGCCACTACACGGCGTGGCTCGTGTACGGCTATTTGCAGAACGATGAAGCCGAGAAAGCGCGCGCACTGCTTTCGTCGCTCGCCGACCACGCCGCGAGACGACCAGGCGCGGTCAGGCTGATGGCGAACCTGCGCGCACGTTATGTGCTCGAAACCGAACGTTGGGACGGCCCCGAGGCGCGTGCGCTCGCCACAGCGCTCGCCACATCGGGCGATGCCAAGGGCGAAGACGACTACTCGTATGCGACGTTCGCATCCGGTTTCGCGGCGACGAGGCACGGCGATCGAACGGCCGCAGCGACAGCGCTCGGAGCGCTCGCGAAAGCGAACGGCGCGCACACGAAGATCGCGAGAACCGTGAAGCTGGGCGCGACGGGTCGCGAGGTCGTGCCGGTGATTCTCGAGTACTCGCTCCGCGCCGAACTGCTTCGACAGGATGGCAAACTCGACAGTGGTATATCCCTCTTGCGCCGTGCCGCGCTGCTCGAGGATGCGATGCCGGCCGAGTTCGGCCCACCTGCCGTCGTCGCACCAACGCACGAAGCGCTCGGCGCGATTCTACTCGAGGCCGGGCGGGCGCCCGAAGCCGCCGCAGAATACGAGCACGCGCTCAAGCTCGGGCCGGGAAGACTCGCGGCTACGCGAGGACTCGAGCGCGCAAACCGCGCGCGCTCCGGACGGCGTTAGCGCGCGCTAACGCAGCTCGCTAGCGGCACGCCGGATCAGTCTTGGCATCGGTCAAACTGCGCGGCGGCAACGGGGCCTTTTCCACGAGTCGCCGCAACTCGACGATCGGTGCGGAGCTGTCGTCCACCTGTAGCTTCAGCACGACGTCGTTGTGTAGCCAGACGCCACCGCACTTCTTGACGATGATCATCGCCGCCGACTGCATCCCCCGTCGATCGCCTCCGGCGGCTTGTCCGGCCTCGATGCCGGCGAGCAAACGAAACGCGAGATGTCCCGTCGCGCGGCTGAATGCAGCGATCATCGAGTCCGTCACCGCCTTGCTGGCGAGCGTATTCCCCTGTGCCGTCACGTGGGCGCCCTGCTTGTCGCTCGCCTCTTTCGGCGCGGTCGGCCCGGTGTATACCGCGACGTTTCCCTTGGCATCGACAACAGCGAACTGTCGGCCGGTCTTCGCCCAGCGACTGGTATCAGGATCAGGATCGTGTTCCCACACATACTTCACGACCTCGGATGCCGACTTACCCCGGCGCAACAACGCGAGCGCCTGCGGACCATAACTCACATCAACGACGGCCTGCGTGGCGACCACCCCGACTCCTGCTTCGGCTGAGAGGACGCCATTACCGACGGAAAAGACGCGCGACTGCACCGCGCCGCCCCACTCGCCGGTCGCGGTATCGTAGGCGATGATCGAGAATGTGCCGGTTTCCGGCAATGGCGCCACCGACGACGTCCGCACCACTGCGGGGGCGCACCCCACGACGATAATTACGACAGCGACGATGACGGCGGAACTTACTCGGCTCGAAATTCTCATCTGCTCAACGGAAAATGTGAGACGTGTCGACGGCGCTCGGAGACTAATGGTGCATCTCGGAGGCCTGCGCGCGCAACTGGAGATACAACGCATATCCGACTCCGCGTGATGCGAGCCTGCGTGTGCCGCCCTTCTGCAGCAACCGCGGATAACCGCTACCATCGAGGTCGAAGGGTTCGAGACTCGCCATGAGGCGAGGCTGAAGATCGCATCGACATCATATCGTGATGTGCAAACAGCCGCCCACTCGAGATGAGCAGGGCGGCTGCGCACGCATCACACCGAGCCAACGTATCGCGGGGCGACGCGGGCCAGGTGAGCTCCGCGGTACCAGCTACTGCTTGATGATCTGCCCGCGAATCTCGCCGCCCGGATTCGTGGCGGTGTGGAAGTTGACGTACGTGAGGCCTGCGAAGAGAAGCTTCTTGAGCGAGTCGCCGCTAATCGCCGCGGTAATTTGATTGGCCGCAGTGAGCGTCGACGTGCCGTGAGCCGTTCCGGCCGTCACACCACTCGTGAACGTAGCACCGGCGAGCGTACCGAAATTGATCGTCGTGCCCGAGGAAGCGGTTGCGGCGGCGGGACCGTGGATATGGCCGGCGCTGACGTTCGCCGACAAACCGGTGAATGTTACATCATAGGTGAAGACGTTCGTCGACGTGTCGAGCGTCGCCGTGAACGTACCCGTGGCGGTCGACGCATTCGCCGGTACTTCATTCGCGCCACTCAGCGTGCTCTTGAACGTGACGATTTTCGAAACCGTGACGGCCGTCGTGCTGTCCTTCGCGCAAGCGACGGCGGTGATGACGGCGGCGATGGCGGCGAGACGGATGAGGCGATGCTGCATGAGGGGTGTTGTGGAAGGGGGATGTGCGACGTGCATGCATCCGGCCGCGCAGAGTGCGACAACCGGCGGGCGCTTAGTGAACCGTGACTGTGCCGCTCATATTCGCGTGTAACGTGCAAAGAAAGGCGAATGTTCCCGCGTTCGCGAACGTGCGGCTGATCGTCGTATTCGAACTGACGAGGATATCGGCCGGTGCGGACGTGTTGCCATTGAAGCGCACGTCGTGCGCCAACGCGGCGAAGATAAAGCGCACCGTACCGCCCTTGGCGATGTCAATGCGATTCGGCGTGTAGATCACGGACGGCATCGTGACGTCGACCGACGTGGCCGAGGCACTGCCGCCAAAGGTGTCGGTGGAGGTCGGTGCCGTCAAGTCGGACTTGGAACTGCAGCCCAGAGTGAAGACCGCGACCGCGATCAGTGCGGCGGAACGAAGAAGGCGCATGCTGGTTGGCCCGGTGAATGGTTTACCTGTGCACTACCCACCCTCAGCCAGTCTCGTCACAAATGGTCCCACATGGGGGTCTACCGCGGCGTGATATGCTCTCTCGTAATCGACGCGAGTGTCGGCGTGCCTGACTGCTTCATGACCGTCTCGAGCTCCTTGCGCAGCAGCGCGAGTACGGTCTCGACCCCCTCCTGCCCGAACGCGCCAAGTCCCCAGATGTAAGGTCGGCCAATCCCGGACGCTGTCGCGCCGAGGGCGAGCGCCTTGTAGACGTCCGTTCCGCGGCGAACGCCGCCGTCGCAGATCACCGGAATGCGGCCTGCGACTCCCTGCACGACTTCCGGCAACGAAGTCACCGTCGCGCGGAGCGAACTCTCGGCGCGACCGCCGTGATTCGAGACGAAAATGCCGTCGACGCCCTTCTGCACGGCGATCTCGGCGTCCTCCTTCGTCACGATCCCCTTCACCAGCACCTTCATCTTGGTAATGCCCTTGAGCCGCTCGATGTATTCCCACGTCGGCGTGCTCGCATCGAGCATTGGCGTGACCGGCGGATAGCCGAAGAGGTTCGGCTTGCGGCTGTTGTCGCGATCGTCGACGCGCCCGCTCACACCCGGAAGCGGCGCACCGCCCTTGTGGCAGTCGAGGCAGTTGCGGGTATCGAGCCGCGCATAGCGGATCATCGTCTCGCGGTTGCTGCCGCCGAGGAGGTCGACGGTGAAAACGAGCGCCGGCGCGCCGGCGCGTTCGGCCCGCTGCACGACCTGTTTGATGATCGACCAGTCCTTTTGCCAGTAGAGCTGGAACCAGACCGGCCCGCCGCGCGCGGCGATCGCGTCTTCGATGGATGTGGTGGCGACATTTGACAGGACCATGAGGTGATCCTTCGTCTTGGCGGCACGCGCCGTACCGATTTCGCCGATCGCATTGAACGCCTTCTGACTGCCAACCGGATTGATCACGATCGGCGTCGAATATTTTGTGCCAAGGAGCGAAATACTGGGATCGAACCGACTCACATCGACGAGACGGCGTGGCCGGAGCGCCCACCGCTCGTAGCCATCGCGGTTCGCGCGGATCGTCGCGTCGTCGTCGGTGCCGGTCGAGAGGTAGCCCCAATGGGCCACTGGAATCTTCGCCTTTGCCGCAGCCTCGAAGTCGAGCACGTTGAGCGCATCTTTCGCCGACTTGATAACCGTCGACTGCGTGGCCAGCTGCTGCGCGGCGGCCATCGCCTGCTCGGCGCCGCGCGGCGTCGCGGCGAACAAGCGATCGAACGATTTAGAATCGAGGCCGGCCGCGACGAGGAGCGGGCTGCCGGCGAGGAACGAAAGGAAGTCGCGACGCGATGTTTCACGATTTGGCATGGCATGAAAAGACAGCGGTCACCTACGAAAGTCCAGAGCTACGCCGGAGCCCTCGCCTGCACGCGCTTCACTGCGGCTTCTCTCCCGCGACGGTCGGCAACTTGCGCAGCTGCCAATCCTGATACGAGCCGTCGTAGAACTTCGCATCGCGGCCGAGTGCGCGGGCAACGAAATACGTGGCGCTCGCGCGGTAGCCGATCCAGCAGTACGTCACAACGGTGTCGCCGGCCTTCGCGCGATCGTCGTAGAGCTTTTGCAGCTCGACACGGTCTTTGAGCTGCAGCGGATTGTCCTCGCGGAAGAGCCACTCCCACTCGAGTTGCTGCGCGCCCTGGAGGTGTCCGGCGCTCGGCATACCACTGCGGTTACCGCTCCCATTGTACTCGCCGACTGTGCGCGTGTCGATGAACGCCGTGCCCGGCTTGCCGAGACGACCGACGATCCAATCGGCGTCGACGATCATGTCGGCGCGCGGACGCGGCGTGTACGAGGTGCGCAGCGCGGGAGCTTCGGTGCGCACGACGGCGCGGCCTTCGCGCTTCCACTTCGGCATTCCACCGTCGAGATACGAGAACTTGCGGTGCCCGAGAAAGTCGAGTGTCATTAAAAATCGCGTTGCCATCGGTGCGGCGATCGTCGCATAGACAACGACACGGCTGTCGTTGGTAATGCCGAGCGACTCGAAGAGCGCCTTGAGCGAATCGGCGCTTGGCAGCTCGGTGGTGAGCTCACCGCGCTTCACGGCGAGCTGCGAATAGAGGAGAATCCGCGCACCAGGAATGCGGTCGACGGTGTCGCCAGCAGCGCGCTCGATCGCGACGATCACGACCTTCGGATCACTGACGTGCGCCGCAAGCCACTGCGTGGTCACGATCATCGAGTCAGCCGCCGCCTGCTGTGCTTCGGCAACCGTCGGTAACGACGTCGTCGCCACGATCGCTGTGATCGTCAGGAGCTTTCGTATTGAGCGCATTCGCGTGTCTCCAAGAGTGAACTACAGCGTTCCTTGCCAGTACCCCACGTCGAGCCATTCGCCGAACTTCACACCGATATTCTTGTACAGCGCCACCTGCCGCATCCCGAACTTCTCGTGCAGTGCGACGCTTCCGACATTCGGCAGCGCGATGCCGCCGATCACGTTGCGGATGCCGCCCGCCTTGAGTCTCGGAAGGAGAGCTCCGTAGAGTGCGGTACCGATTCCCATCCCGCCGCGCGTCGGGTCGAGATAGACCGTAACTTCCACAGAGTATCGATATCCGGCGCGTGCACTCCACGTCGACGCATACGCATAGCCAAGCACGTGTCCCTTTTGCTCGGCGACGAGCCAAGGGAGCTCCGCCTTGGCGACCGCCTGCATTCGCGCTGCGATGTCGCCGCTGTCCACCGCCGCTTCTTCGAACGTGACGACGGTGTTCCGGATGTAGTGATTGTAGATCTGGGCGATCGCCACGGCGTCATCGATGATCGCCGGACGGACGTGCACATCGGTCGAGGTCGCCATCCTGCTCGTTCCTCCGGTGATTACCTTCGGAGAAAATAACCAAACCGCAAGCGACCCGCTCAGCCCGCGAGGACGGTCTCAAGTTCGACCCAGCGCTCGGTCATCACCACGACATCCGCGTCGATCGCGTTGAGACGCGCCTGCGCACTGACGACCTTTGGGCCGCTGCGCAGGAAATCGGCGTCGGCCATGAGGAGATAAAGCGACGTGCGTTCCTGCTCGAGGACGTCGATGCGGTTGGGGAGCGACTCGAGCTCCTTGATCTCCTTGAAGGAGAGTTTGCGCTTCTTCTCCGACTTTACCGCGGACGCCGGTGACACGGCGACCGGCTTCTTCACCGGAGCTGTCGTCTCCGCGACCGACTTCCGCTGCCGGACCCAGTCCGAATAACCGCCGGCGAACTCGCCGACGCGTCCGCCGCCCTCGAGCACGAGCGTGCCCGAGACGACATTGTCGAGAAAGGCGCGGTCGTGGCTGACGAGGAGGAGCGTTCCCTGGTATTCAAGGAGCAGCGCTTCAAGCAGATCGAGCGTCTCGATATCGAGATCGTTCGTCGGCTCGTCGAGGACAAGAAGATTAAACGATCTCGTGAACAGACGCGCCAGGAGCAGACGGTTCCGCTCGCCGCCGGAAAGCGCGCGCACGGGCATGCGCGCGCGATCGGTCGAGAAGAGAAACTCCTGCAAATAACCATTCACGTGCTTGCGGGCCCCGGCAACTTCCACGAACTCGGCGCCGTCGGCAACGCTGTCGAAGACGCTGCGCTCGGGATCCAACTGGTCGCGCAGCTGATCGAAGTAGACCACTTCGAGATTCGTCCCGGTGCGCACCGTGCCAGTGTCCGGCTGCAACTCGCCGAGGAGTAGGCGAAGAAGCGTCGTCTTGCCGGAGCCGTTCGCGCCGATGAGACCGACGCGGTCGCCGCGCATGATCGTCGTCGAGAAGTCGCGGATGATCGTCCGCTCGCCGCGCGCGAAGTTCATATGCTTGGCTTCGAAGACGATCTTCCCCGAGCGATCGGCGGCCGACGCCGTCATCGACACGGTTCCGAGACGTTCGCGCCGCGCTGCGCGTTCGAGGCGCAGCGATTCGAGCGCCCGCACCCGCCCTTCATTGCGCGTGCGCCGCGCCTGGATGCCGGTGCGAATCCAGACCTCCTCCTTCGCGAGCTTCTTGTCGAACTCCTCCCACTCGCGCGCCTCGGCGGCGAGCGAACCTTCCTTGCGCTCGAGATACGTCTCGTAGTTGCCGCCCCAGTCCACGAGCTTGCCGCGGTCGAGCTCGATGATGCGCGTCGCGACGCGACGCAGGAAGGTCCTGTCGTGCGTCACGAAAAGAAGCGTCGTGCCACGATCGATCAGGTAGTCTTCCATCCATGCGACGGCGTCGATGTCGAGATGGTTGGTCGGCTCGTCGAGCAACAGCACATCGGGCTGCCGCACGAGTGCTCGTGCCAGCAGCGTCTGTCGTTTACGCCCACCCGACGCCGCGCTGAACTCGGCGTCGGGATCGAGCCCGAGATGATCGAGCACCGTGTCGACGCGCGTCTGAATCTGCCAGGCGTCGGCGGCATCGAGTGCGTGATGCAGCCGGTCGAGATCCTTCATCGCCTGCTCGGAGTGATCGGTCGCGACGCGATGACTCGCCGCGTGATACTGCGCGAGGAGTGCGCCGGTGGTGCCGAGCCCGGCGGCAACCACGTCGAAGATCGTGCCATCGACGGTTGCGGGAATATCCTGCTCGAGCCGCGCGACCGTGACGCCGCCCTGACGGACGATTTCCCCGGAATCCGGGAGCATCGTACCGTCGAGCAGCTTCATGATCGTGCTCTTCCCCGCACCGTTGCGGCCGAGGAGGCAGACGCGTTCGCCGCGCGCGATGCTGAAGGCGGCGTCATCGAGGATCGGGGCGCCGCCGAAGGCGATGCGGACCGATTTCATACCCAGCAGAGACATTTCGAATTCTAGCGGAATGCGCGCCTAAACGACCGCGCCGAAGAAATGGCCGACGAGCGCGCTCGCGCCCATCGCGACCTACAGGCGGCGACACTCCGGAGGCGTCAGGTAATCCCGCTCGTGGCGTCCGGTATTGGCGGATAGCCGATTCGAGCGACTGAACGCGTATTTCTCAATAGAGTTGGGGTCGTCCCGGGTCGTTCCATAACGAATGCGGGGCCGTAGCCGACGGGATTGGCTATTATGTCTATGTTGGCTTCCGTCCGTCGGAGATGACACGGTGTACTCGGTGGCAGACGCAGTCATTACCGCTCCCTTCTCCGAACTCGACGCCGGAATGCGCCTCGTGATCGCTGCGCTCGTCGGCGCCGGCGTCGGACTCGAGCGGGAGTGGACCGCGCAGTCGTCGGGTCAGGACGTCCGGTTCGCCGGCCTGCGCACGTTCCTCGTGCTCGGCTTGCTCGGCGGCATCGGCGGGTTACTGATCGGCTCGGCGGCGCCGCTCGCCGGCGCGACCATTCTGCTCGGCGGCATGGCGCTCGCCGTTGCCGCATACGTGATGGCGGCGCGGCGGCTCGACCACGACATCGGCGGTACGACCGAAGCGGCGGCCCTCGTCGTCATCGCACTTGGTGCGCTCGCGGGCACCGGCTTCATGATGCTCGCGGCGGCAGCGGGCTCGCTCGTCGTGCTCGTACTGAGCGAGAAGAAGCGACTGCACTGGCTCGTCGCGCGCGTTGGACGGCCCGAACTTCAAGCGGCGCTGCAGTTCGCCGTGCTCGCGTTTGTCGTGCTGCCGATTCTCCCCGAGGGGCCGTTCGGCGGCGCGCTCGCACTGCGACCGAGAGCGGTATGGGGATTTGTGCTGCTTTTTTCCGGCCTGAATTTTGTCGCCTATATCTTACAGAAAGCAATAGGCCCGGGACTCGGCGAGATCGTGACCGGTGCGGCGGGCGGTGTCGTCTCCTCGACGCTCGTGACACTGAACTTCTCGCGGCGCAGTCGCGGCGACCACAAGCACGCCGAGGCGCTGGCGTTCGGCGTGATTGCGGCGTGCACCGTACTGGTCCCTCGCGTTGTGATCGTCAGCACATTCATCGCGCCGGCGACGCTGCTTCCGCTGGCAAAACTCCTCTGGCCGTGTCTGCTCGTGGGGATCGCGGCGACATTCATCGGCTGGCGTCGGCAAACGCCGACCGGCGAGGAACAGCCTGCGCAGGAGATCCGCAATCCGTTGCGCCTGCGCTCGGCGATCGAGATGGCGCTCGTCTTTCAAGTGTCGATGATCGCGATTGCGTACGCGCGCGACCGCTGGGGAACTGCCGGTATCTATTCGAGCGCTGCGATCCTCGGTTTTACGGACGTTGACGCGCTGACGATGACGATGTCCCGGCTCGACGGCGGACTCGGCGTCGAGCTCGCGGCGCGCGCGATCGCCGTCGGCATAATTTCAAACACGGTACTCAAGCTTGGCCTGGGTGTATCGATCGGCGCGCCCAAGTTCCGTCGCGTGATCGCCCCCGGATTGCTGATGATCGGCGCAGCCGTCGTGCTCACCCTTTTGCTCACCTGACGATGACGACGCCTCAGCTCTCAGACTCGGCAGTCGACGTGACGCGATTGCGGCTTGTGGCCGCGATCGGCGCCGGTACGCGGCGCGCCCTCGCGCTCATCGGCGAGACGGCACGGTTCGTCGGCAGCGTCGGGGTGGCATGCCGCGACGTGAGCACCTGGCGTCCACAGGTCGGCGCGCAGGCACTACACCTCGGCGTCGGCTCGATGCCGATCGGACTGTTCATCGCGGCGTTCACCGGCATCGTGCTCGCGCTGCTCGCGAGTTACTCGTTCAGCGGCGCGGTGCCGCTCTATTTCGTCGGCACGCTCGTCGGAAAGACGGTGATGCTCGAGCTCGCGCCGGTGCTCACCGGGCTCGCACTCGCCGGCCGCGTCGGCGCGAACATCGCTGCCGAACTCGGGACGATGCGTGTGACGGAGCAAATCGATGCACTCGAGACGCTCGGCTACGATCCGCTCGCATATCTCGTCGTCCCACGCGTCATCGCCAGTACGGTCATGTTTCCCGTGGTCGTTGCGGCCGCGATGATGATGGGCGTGTTGTGCGGATGGGGGGCGTCTGGATTGCTGCTCAATCTCGCGAGTGAGGAGTTCGTGAAGGGGCTTCGGTTGTTCTTTCAGGTCTTCGACGTTCGCTACGGCCTCGTCAAATCGGCGAGCTTCGGCTTTGCGGTGGCGATGTCCGGAGCGCGGTGCGGGCTACACGCGCAGGGCGGCGCGACCGGCGTCGGCCGAGCGGCGACGAACGCGGTGGTGCTGTCGGCGGTCTGGATTCTCGTACTCGATGCGTTCTGGGCGGTAACCTGGCTTCTCGGACGTGAGGCGGTGACACAATGAAACAGCGATCCAACGATGTGATCGTCGGAATCTCAGTGATCGTCATCGTCGTACTGATGATTGCGGCGATCCTCTGGGTACAACAGTCCGACCTCTTCAATCGCCAGAAGGAGACCGTCGTACGCGCGCGCGATGTCGGTGATACGCGGGTCGGCAACGCGGTTGTGATTCGCGGGGTCGTGGCCGGCACGGTACAGGCGATCGAACTCGCGCCAGACGGCTGGGTGCGGATTCATCTGCGCCTCGACGAAGACCTCGAACTTCCGACGGATCCCGTCGTCGTGTTCAGCGAAGCCAGTCTCTTCGGCTCGTGGCAAGCGACGATTCTTGAGCGCAGCGCCCTGCCGCACGATGAGACCGTGCTGAAAGCAATCACTGAAGCGTCGGGCCGGCGCACCGTACTGCCGGGCGCGGCGCTCCCTGGCATCAGCAAACTCACCGCGGTCGCTGGCCAGATCGCCGGCGATGTCGCCGGTGTCGCGAGCCGCGTGAAAGTCGCGTTCGATGATCAAGCGGCGCTCGATCTCCGCGCGTCGATTCGCAGCGTGGCCGACGTCTCGAACACGCTCGCGAGATCGGTACGCGAGCATCGGTCGGATCTCGACACCATCGCCGTGCAGCTGCGTTCAGCCGTCGGCTCTCTCAATACGACGGCGCTGACGGTGCAGAAGATAGCCGCGCAGGTTGATACATCGGCGACGAGCGGCGACCTGAAGAAGATCGTCGTAAACATCACCTCCGCCTCAGCCGATCTGCGGCAGGCGAGCGCTCAGGTGCGCGATCTCTCGGAACGGTTCATCAAGACGCAGGCGCGCATTGACATCTTTCTCGCCGACGGTGATTCTGTGCTGGTCAAAGTGAATCGCGGCCAGGGAACGCTCGGCCTGCTCGTCAACGATCCGTCGCTCTATCGCCGCAGCGATTCGCTGCTCGTGAAGCTCGACGCGCTGATCGCCGACATCAAGGCGAATCCGGGGCGGTATGTCAAACTGAAGATCTTCTAACGACGATGCGCGCGCTGACGGGTTGCGGTACCGCCAGCACCTTCGTATTACTTCCGCGCGTCGACCGCTCGCAGAAACTCCCGCACATCACGAACGTTCGCCTCGGTCGCGTCCCACGACGTCACATGCGCGGCGTTCTTATACAGAACGAACTTCGCGCCAGGAATGAGCTTGCCGTGCGCCTCGACGGTCTCCGGCCCGACCTCGTCGAACTCGCCGGTCGTCGTCAGCACGGGAACTTTGATCTTCGGTAGAAACGCCCGCTGGTCATAGTTCTTCATCGTTCCCGTGACGACGAACTCATACTTGCCCTGCATGTACTCGTACTGCGGGTTGCCGAACGTCGCTGTGGTCGAATCGAGATCGGCTTTGACCGGAGTGCGCCACACGTAGCGCGCGTAGAACTCGTCGCTCGCGGCTTTGAAGAGTCCCGTCGTATCAATGCCGTCCTTCTTCCACTGTTCGATCGCTCGCGACATCGAATCCGGAAGTTGCGTTGCCCAAGCATTCGCCTCGACGGCGTACTGCCGCCAATCAAAGACCGATCCGCCGAAGACGATGCCGGCGACGTGATCCGGATGCGCCTTATAGTACTCGAGCGCGAGCACCGTGCCCCACGATTGGCCGTTCAGAAACCAGCGTTCGATCTTGAGCGTGCGCCGCAGTGAATCGAGCTCCTCGACGAATCGCGGAATATTCATCAGCGTCGTGTCGGTGAGCCGCGTCGATTTTCCCGCGCCGAGCTGATCGTAGCGAATGACGCCCCGATCGTCTCCGATCGCCTCGAATGGCTTGAGATAGAAACTGCCGGCGCCGGGCCCGCCGTGCAACAGCACCATCGGTGTTCCGCTGCCGGTGCCAGATTTTTTGTACCAGATCTGTCCGCCGCGTACGGCGAGCATCGCTTCACCGGAGCCCAGCGCCGGCGCCGGTATCGCTGCGGGCTTGGTCGCGTCGGCGGCTGGCACCTTCTCGCCTCCGCAGGCCACGAGGGCAGCCGCGGCAATGAGCAGGGCGATTGCAGAGGAACAAGATCGGACGGCCATGGCGACTCCAGCGGAAGGCGATCGTGACTTCGGTACGGCAGAAGTTAGCCGTCGTGCTCTTGTGCGCCAGCACCGGAGTCTGGAGTATTGAACGATTCCTTCCCGACTCCCTCACGTGGAACTGTCATGCGTCTCGTTGCTCGCCGTCTCGTTCCGCTCGCCGTCGCCCTCGCCGTTGCGCCGGCCGCTGCGCAGCGCGGTGCTCAGCGCCTCACTCCGCTCGACGTTGTGATCGTCGGCGGCCAGGTCATCGATCCGGAAACGAAATTCGACGCGATACGAAACGTCGGCGTGAAAGGCGGCAAGATCGTTTTCGTCGGCACCACGACGCCGGCGGCCCGCGATACCGTAAACGCGGCCGGACTCGTCGTCTCGCCGGGCTTCATCGATCTCCACGCGCACGGGCAGGACGACGCGAACTATGGCTTCCTCGCCCGTGACGGCGTCACGACCGCGCTCGAGCTCGAACTTGGGACGTATCCCGTTGCGCCGTGGTACGCGGAACGCGCTGGCAAAGCGCGCATCAATTACGGAACGACGGTATCTCACCCGGGCGCTCGGCGTGCGATGCTCGAACGCGATTCGTCACGCGCCGGAACGCTCGTCATTTACACCGACGGCCCATGGGCGCGCGACACACTCACCGCATCGCAGTTTCCGGCCTTGAAGGAGCGTCTCACCGCCGGCATTCGTGACGGCGCGCTCGGCGTCGGCATGGGGCTCGCATACACGCCGGGTGCGTCGCGCGCCGAAGGTCTCAGCGCATTCCAGGTTGCGGCGCGCGAGAAGGTTCCGGTGTACGTCCACGTGCGGAGCGGCGGCCCGGCGGATGAAGATGGTCCGGCTTCCGTGCAGGAAGTACTCGCCGATGCGTACTCGACCGGGGCGTCGCTGCATATCGTGCACATTACCAGCGTTGGCACTGCCTCGACACCGGTGCTCCTCGACATGATCGAGGGCGCACGCCGCGGCGGACATGATGTCACGACGGAAGCGTACCCGTACACCGCTGGCGCCACATCGATCACCGCGGCGATCTTCGATGCTGGTTTCCAGAAGCGACTCGGCATCGATTACAAAGATCTGCTGATGCCGGCCACCGGCGAGCGCCTCAACGCCGAGTCATTCGCGAAGTACCGCAAGAGCGGCGGACGCGTGATCATTTTCAGCATCCCCGACTCGGTACCGGCGCAGACGTATGCCCGTCCGTTCGTCATGGTCGCCAGCGACGGCTCTCTGAGTCTGTCCGATGGCAAACTCATCGGCCATCCGCGCAGCGCCGGGACGCACGCGAAGATCCTCGCCGAGTTCGTGCGCGAACGGCATGTGCTGATGCTGTCCGATGCCATTGCGCGGATGACGATCATGCCCGCGAAGCGCCTCGAGCAGGCCGATCCTCGCATGAAACGCAAAGGCCGGGTCCAGGTCGGTGCGGATGCCGATCTCACCTTGTTCGATCCATCGACCGTGAAAGACAAGTCGACGTACGAGAACGGCGCGATCGCGTCTGAGGGCATTCCGTTCGTGCTGGTCAATGGCGTGCTCGTCGTGCGGAACGGAGCGCTCGTCGCGAATGCGACGCCCGGACGGGCAATCCGTCGCCAATGAGTGGTGCCGCACAACGCAACGGGCCCCGGACAGTGCGTGTCCGGGGCCCGTTGCGTTGTGTCACTCTCTCATCGAGCTAGCGAATGTAGAACCAGCCGGTCGTCGTCGACCTGTCATTCCAAGTCGCCGTCACCTGGTAGTAGTGGCCGCTGACGAATGCCGTGGTCGACGTGTTGACCGTGTATGCCCAGGTCAGGTTCGAAGCGTAGCGGAACACATTGTTTGCGGAGAAGGCCGTGATGGGAGAGGCGATGCCCGTCGTCCCGCGATCCTGAACGAGGATGTTGCCGGACGCGTTGATGACGCTCGCGCCACTGTGCGTCTTGAGGATGCACGCGACGACGATCGATGATCCCCTCCGCTGCGGGTAGCTGAGCGCCACCGCGGCCGAACCGGTGATCGGCGATGCGAAGCAATTGGACTGCACGTACGGCAGGATCGTCAGCTGCCCGTTCACGGGCGTCACGTTGTAGTTCGCCGGAGTCGTCGGCGAAATCACCGGTGTCACGGGAAACGTTCCCGGGCCGGTGACCAACGGGACCGAACTCGCGCAGGTCACCGCGCTGACATCACCGATCGTGAGCCCCGTGACGGCGCACGGAATCGTCGGCGGTGTTGCACCGAATTCGATCGTCGCGCTTCCTGCGGTCGCGACTGCCCCGAGCTTCGCGATCGAGAACGACTGCGATACCGGCGGCGCCACGCTGAAGTTGCTGCCGCCGCCCTGCGTCGCCGTCACGATGCAACTGCCAGCGCCGGTCACCGAGACCGTCGAACCGGAGATCGCGCAGTTGCCGCTCGCAGCGAAGGAAACCGGCAGCGTCGAGGACGAAGTGGCCGTC
The DNA here is from genome assembly GCA_043757365.1 of Gemmatimonadota bacterium. GTDB lineage: Bacteria > Gemmatimonadota > Gemmatimonadetes > Gemmatimonadales > Gemmatimonadaceae > Fen-1231. The sequence continues at coordinate 35,162 of JAYVPN010000097.1, read as the reverse complement.
ACGCCGAACTGAGCGTCGCCATACGTCTTGCCCGCGAGCGCGCCGAACGTGATTGACTGCGATGCCGGCAACAGCGCGATCGTGAACGGTGCCGATGTCGTCGCGACATAGTTAGCGTCGCCGCTCTTCGTCACTGACACGACGCACGAGCCGGAGCCCGCACTCGCCGTAACTGCGCCGGTAACACTCACCGAGCAGAGCGCCGGGGTGGTGGTCAAATACGTCACGCCGCCGCTGCCGGAATCGCCGGACGCGCTCAACTGTGCCGAAGCGCCGAGGAACGTCGCCGTCCCAGGACCGCCGATCGTCAGTGTCGACTGATTGCCCTGGCCGATGACGAGCGTCGCCGCCGCATCCGCAGCGACATAGTTCGCGCTGGTGAGCGATGCGGCCACCAAGTAGCTCCCGGCATTCACCGGCAGCGATGCCCCGCCGTTGTACGTCACGATCAGCGAGCCGGCGCCGTTCGGCGACGTCGAAACCGTCGCCGACTTCGGCGAGCCGTCGAAGGTGAAGCTCAAGTCGCTGATTGAGATCGAAGCCGGCGCCTTGCTGGCGTTGACCGAGAACACACTCGACGCAACCGGCAGATAATTCGCATTGCCGGCCATCGTCGCCGTGACCGTGCAAGCGCCGGTGCCGCTGGTGATCTGCGCAGCGCCGGTATTCGCATCGACCGAGCAGGCCGTCGAGCCGGCGCCGTTGTACGTCACCGCGCCGGCCGTGCTGCCGCCGGTGATGCCGAACTGCACCGCCGTTCCATAGATACCCGTGCCCGACGCCGTCACACTGAGCGCCGACTGCGACGCCTGCGTGATCGTCAGCGTCCCCGAGCCGGTTCCTTGATAGTTCGCGTTAGCGAGCGTTGCGACGACGGCATACGTGCCCACCGCAGTCGGCGCGCTCGCCGATCCCTCGTAGGTGTACGACAGCGTCACGAGCGACGCCGGCGTCGTCGACGCCGTCACCGACTTCGCCGTGCCATCAAACGGAACGCTCGCACTATTCACCGAGACCGTCGCCGTCGCCTTCGTAATGGCGATCGCGAACGGCGATGAAGTCACGGGCAGGTAGTTGGTATCGCCCGCCTTCGTGGCGGTGACCGAGCAGGTACCGGTTCCGGCGGTGATCGAGACGACGCCGCTGCCGGCATCCACCGAGCAGGCGGTGCCGATCGCCGCGTACGTCACCGCGCCCGTCGAACTGCCGCCGCTCGTGCCGAGCGTGACGCTGCTATTGAACGCGCCAGTGTTGCCACCAGTCACGCTGAGCGCCGACTGCTGCGCCTGCGTGATCTCGAGCGATCCGGTGGCGTTCGTCGCCGAGTAGTTCGGATTGATGAGCGACGCGACAACCGTGTAGCTGCCCGCGTTCATCGGCGCCGACGGCGAACCGTTGTACGTTACGCTCACCGTGGCGAGACTCGCCGGGGTCGTCGTGACCGTTGCCGACTTCGCATCGCCGCCGAAGACCTGACTGAGATTGCTCAGCGCGATCGACGCACTCGCCTTCGTGACCGTAATCGCGAACGGCGCGCTGACTGCCGGATTGAAGTTCGAATCGGCGGCCTTCGTCGCCGTGATGCTGCAATCACCCGTGCCGCCGGTGATCGTCACGAGTCCCGTCGCACTGACCGAGCACGCGGTGGAGGCTCCCGCATCGAAGGTCACCGCGCCGCCGCCGCCACCGGCGCTCGTCGCGAGCTGCGTCGTGCTGTTGTAGGTGCCGTTACTCAAGCCGGAGATCGTCAGCGCCGGCTGTGAGGCCTTGCCAACACTGAGCGTTCCCGTCGCGGTCCCGAAATACGTCGCGTTGTCTAGCGTCGCGACGACCGCGTACGTGCCGGCCGCCGTCGGCGCGGTCGCCAATCCATTGTACGTGACGTTCACGGTCGTGAGACCGGCGGGCGCTGTCGTCACCTTCACGTTGCGCGCCGTGCCGTCGTAGATCTGCGTAAGCGAATCGAGCGTGATCGTCGCGGTCCCCTTCGACGCGGTCGTACTGAAAGCGATCGTCCCGGTCGGGTTGAAGCTCACACCGGCCGGTGCATCGCCGCCGACACCCGGCGTTGCCGTGACTGTTTGAACGCCGACGAGCGCGCCAAGCGTCCAGCAAGCGCTCGACTTGCCGAAGAGCGGGCTCGTCGGACCGACGAACGTCGTGCTGAAGGTGCCGCACGTGGGGCCCGCCGTCTGCCGCGCGATCTGACCGCCGCCCACTGTGACGGCCCATGTGACGGGCACGTTCTCGAACACGGTGCCGTTGCGCGTCGTCACGAGGATGAACGGACGGCACGCCACGTCGACCGGCGAGTTCACCGTGCCGACCGCGCAGTCGATGATTGTGATGTTCGCCAGCTTCGACGGACCAACCGGCGTCAGGCCGCCGGCCGCGCCCGTCGACGGCTTCGCCGCTGACTTGTTCGTGCTCGGCGATGTTGGCGCCTTGAGCGTGTCCCGCGGGGTCGTGATCTTGTTGAACTCGCTCGCGCTGCCACCGACACCACCCGAGAAGCTGAGTGCCGGATCAACAGGGCCGAACGGGCTGAACTCCGACGCCGAACCGCCGACGCCGCCCGAGAACGCGAGCTGGGCGTAGAGCGGACGCGGCAGGATGATGCTGGCGAGCGACTTCACCCACTCGGGCATTTTGCTCTGCGAGCTCGCGATGCCGGCGCAATTGAGGAAGCTCGCGTCGGCGGCGGGAGTGACTTCAAAGCCGGCCGCCCCCTGGTGGCCGAGGCGGAGACGTGCGCGCACGGCGGGATCGGTCACACCCGTCGGGCAGGCGGCAACCGTGACCGGCTTGATCAGCGAATTCGTGACGCCGGACAGCTGCGACACGAGCACATAGTTGGGATACTTGTCGAGCTTCGTGATGAGCAACGGGGTCGGCGGCGCGATCACCGTCGTGACGGTTACCAGAGTTGGCTCCGAGACCGAGTTCGCGGGAATGAACACACCACCGAGGCCATCGATGCTGATGATGGTCTTCGGCGTGTCCAGCGGCATGACGAGCAGCGAGCCGGTCGTGATGCCGGTCCAGCACTGCAGCGCACCGACGAGCATCAGTGCCTGCGCCTTGCCCGGGAGCGTGTTCATGGACTGCAGGATGATCGCGATGAGCGCATTCGCCTGCGACTGCGCCTCAGGGATGTTCCCGAGCTTCAGCGCCGTCGCCGCCTGCTTCACGATGTCGAGCGCGTTCTTCGCACCGGGCGTCCCGGACCCGACGACGGAATTAACCATCGATTCGAGCGCCGACTGTGTCGCGCACGTGCCGGGAAGCGAGATGTTGGACCGTCCGACCGGCGACATCGACTTCGGCGCAGTCGGCGCGGGCTTGTCGGTGCACGAAGCAACGATGATCACGGTCGCCACGGTAGCGGCGATCGAAAGAATTCTGCGGCGCATTGGGGCCTGCTATACACTGGGGGGATTCTATACAGCGCCGCCGGGCAATTGTTGACCTTAATGGTCAATTGGGCAGCCGCAAGGCTGTGGGACTTTTAGTCCCCTTTCGCAAGAGCAAATCCCATATCCCCCAAAAGTGTTACTCTACTGCGCACCTCCTGTGACGAGCTTGAACCGCGAATCACCTGCCAAATTCTTGAAATACCAGTTTTCTCGCACTCCCTTGGCCTGGCCAGGACTCGCCGCGAGATACTCTTTCACGAGGCGGATAGATTCGTCCAAGTCCTTGCCCTGATTGGACTTATCACCAGCGAGGAGTGCGTACACAAAAGCGCCGCGCATCGCTAAATCACGCGTCTTGTCGGTGGCGGCGCTCCCCTCCGACCGCTTCGCCACATGCCTCGCGCTGTCGGCAAGCGCTGGCTGCGCTGGCTGCGCCTTGCTCGCCCGAGCGATCACCGCAGCGACAATCATATCCTCCGTGAGCCGCTCCCCAGCCTGCGCCGCTGGCGCCGCAAGGGCGACCGCCGAGTCGGCCAATCGCCACGCGCGCGCAACGTCCGGCGTCTTCGACGGGTTCGTCAGCAAATACAACTGACAGCGAACCGCCCGCACATCCTTCGGGAAACGCCCTCTCGCCACGGCGCACCACTGCTCGGCGCGGTCGAACTGCTGCATATCGTAGTTGGCAAGAAAGAGCCGGCTGAGCACGAGGTTGGCGCTCGACTGGAATTCGTCGGCGGTGTAGGCGTTCTGCGCCGCGAGCGCGATGTCGGGCGGCGCGAGTGTCGGGATCTGATAGTATAGATGCGACAGCGTCGCCCACGCGCCGGCCTGACGGCTGTTGAGCGTCGTCGCCTTCTCGAGATCCCCCCGCGCGGCTTCGATCTGCGCCATGCGGCGCACCGGATCGGTCTCCATCTCCTGCACGATCGGGAAGTACTGGAGATTGCCGCGCACCTCGAGCGCATCGGCGTCGCTCGGGTCGATCGCGAGCGCGCGGTTCGCATGCTCCCGACCGACGGCGGTCTACTTTCTCACCATCTCAGGATTGCTCGCGTTCAATCGGGCGAGGCGATACGCGAGCACGGCGCGACGCGTCACCGGCTCCGACCACTGGGCATCGGATTTCTCCGCCGCACCGAAGAGCGAGTCGGCGGCGGCGAAGCTGGTGTCACGGCCGGGCACGTCGCCGCCAGCGTTCTTGCCTTCGCCACCCTTCTGCGCCTGCAGCCCGCGCTGCAGCAGCAGCCAAGCGTCGGCGTTCGTGCTGTAGCGCGACTCCTTGAGTTTGATCTCGGAACCGAGCTGCTGCTTGATCAGATCTGACGCGAGGACCGCGAGCGTGTCGCGCATCGCATTCAGATTCTTTGCCGCGACTTCGAAGTGCGACTTATTGAGCTTCGCGCCGCTGGCATCGATCAGCTGCAAATCGACGCCGACCTTTTCACCGGACTTCGCGTCCACCTCGCCACGCACGAGATAGCCGGCGCGCAACGCCTTCGCGATGCTGTCGTCCGGCGCGGTCGACGTCCGGAACTTTTCGACACCGGCCTGGGAGATGACGTTGATGCTCGTTGACGTGCCGAGCGTCCGGATGAGCCCTTCGGTCAGACCGTCGGCGAGGGGCCCAAGGCTCGAGTCTTTGCTGACGTCCTTGAAGTAGAGCACCGCAATGCGATTCGCGTCGGGGCTCGCCGTCGCCGCGCTCTTCTTGCCGAGCGCGCCAAACTTCCAAGCGCCGAGCGCCGCGACGATTACGAGCAGGACCGCGCCGAGGATCTTTGGATTCTTCCACGCCGGCACGGGCTCCGGAAACAGCTCATCCTCGTACAGCTGCGCGTTCATCGTCGAACGGCGCTGCACGGCAGCGATCGACCCGCTCGGCACACGGCGCGTTGCAGTCGCGCCGCGCATCACACGCATCGAGCGCGTGGAGCCAAGCGTCATGCCGAGCATCTGCGCGAAATCGGCGGCGTTCTGCGGACGGTCGGCCGGCACCTTCGCGAGTGCGGCGAAGATCGCGTCTTCGATTTCTTCCGGCACGGCCTGGCGCACGATGCGAATGCTCGGCACCTGCTCCATCGCGTGACGGGCCATGATTTGCGCGGCGTTCTTGCCGGTGAACGGCGGCTCGCCAGCGAGCATTTCGTAGAGGACGCAGCCGAGGCTGTAGAGATCGGCGGTCGGACCGGCGGTCTCGCCCATCGACTGCTCGGGCGCCATATAGACCGGCGTGCCGACGGCCATGCCCGTCTGCGTGATCTTTTGTGCGCCCGCTTCGCTGACGGCTCGCGCGATGCCGAAATCGGCGACGAGCGAGAACTCGCCGTTGAGGAGGATGTTCTCCGGCTTGATATCGCGATGCACGATGCCGAGCGCGTGGGCGTGACCGAGTGCGCCGGCGACTTCGAGGGCGATGCCGATCGCGTCTTCGATCGGCAGCATCCCTTCGCGGTCGATGCGATCGCGCAGCGACTCGCCCTTCACGAACGGCATCACATAGTAGAGCAGACCGTCGGCGACGCCGGAGTCGAACAGGCCAAGGATGTGCGGATGCTGGAGCTTCGCGGCGAGTCGGATCTCGCGCTCAAAGCGTTCGCCACCGATCGACGCCGAGAGTTCGGGGAGCAGCACTTTGATCGCGACTTCGCGGTCGTGCTTGATGTCGTTGGCGAGGTAGACCGTCGCCATGCCGCCGCGGCCGAGTTCGCGCTTGACGTCGTAGCGATCACCGATCGAGGCCTGCAGACGCGCGAGCATTTGCGCCGACGCGCTCTCGGCCGGCGTCGCGCCGCTGACGCGCGGTGTGCTCGCGGGCGTGGCGCGCCCGTTCACAAGCGATGAGAGCTCCTGTGTGAGCGGAAGCCCGCAGCTCGTGCAGTAGTTGGAACCATCGGCGATCTCTACGCCGCAGTTCTTGCAGAACGTCGCCAGAGGGCAGTCCTATTTCGGTATGTGCGCTAAAACGTACTGGGTGCGGGAGTTACGTCAAGCGCGGACGGGATTCGCGTCCCGTTGTCTTTGCAGTCGAATAAGCATACCTTCGCACATCCAAACGACACGGGGACGGTGGTGACTTCGCGACGCCAGTTCGTGCTTTCTCTGGGAGCCGGGATAATCGGCGCGGCGGCGTTGCCGTTCACGGCCGGTGCGCAATCGCGTTGGCAATCACTTGCGCTCTCACTCGGCGGCCATCCCGAGCCCCGGCCCGGGATCGACGCGTCGAAGGTGCGCGCGACGAGCTCCCTGAAGAACCCAGCGGCGGCCGATGCGTTCGAGGCCGCGCATGAGATCCCACAAATCCTCGACGGCATTCGCTGTCACTGCGGCTGCGCCGAGCAGGCTGATAAGTACTCACTCTTGAGCTGCTACGAAGGAGACGCGATGGCACAGTTTTGCGATATCTGTCAGGGTCAGGCGAATCTGGCGCGACGGTTGGTGAAGATGCGCCGATCGCTCGATCAGATTCGGGCGGCGATCGACGCCAAGTGGAACGGCTGATGACGCGCCGACTTGGATTGGCGGCCGCGACGATGTTGGTCGCGATCACGGCATCCGGTGCCGGAGCCCAGATTCGATCGAGCGAGCGCGGTACCGTCTCACAGGAGATCGACGGCACGGTGATCTCCGTGAATTACGGCCGGCCGCAGCTCCGCGGCCGCACGCCGTTTCCCAACATGGAGAAGTGGGGCAAGGTGTGGACGCCCGGTGCTAACTGGGCGACAACGCTGGAAGTGAATCATCCGATCAAACTCGACGGGCAGGCGCTCGCGGCGGGCAAGTATTCGGTCTGGTTCACGCCCGGCGAGACGGAGTGGTCGCTCGCGCTCTACAAGAATCCCAAGCTCTTCCATATGACGCCGCCGAAGCCGGCCGAGATGCTGCTGACAATCAAAAAACCGGCGACCACGTCGCCGAGCAGCGAGATGCTAACCTTCGGCTTTCCTGCGGTCGACCGAACCGGGGCAGTGCTAGAGTTCCGCTGGGGGACGACGTCGATTCCGCTGCGCATTGACATCGAGCCATCACTCAAGCCGGGAACGCTGACGCCCACACAGGCGGCACCCTACCTCGGCGACTACACGATGATCATGTACGGCGGAAAGAAAGACAGCACGGTCGCGACGCTCGCAGTCTCGCTGAAAGACGGCCGGCTCGTCGCGACGCCAAGCATTCCAGGACTGGACTTCGCGATCGTGACCTCGCCCAAACCGGGCGTGCAGTACGTCGCGTTTCTGGAGAAGGGCGAGGTCAAGGATATCGAAGTTGACTCGCCGCTCACGTGGCAACTTCAGAGCGGTCGCGTCGTCGGCTTTACGATCGCGAGCATTCCCCCGACCGAAGTCTGGATCAGGGCTGTTCGTAAATAACGAACGGCCCTGAACGCAAAGGTCTTATTACGGTTTGGCCGACTTCGCGCCGAAGGCAGGCGCACCCTGCGGGATCGCCGCACCATCGTGACGCGGATCGCTCGCGCCGAAATGAACGCCGTCCTTGTTTGACATCACGGCCTGGCCGAAGCCGAACTCTGAGCCAACGCGCAGCCCCATCACTTGCGGCTGATGGCCGAGCGCTTTGAGAGCCTCGACTGTCGATGCGGGAAGGTTTGCGTCGACGAGCATATCGCACCCATCGAACGTCAGTTTCGTGAAACGCGACGCTTCGAGCGCCTGCTGGATGTTCATGCCAAAATCGGCGATGTCGCTGACGAACTGCGCGTGCGCCTGCGACTGATTCCAGCCGCCCATGATGCCGAAGCCGATCTTCGTGTCGCCCTTTTCCATGAAGGCGGGGATGATCGTGTGCAACGGGCGCTTCCGCGGAACGATCGTGTTCGGCTGGTTCTTCTCGATCGTGAACTGCACGCCGCGATTGTGCAGCGGAAAGCCGGTTCCCTTTGCGACGAGACCTGAGCCGAACGCTGACGAATTGCTCTGAATGAACGAGACGATGTTGCCGTCTTGATCGATCACGCTCAGGTAGATCGTTTCGCTCGCGCCTGCCTCGACGCCGGCGAGCTGCGCCGGCGCGACGTGGCAGTTGGCCTTCGACGGATCGATCAGTTTGGCTCGTGACGCCGCGTGCTCGCTCGAGAGGAGCTGCTGCACGGGGAGCTTCGTGAACCGTGGATCACCGATGTATTTCAGCAGATCGGCGTAGGCGAGTTTTTTCGCTTCGATCTCGACGTGCATCGCCCTGGGGCTCGCCCAGCCGTACTCGGAGATTGGATAGCGCGACATGATGTTCAGCATCTCGAGCGCCGCGAGGCCCTGGCCGTTGGGCGGGAGTTCGTAGACGGTCCAATCGCGGTACTTCGTTGAGAGCGGCGTGACCCACTCCGGCGTGAAGTCCGTGAGATCCGCCGCGGTCATCGTACCGCCGGCGTCCGTGATCGTTTTGAGGATCACGTCGGCGGTGGCGCCGCGATAGAAACCGTCGGTGCCTTTGGCGGCGATGCGCTTGAGCGACGCGGCGAGGTCGGGGTTTTTGAAGACCTCACCGGCCTTCGGCGAGCGGCCGCCGGGAAGGAACGTCGACTTAAAGTGATCGTTCGTGTAGTTCGCCGTCATCACCCCTGCCCACAAACCGGCGGTGACTTCGCCGACTGGGAAGCCGTGCTCGGCGTAGTAAATCGCCGGCGCAAGCGTTTGGTCGAAGCCAAGCTTTCCGAATTTCTTCTGCATCGCGCCCCATCCGGCGACGGCGCCAGGGACGTTGACGGTCATGACGCCGCGCTGCGGCATCTTGCCATTGATCGCTTTGGTTCCTACAAAGTCGGCGGTCATGCCGGTCGCGGCCCAGCCGCTCGCGTTGAGACCGTAGAGCTTGCCGGTCTTCGCCTCATAGATGATCGCGAAGAGATCGCCGCCGATGCCGTTCATCATCGGCTCGGTGAGGCCAAGCGTCGCGTTGGCGGCGATCGCGGCATCGATGGCGTTGCCGCCGCGCTCGAGAATCTGCACGCCGGCCGAGCTTGCGAGCGGCTGGCTGGTTGCGACGATGCCGAGCTTCGTCGTGATCACCGAGCGGCCGGGAACCGGGAGGCCGCGGCCATATGGCAGCGTCGCTGATTCTTGCGCGTGGAGTGTGGCGGCAGCGAGAAACAGCGAGGTAGCGGCAAGACGTTTGGCGAACAGCATCGGCGGTGACCGGTTGAGGGTTCTGCGTGAAGATGTGGCCCCGCGTCAGGTGCCACCAGTCGCGGGGTTCGGCTCTCTGGCAGGGACGACGCGCATTCCATAGATTTTGCCGTCGACCCTCTCCCCACAAAGGACCGCTTTGGCTTCCGATCTGCGATCCCAGCTCCAAACGACTCTGGGCGACGCGTACATACTCGAGCGTGAGCTGGGCGGCGGCGGGATGAGCCGCGTGTTCAGCGCCGAGGAAGTCCGGCTCAAGCGCAAAGTGGTGGTGAAGGTCCTCTCGCCCGAGCTGGCGCAGGGAATCAGCATCGACCGGTTCGAGCGCGAGATTCAGACGGCGGCCGCTCTGCAACAGGCGAACATCGTCCCCGTGCTCACGGCCGGTGATACCAACGGTCTCCCGTTTTATTCGATGCCGTTCGTCGAGGGCGAGTCGTTGCGCGTGCACGTCGCGCGCGGTCCGATGGCGGTGACAGAAGTGATCGGCATCATGCGCGACGTTTCCAAGGCGCTGGCCTACGCGCATCAGCGCGGCGTGGTGCATCGCGACATCAAGCCGGACAACGTGATGCTCTCCGGCGGCACGGCGGTCGTGCTCGATTTCGGTATCGCGAAAGCCATCAGTGCAGCGCGCGCGCAGAGCGGCAACGCGACGCTCACGCAGATCGGCACGTCGATCGGCACTCCAGCCTACATGGCACCCGAGCAGGCCGCGGGCGATCCGGACATCGATCACCGCGCCGATATCTACTCGCTCGGCGCGATGGTGTATGAGTTGCTCGCCGGCCAGGCCGTCTTCGCCGGCCGCACGCCGCAGCGGATGCTCGCGGCGCACATGGGGGAAGCGCCGAAGCCGATTACCGAGTTCCGTCCCGACATTCCGACGTCTCTCGCGGATCTCGTAATGCGATGCCTCGCGAAAGACGCGAGTGGGCGTCCGCAGACGGCGCAGGAAATCGTCCGAGCGCTCGACACGGTGGCGAGCGGCGGCAGCATGCAGAGTATGCCGCCGGTGCTGCTCGGCGGGCCGATGATGTTCCGGAAGGCGATTTTCGTTTATGCCGGCGCGTTCATCGCCGTGGCGATCCTCGCGAAGGCGGCGATCGTCGGGATTGGATTGCCCGACTGGGTCTTCCCCGGTGCGCTCGTGCTGATGGCGCTCGGCTTGCCGGTGGTGCTCTGGACCGGTTACGTGCAGCGCGTGACGCGCCGCGCGATGACGCAGACGCCGACGTACACGCCTGGCGGCACACCGTCACTGCGCCTGCAGGGAACGATGGCGACGCTGGCGCTCAAGGCGGCGCCGCGCGTGAGCTGGTACAAGACAGCGCGCGGCGGGATGTTCGCGCTGGGCGGGTTTGTCGGGCTCATCGGAATATTCATGGCGATGCGCGCGTTCGGCATCGGGCCGGCCGCGACGCTTCGCAGTGCCGGCAAGTTTGGTGACCGCGAAAAGCTGATCGTCTCGGAGTTCAAGACGGTCGGCGGGGACACGCTGCTCGGCGCGACGGTCACCGATGCGTTCCGCACCGCGCTCGCCCAGTCGAACGCCATCAACGTGCTGTCGAGCGCTACCGTCCGTGAAGTGATGCGACGCATGCGCCGCCCCGACTCGACGCGGGTCTCTGAATCGGTCGCCCGCGAAATCGCGACGCGCGAAGGCATGAAGGCGCTCCTCGCCGGCGAAATAAACGGCGTCGGCGGGCGATATGTGCTGTCGGCACGGTTGGTCTCGACGATCAATAACGACGAACTGGCGACCTTTCGAGAAGAAGCCGCAGACGAACGCGATATCATTCCGGCGATCGGACGTCTCGCCAAGGACGTGCGAGCGAAAGTCGGGGAGAACCTACGACGCGTGCAATCGGCGCGAACACTCGACAAGGTCACGACCCCATCGCTCGAAGCGCTGCAGAAGTACGTGCAGGGAGTGCGGGCAATCGAGACGGCGGGCGATTTCGAGCGTGGTAAGGCGTTCCTTGAGGAGGCGATTGCGCTCGACAGCGGTTTCTCGATGGCCTACCGCAAGCTCGCAGTCGAGGAAAGCAATCGCTTCGGTAGCCAGTCGCATGTCCAGATGCTACTGCAGCGCGCCTTCGACAAGCGTGATCGGCTGACCGAATCTGAACGACTGATCACGCAAGGAAGCTACTACTCGACCGGCGCCCATCCGGACTTGGCTAAGGCGATGGAATCGTACGAGCGGCTGCTCGAAATCGATCCCAAAAACGTGACAGCGCTGAACAATGCCGCGGTCTTGTCAGCCCGACGTCGGAATTACGAGAAGGCGCTTTCATACGCGCGTCGCGCCGTTGCGATTCAGCCGGATGTTTTAACGTTCTGGGATAACGTGATTCCGAACGAAGTTGCTATGGGGCGCCTGGCACAGGCGCAGGCGGCCCTCGACTCCGCAGCACAGGCCATTCCGAACGGTGCCGGTCTGGCCGGTGACAGATTCTGGGTCACGTACGCCCGCGGCGATCTCGATTCCGCAGCCGCGATCACGAAGCAGATGCTTGCATCGACGTCGCCAGCGATTCGACAGTCGGGCGCCGACCTTGCTGCAGGGCTGGCCGCGAGCCACGGCCAACTGAAGGATGCGGTGAAATATCGCGCCATCTCGAGCGCGATGTATGACAAGTTGGGCGCTAAAGCGGCCACCATCGAGAACGGAGTGCTCGATGCACTTCAGACGGTCTGGTATCGTAACGACAAAGCCGGGGCCGCCCGAGAATTGGACGCGGTGCTGTCTGCACGCGGGCTCGAATCGATTCCGGTTTCCGATCGGCCGTATGAATCATTGATTGAGTTCTACGCACGTACCGACCGCACGGATAAAGCACGCGCGATGCTCTCCGCGTTCGACAAGCGGCACGCCGAAGCAGCCCGCCTCGACGACGAGATCAACCGTCATCGCGCGCTCGGGAATATCGCGATGGCTGAAAAGAAGTATGACGACGCCATTCGCGAATTCCGTGCCGCCGATATCGATGATTGTGAGGCGTGCACGTTCGCGAAGGTTGCGCTTGCACAGGACCTGGCTAACCGCCCCGATTCAGCAATCGTGGCCTACGAAGGATTCGTCAACGCGCACACGTTTTTCCGCTTCTCGATCGACGGCCAGTATCTCCCCAGCTCCTTCAAGCGCCTCGGCGAGCTGTACGAAGCCAAGGGCAATACCGGCAAAGCGATCGAAAACTATCAGAAATTCGTCGCGCTCTGGAAGAACGCGGATCCGGAGCTGCAACCACAGGTCGCGGCGGTGAAGGCGAAGCTCGCCAAACTCGGCGCGGTCGAGAAGCCGCGTCCGTAGCGGCGCCGATTCGTTCGATGCTCACCCACCCGCCGCGCGAACATTTCGAGATCCCGATCACGGTGCTGCCCACCGACATCGACGAGCTCGATCACGTCAACAACGTCGTCTATCTGCGCTGGGTCATGGAAGTCGCCGTGGCGCATTGGACCACAGCGGCAACCCCGGAACAGCAGGCCGAAGTCGGCTGGGTCGCGCTGCGCCACGAGATCGACTACAAGCGGCCGACCGTGCTCGGCGACGCGGTGATCGCCCGCACCTGGGTCGGCGTCGCGAGCTCACACCGGTTCGAACGGCATACCGAGATCATTCGCGCCGTCGACAACAAGGTTCTCGCGAAGAGTCTCTCGATCTACTGCCCGATCAACCGCGTCACTGGAAAACTCACACGCGTGAGCGACAACATTCGCTCCCACTTCGCAGTCCCGCCCGAGCCGACGCCGTAGGGCACCCTCTACGGACTTGCCCTTCGGGCACTGACGCGACACGTTCCATTACTATGACAACGACCTCGACTTCCCACGATCCGGCGCTCGACGCGCTGTGGATGCCGTTCACGGCCAACAAGGCGTTCAAAGCGAAACCCCGCCTGCTGGTCAGCGCCAAGGATATGCACTACAAGTCCGACGACGGCCGCGACATTCTCGACGGCGCCGCCGGTCTCTGGGCGGTGAATGCCGGACACTGCCGAAAGCCGATCGTCGATGCGATCGCCAAGGCCGCGGCGACGCTCGATTTTGCGCCGAGCTTCCAGATGGCGCATCCAGCGAGTTTTGCACTCGCCAACAAGCTGAAGACGCTGCTGCCGCCCGGCATCGATCACGTCTTCTTCTCGAACTCCGGCTCTGAGGCAGTCGACAGTGCGCTGAAGATAGCGCTCGCCTATCATCAGGCCCGCGGCGAGCCGCAGCGCGCACGATTCATCGGTCGTCTGCGCGGCTATCACGGTGTCGGCTTCGGTGGGATTTCCGTTGGCGGCATCGATCCGAATAAGAAAACTTTCGCGGCGCAGTTGCTGCCACACGTGGATCACATCCCGCATACACACGATCTCGCGCATAACGCCTTCACCAAAGGGCAGCCGGCGTGGGGCGCGCATCTCGCTGATTCGCTCGAGCAGATGATCGCCGAGCACGGGGCCGAGACTGTTGCCGCGGTGATCGTCGAGCCGGTGGCCGGTTCGACGGGCGTGCTCGTGCCGCCGGTCGGCTATCTCGAGAAGCTTCGGGCGACCTGTACGAAGCACGGTATCCTCCTGATTTTCGATGAAGTCATCACCGGCTTTGGTCGGCTCGGGACACCGTTCGCCGCGCAGGCATTCGGCGTGACGCCGGACATCATTTGCATGGCGAAAGCGCTGACCAACGCCGCCGTGCCGATGGGCGCGTCGTGCGTGCAAGGATGGATCTACGACGCCGTCGTCAACGCGACGGAACGCGGGATCGAGTTCTTCCACGGCTACACCTACAGCGGCCACCCGCTCGCCGCGGCGGCCGGTCTCGCGACGCTCGACCTCTACGCGTCAGAAGGGATCTTCGAGCACGCCGCGAAGATGGCGCCGGTCTGGCAGGAAGCCGTACACTCGTTGCGCGGTGCGCCACACGTCATCGACGTTCGCAACGCCGGTATCATCGGCGGCATCGAACTCGAGTCACGCTCCGGAATGCCGGGAGCGCGGGCCTACGATGTCTTCATCGACACGTTCTTCAATCAGAACGCGCTGATCCGCGTCACCGCCGATATTCTCGCGCTTTCGCCACCGTTGATCATCACCGAATCACAGATCGACGAACTGATTGGCAAAGTGCGGAAGAGTCTCGAGTCGGTTCAATAGCCGACCGGAGTCGAATCATGCGGCGGATACTCGCTGGTCTCCTCTTGATTTCATCCGTCGCCGCGGCGCAGAAGCCGCGCGCCCGCGAGCTCGGCATTTCCGAACTCATCGGCGGCACGCCGGGATTTCTCGATGCAATCACGGATGTTGCGGGCGTCGAAGTCGGGCACACGACGCTCATTCGCGGTGATGCAGGGCCGCTGAAGGTCGGCACTGGCCCGGTGCGCACCGGAGTCACGATCGTCCACCCCCGTGGCCGCACCAGCAGCGACGCGGTCTTCGGTGCGTGGTTTACGCTGAACGGCAACGGCGAAATGACGGGGACCACCTGGCTGCAGGAAGGGGGCTTCCTCGAAGGGCCGATCGGTATCACCAACACGCACAGCGTCGGCGTCGTGCGCGATGCGATTCTCCAGTGGCAGGTCGGCAAACCGGGGATGCAACCGTGGGGTTTGCCCGTCGTCGCCGAGACGTACGACGGTGGCCTGAATGACATCAACGGCTTTCACGTGAAGCCCGAGCACGCAATCGCCGCGCTCGACGGCGCACGCGGCGGTGTCGTCCCGCAGGAAGGTGCGGTCGGCGGCGGCACGGGAATGGTCTGCGAAGGATTCAAGGGCGGCATCGGTACCGCGTCGCGTAAACTGCCGGCGGCACAGGGCGGTTTCACAGTTGGCGTACTCGTGCAGTGCAACTTCGGCTCGATGCGCGACATGCGCGTCGCCGGAGTACCGGTGGGCGCAGAGCTTGGCGATCTCGCGGCGTGCGTCGCCGGCGGCGAGGCACCGCTGACCGCGGGACGGCGCCGCTGCGGCGCGCCCGTACCGCGCGGTGGCGGCACAGAGGAAACTGAACAGGGCTCGATTATCGTCATCGTCGCCACCGACGCGCCGATGGTGCCCCATCAACTCAAGCGCATCGCGACGCGTGTCGCACTCGGCGTCGGTCGCACCGGCGGAACGGGAGGGAATGGATCCGGCGACATCTTCGTCGCCTTCTCGACGGCGAACGCTGGCGCCACGACTCCGAAAGACACTGTGCGCGTGACGATAATGAACAACGACGCGATCTCACCGCTCTTCTCGGCAACCATTCAGGCCACCGAGGAGGCGATTCTCAACGCGATGCTCGCCGCCGAGACGATGACAGGCGCGAACAACCTGCGTGTCAATGCGCTGCCGGCGGATCGGCTGACGGCCGTGCTCAGGAAGTACGGCCGACTGAAGTAGCCGCTACTTCAGCACCGGCATCGTGAACGACGCCGCGTCCGCACCGGCTGGCCAGCGTGATGTGACGGTCTTGAGCTTCGTGTAGAAGCGTACGCCGTCCATCCCGTGCTGGTTGTGATCGCCGAACGCTGATTCCTTCCAGCCGCCGAACGAATAAAACGCGAGCGGCACCGGGATCGGCACATTGATACCGACCATCCCACACTGCACGCGATGCGCAAACGCGCGGGCCGCACCACCGCTACGTGTGAAAATCGCCACGCCATTGCCATAGCGATGCGAGTTGCACAACTCGAGTGCCGCGTCGGCCGTCGGTACGCGCACGACACAAAGCACGGGGCCGAAAATCTCCTCGCGGTAGATCTCCATCGCGCTCGTCACGTGGTCGAACAACGAACCGCCGAGGTAGAAACCCGGCTGCGTGTTGACCGGATGCGCGCGGCCGTCGACGACGAGCGTCGCGCCTTCCTTCACCCCGATGTCGATGAAGCCGCGCACTTTGTCGCGGTGCGCGGCGGTTACGAGCGGTCCCATCTCGCTCTTCGCATCGGCCGGCTCACCGATCACCAGTCGCTTTACCCGCTCGGCGAGACGTGGCACGAGCGCGTTCGCGGTTTCATCACCGACGACGACCGCGACCGAGATCGCCATGCACCGTTCACCGGCCGATCCGTACGCCGCACCCATGAGCGATTCAACGACCTGATCGAGATCGGCATCGGGAAGAACGACGAGATGATTCTTCGCGCCACCCATCGCCTGCACACGCTTGCCGTGCTTCGCGGCCGTCTCGTACACGTGCTGCGCGATCGGCGTCGAACCGACGAAACTCACCGCCTGGATGCGTGGATCCGTCAGCAGAGCGTTCACCGCCTCGGCGTCACCATTCAGCACGTTGAACACACCGGGCGGGCCACCAGCCTCGGCGAAGAGTTCAGCGAGACGCAATCCGGTCGAGGGGTCTCGCTCCGACGGCTTCAGCACCACCGCATTGCCGCAGGCGAGGGCGGGGGCGAGCATCCACAGGGGAACCATCGCCGGAAAGTTGAATGGCGTGATCGCGGCGACGACGCCGAGCGGCTGCCGGAGCGAGTGCATATCGATGCCGTTCGCGACGCCGTCGCTGAATTCACCTTTCATCAAATGCGGAATGCCAACGGCGAACTCGACGACTTCGAGTCCGCGCATCAGCTCGCCCCGCGCATCGCTTACCACTTTGCCGTGCTCACTGCTAATCAGATGCGCAAGCTCGCCCGCATTCGCGAGGCAGAGCTCGCGGAACTTGAAGAGGACGCGTGCTCGGTCGAGTGCTGACCGTTCGCCCCATGCCGGTGCCGCCGCGGCCGCGTCGGCGATAACGCGCTCGATATCTGTTGCGTCGGCGAGCGGGGCGGTGGCCGCGATCTGCCCCGTAACGGGGTTGTAGACCGGCGCCGTGCGTGCGGAGTGCGCTGGCGTGCGGGAGCCCGCGGCGAAGTGCGTGAGCGTTGGCAAAGTCATGAAAAAAGGATCAGTAGTTGTCTCATACGTAGGAGGAATATGGCGTCTCCCCATTCAGAGAGCGAACTGTCGGCCGTCTCCCCTATCGGGGCTTCCCTCACAACGGCGTAGCGGGAAGTCCGACTACCCTTCTTTCGACGATTGGCCTGCTTTAGGTAGCACGTACCACGACCGAACGACTTCCTCATTGCAACCGTGGCCATGACAACATCAGCGACCTTCCCACTCATCATTCAGGGTGGTATGGGTGTCGGCGTCTCCAATTGGCAGCTCGCGCGCGCTGTATCGCGACGTTGTCAGCTCGGCGTCGTCTCGGGCACGGCCCTCGATTCCCTTCTCGTTCGTCGTTTGCAAGACGGCGATATCGGCGGAGATATGCGCCGGGCATTCGCGGCGTTTCCGATCCCCGAGGTGAGCGCGGCCGCACTGCGCCGCTACTTCCTGCCGGAGGGACGTTCACCCAGCCAGCCGTACAAACTTCTGCCGATGTACAAGCAGGCGGTCAGCGTGGCGCGTCAGCAGTTCACGATGCTCGCGAACTTCACGGAAGTGTATCTTGCAAAAGAGGGACACGACGGTGAGGTCGGCATTAATTTCCTCACGAAATTGCAGCTCCCAAACCTCGCATCCCTCTACGGCGCGATGCTCGCCGGTGTCGACTATGTTCTGATGGGCGCTGGAATCCCTCGCGAGATCCCCGGCGCGCTCGACGCGATGTCCCAGCATCAGACCGCGACGCTCCGGTTCGACGTCGATGGCCTCGCGAGCGGCGAAGTGGAGACGATCTCGTTCGATCCGTCGCTGCATGGCGCCGACACGACGACGACCCTCACTCGGCCGAAGTTTCTCGCAATCGTCGCCGCAAACTCGCTCGCCACGACGTTGGCGCGGAAGGCCAACGGCCGCGTCGACGGTTTCATCGTCGAGGGACCAACGGCCGGTGGACACAACGCGCCGGCACGCGGTGCGGCGCAGCTCAATGAAGACGGTGAACCGATCTACGGGGAACGCGACGTCGTCGATCTCGGAAAGATGCGCGAGCTTGGCGTTCCGTTTTGGTTGGCTGGCGGCACGGGATCCCCGCAGCTTCTGGCGTACGCCTTGCAGGAAGGCGCGGCAGGAATCCAGGTCGGCACGCTCTTCGCCTACTGCGACGAATCAGGGTTTGATCCGTATCACAAGCAGCTAGTGCTCGATCACGCCGTCGCCGGTACACTTCGCGTCAAGACCGATCCGCGAGCCTCACCCACTGGCTTTCCGTTCAAGGTCGTGCAACTCGACGGCGAAGTACCAGCGACAAATCGCACGCGGCTTTGCGACCTTGGCTATCTCCGCACGCCGTACAAGCGTCCCGACGGGCACATTGGCTACCGCTGTGCGTCGGAACCGGTCGACGCCTTCGTCAAGAAAGGTGGAACGGTCGAGGAGACCGAGGGTCGGCTCTGCGTCTGCAACGGCCTGATCGCCGCGATCGGCTTTCCGCAGGTGCACGACGGCATCGAGGAGCAACCGCTCATCACGAGTGGCGACGACCTGAAGAACATCACCGGCTTCCTGAACGGGCGAATGAGCTACTCGGCGGCAGACGTGATCGACTACCTGCTCGAGCCGGCCGGGATGCCCGCTTAGGCGTAGGTCAGGGTGTGCGGCTGAACACCGCGCCGTGGGGAATGGCCGCCGCCGTCCCCCCGTGCGGCCATTTCTTATTGTCCATTCGGACACCGGCCGCAGCCGCTCCGGCGTCGCGAAATTTTTCATCGAGCGCGAGCTTGCCGGTTGCTTCATCGAAGTCGAGCATCATGACGCGATGTTTCATCGCCTGATAGCCCGTCGCCACGACGCGCTTGTAATTCGGCTCGATGGAAATCCAGTGCGGCACATCTTCGGGGCCGAAGGCCACACGTGAGACCTCCCGCGGCTTCGCCGGATCGGAGATATCCAAGCTGACGACCGCGCTCCACGCCGGCACCGTCACCAGATAGTAATGGCCGGCGATCACGGGAATCGCGCACGAGGTTCCCTTCTTATTCGGAAACGACGCGACAAGTCTTCCCGTCACGTCGGAGCCGTCCACGGCGCTCAGGAGATAGAGCCCGCAATTGAACGTCGAGACGAGCACCGTCTGTCCGTCGCCAAGGAGGCGCGGTTCGGCGGTGAAGGCGCCTTCGTCGCCGCGCGGGCCATTCGGCAAGTCGAATGTCTGTAGCAGCTCGAGGTTTGAGAGGCGCCACACTTGAACGGCGCGGACCGGTGCTTCACCGTCCATATCAGTCGTCGTCGTCACGATGCGGTCGAGCTTCTCGATGATCGCCGCCGAGTAGGGGCGAATTCGGCGGTCGATGCCCGGACGATTATCCGAGACCGAGCGGATCAGTTTCCCCCGATTCGTGAGCTCGGCGAGTCCGCCCGGCGCCATCCCCTGATCATCGTGCTGCATCTGGAACGTTGCGAGCACGTTGCCGTTCGACAGTCGTAGGAAACTGTGCGGATGCCTCATTCCCGCAATTTCGGTGAACTCGCCGTCGAGCTTCGGTCGTGCCGGATTCTTCATGTCGAAGATGAACGATCGGCCGCCATCGAAACCGTTTGCAAAGAGGCGGCCGTCGGCCGGCATCGCATGCTCGGTGTGATGGGGCCCGTTCTTCAAACCCGGAACCGGCATGGTGCCGACGAGCTTTCCATACGTTCCGGACTTTTGTCGCGCATCGATCACCGCAAGGAAGTCCGGTTTCGTGGAGTCGGCGGATGCCGACCAGAGGTAGAGATAGTCGCTCGACGACTGCTTCCGCGATTGCGCGGCGGCAGTGACGTGCAAGCCGGAGAACGCGGCGATGAGCAGGAGCGCGTCACGAAAAGTCATGTGTGGTTCACTGGGTGTTAGCTGAGCAGCCCGAGCTGGGCCATTCCGGAAAGTATATCCGTATACGCGGTCATTGATTTCACCTTGCCGTCACAAACGACAAAGACGACACTCTCCGGTAGACGCAGTGATCTTCCGGTCGGCGGTACGGCCCCAGTCGGCAGATTCAACGGCCCGGTGTGCGTCCCCTCCCGCAGTACCTCGGCGACGCCACGCTCCCCGTCTGCGAACACATTTCGTACGGTAACGCGCAGGTCGGGGAATGCGTCGGCTATCACGCTCACCGCACCGACGACAGCGTCAGGACCGTGGAGATCGGGTCCGACGCCGCTGCTGTCCGGCAACACGACGTCGGGAGCCAAGAGGGCGCGGAACTGTCCGATGTCATGTGCATTGAACGCGGCAAATACCGCGCGAATCACCGAAATCGTATTCTCGGAATCCGTCATGATGAATACACCGTGCGACCGCCGGTCACTGTTCGTACGATCTTGATGTCTTTGATTGTCATCGGATCGACGTCGTGCGGATCCTTCTCGAGTATCACGAAGTCGGCGAGCTTCCCCGCCGTGATCGAGCCCTTAATTTTCTCCTCGTACGACGGATACGCGCCGTTGATCGTCGCGACTCGCAGCGCCTGATCGATCGTGATTTTCTGCGAGGCGCCCCACACTTTTCCACGATAGTCGGTGCGCGTCACCATCGACTGAATCGCCATCAGTGGTTCAAACGGGCCGGGGCCGTAGTCGGAGGCGCCGGGCACGGCGATGCCTGCGTCAAGAAACGACTTGTGGCAGAACATCCACTGCATCTTCGCGTCGCCGTACTGCTCCCACTTTTCGCCGTGATAGTAGATGTAGGTCCAGAACGGCGTCGGGATGCTGCCGGTCGCCTTGATTCGGGCAATCAGTGACGGATTTACCAGCGAGCAGTGTTCGATGCGATGCCGGCGGTCGGCGCGCGGCCACTTGTCGAGCGCGCGCTCGTAGGCTTTGAGGACCATGTCGATCGTCACATCGCCGTTGGCATGAATGCCAACCTGCCATCCGTGGGTGTGAGCATCGTCAACGGCGTCGTAGATCTCCTGCTGCGTCATCGTGAGAATGCCGTGATCGTCGGTGCCGACGTACGGCGTGCTCATGCGCATCGTCCGTTCGCTGGCCGAGCCGTCGGCGGCGAACTTCACTCCGCCGACGCGGATCCACTCGTCACCGAGTCCGGTGTATATCCCGGCGTCGCGCATTTTCGGGTAGGCGTCACCGCGGATCATCATGTAGGCACGATGGCGAAGGTCGCCGCTCGCGCGAATATCTTCGTACGCCGTGACGTGATCAGCGGAATTGCCGAGATCGTGCACGCTCGTGAGACCGGCGGCCGTAAAGAGTTTGGACATGTGCGCCATCCCCTTTGTGGCGCGATCGCGTGACTGCTCGCGCGTGAACTGCTCGCGCTTCCCGGCCCGTGTGATCACGTCTCGTGCCAGCTCGGCGACGCGTCCGTTGAGCTCCCCGCTGGCGGTTTTGAAAAACCGTCCGTCCGACGGATCGGGCGTGTCCTTCGTGATACCGGCGAGCTCGAACGCCTTGCTATTGTAGAAGCTCGTATGTCCGCCCCGATGATTGACCTCAATCGGATGTTCGGTTGATACCTGATCGAGATCCCGACGCGTGAGCGGACGATCGAGCTTCGTATCATCGAACATCGCGCCGGTGATCCAGAATCCCGCCGGCGTGCCGGCGAGGCGTGCGCGCAAGTTCTTTTGCAACTCGGCCACCGTCCGGACGTTTGCATTGGCCTCATACAGTTCGCTGACTCCGCCCGGATGACAATGTGCGTCGATGAACCCAGGGAGCACCGTCATCGTCGCAGCGTCGATCACCTGCGTCCGGGCCGACTGGAGATTCCGGATATCCGCATTCGATCCAACGGCGAGGAATCGACCGTCCTTGATCGCGAACGCCTCGGCGCGCGGGCGGGCTGCGTCCTGCGTGAGCACCCGGCCGTTGATGACGATCAGATCGGCGTCGATTCCGGCACCGCGCTGCGGTAACGCCGGAAACTCCGCCGCCTCGGCGCGGCGCGAGCCGAAGGGGAGCTTCGTCAGTGCGCCCGCGCCAGCAATCAGCGAACCGAGTTTCAGGAAGTCCTTTCGTGATGACATGGAATCGCGCTCTCCTTGAGTCACTGTTGATTGAGATAGTAGACTTTCGCAGCGTTGTCACGCAATACCAGTCGCGCGATCTCGCGCGCACGCTCCTCGGTGATTTCATGAGAGAGCCACATTGACAGCACTGCCTGACCGAGCGCCTGTCGCGCGCGCTGCGACGCCATCATCCCGACCTGTTCCCAGCCGTCCGTCGGGCCACCATCGAACGCGTCGGTCCCGAACAAGACTTTATCCGGCACTTTCGTGATCCACTTGCGAATCGCGCGCTGCAGGCCGAGTGAGTCCGCGAGGATGTCCAGCATCGAGATGTCGGCGTAGACGTTCGGCCTCGAGAGCTGGATTTCCGTCTCGTCGACGAGCGGCCATCCACCGTGCACGATTACGAAGTTCGTCTTCTTGAGCGTCGAGTCGCCAAAGAGCGAGTTTAGCAGATGCGGCGCGGCGCCAGCCGCGTTGTACGCCCCGCCGAATCCGCTCGTCGAGTGCAGCTGCACGGCCAGGCCAAGCCTTCCGGCCTCGCGGCAAATCACCCGAATAAGATGGTCTTCGAGTGTCTTGTACTCGGCGTGCGCTGGCACGCCGCCGCGTGAATAACGGTTGTAGATCGCCGCCGCGGCCGCCGGGTCGGCGGCGTCAAAATCGAGCGCACGCAGATAGGCCGCCTCGAACTTGATCGCCACGGCTCCCGTCTTTTTCTGGCGCTCGAGCGTTGCCGTGACGACGTCGTGCTCGAATCGGCCGAGCGTCGCTGGAACGCGCGACATTCCGAGATCGCGGAGATATCGCCTCAGTAACTTGGCTTCGAGCGGGTACAGCGGCTTCGTGTCGGGAGTTCGGATTGCTTCCGCGCTGATGTCGAGCGGCAGCATCAGCGGATCAGCGAATGCCACCCAGCGAAAACGGGGAGCGGTAAGTCCCGCGCCCATCGCCACGCGATTGGCGAGCATGACGCTGATGTGCATCTGATCGAGAGACCAAGTGGAAAACCGTTCACCGCGCGCTTGTGTAACCTTCGAGCGCACCTCGAGGAACGCCTTCGATTCTGTCGAACCACTGTCTCCGGCCGAGCGGCCGTAGAGCGCTCGCTGCGCCCGGCGCAGTGCGACGTTTGTCGGAAGGAGCGCCTTGGGTGGCTCCCAGGGTGGAAGCCCATCCAACGGCAACGCATCGTAGTCCGTATCGGGCGGCGCACCCGCCACGACGTACGCCATCGGATGGGCATGCGAGTCGATCGCGCTCAACGTGTCGACGTACGCCAGCAGCGCGCGATGCGGATCCCCGTCGCGTCCCCGGCATCCGACGAACAGCGAGAGCACGATTGCCGGCACGACGAGGCGGGCGCGACTCACGACTCGAGCAGCTTCTTCAGGTTCGCCGCCGCGTCGAGCGTCTGCTTCTTGAGTCCAAATCCAATCAGCGGCGACAGCAGCTTGAAGAGCAACCGCTTCGGCGTGATCTCGACGATGTGCGTCGTCAGCGCCCCGCCGGCGGCTGGCGCGACACGCAGGTCGACCGAGACTTCAAATGTCGCATCCCAGTATCGGCAGTACAGCCGTTCGCCAGAAACGCGCGCGATGATCTCGCCCTGCATCTCGTCGATGCGGCGTCCCTGCTTGAAGACATACTTGAGCTTGTCGCCAACAGCGTTCGGGCCGGTGCCGATTTTTTCGAGACTCACGCACGGCGGCAGCCACTTGGCTGTCTGCGACAAATCGTCGATCAACGCAAAGGCGCGGTCAGGCGACACGAGGATCCACTCGGCATGTTCGTAACGGATCGCCATTGCACCGTCCGGATATAGTAGCATTCGAGCGAACGTACGGTCGAACGTAGCCCAGAGATGATCACGCCGATCGGCGGTCGCCGCAAGACGTTGCGCGCGACGGGCGCCTCGTCGTCGATCGGTGTCGCTACCGCTTGAGCAATCGCGCGAGCAGTTCCGGCTCGGAGTGGAACTGGTCGATGTGATCGGGCGCCGAGTTGCCGGCGAAGCCGAGCATCTCGAATCGGCCCGCGCGCACCTCGCTTAGCTGCTGCATGCCACGCGGTCCCCAGCGCAGCACCGGCTTCCGTTGAAGACCGAGCGCGTGCAGCAACCAGTCCGCCGTCTCCGTGGTGCTGACAAACGTGCCCGGGAAGATCTCGGAGTGCGTCACGAGAAACCGCTTCTCGCCACGCATCGCCGCGCGAGCGAAATTGGCGAAGGCGAGAAGATTCGTACTGTCGATCGCTCCACCCGTCGCGAGCAGCGATCCGTCTGGAATGTATGAGGTGTGCATTCCGTCGAGCAGGAGAATCGCGCCTACCTTTTCGAAGTGACGTGGCTCGCGAAGGATCGCGCGAATTGCGCCGTGGCCGGCGGAAAAGCCGACGAGCGTGATGCGGCCGACGCGCGCGTCTTTCCCGGTGACCGCGGATACCTCTCGGGCCACGGCCGCGAGGAGCGTATCGAAGGCGGCTGGATCGGTGAAGCCGCGGTCGTACGCACCCGATCCAGCTCCGAGATTCACCGTCGCGGCGACCGTTCGCCGGTCGAGCGCAACGACCGCCTGCTCCGGAATCCACGCCGCGCCGTGGAAGTGAACGACGAGATCGAACGTCTCTCGCGATGCCGTTCGCTCCGGCACGAATACTTCAACCGACTTCCCCGCGGGTCCGGTATAGGTGCGGACCGTTCCGGGTAACGTCCTCTGCACGAGCCGCTCGTGCGCCCGGGTCGCCTCGATCATCGGCGACGGATTCTGCGACGCCGCGGGAGGCGCAGGAATCGCAGGAGGCGGCACCACTTGCCCACCCGCCAGCGAGGGAAGCACCACCAGAGCTGTCCGAACTGCGAGGCCGACGCATCGACGCATGACTTCTCCTAGATTACTGTCGGGAAGTTAGGACCGGACTCCTGTTCCGAGAAGCCCAATACGTGAGCACTTCCGCGACATGCATCTGCGGTGTCTTCGACCGCTAGGGTTTGTAGAGTCCTTCGAACGTCGTGCGGAGTGCCGTCACGCCGTCAGCGAAGAAGAACAGCTCGCCCGCGATTCCAGCGCGACGATTCGCCTCGACCATCCGTCGCACGAGTTCCGGTTCAGCGAGATAGCCGGCGCTGAGCGAGAGCAGTATGCCGGGAAAGAGCTTCGACAGTTCTTCGGGCCGCAGCTGCTCGCGCGTCACGCGCCGCAGTTCACGCTCATACGCGACGATGTCACGCCGATAGAGTTGCGGGGAGACGTGATCGACCCATCCACGATGCAGCCAGCCCGGCCAGTCCTGCAGATATTCGGTGCGGCTGAATGGATACGCGCCGGGCGCCATACTGATTTGCAGCGATGGCTTCAGCGCTTTCACGCGATCGTGCAGCCGGTGCATGAAGTCGTCGAGTTGCGCCGAACGCCAACTCACCCACGCAGAATCGTGCGAGTCGGCCGGCGGCTCCGCACCGCCGTGTTCGGCGCGATAGCGCGCCACCGTCGCCGGATTATATCCTCCCTCGGACGGAAGGGCCGGTAGGCGGTCATCACCCTGTACGCCGTCGAGATCGTGTGTGGCTGCGACCTCGAGGATCAGCGAGAGAAGAAAGTCCTGGACGTCGAGATCGAGTGCGTTCATCCAGTGAAATCCGTTCTTCTCGATGGGTGCACCATGCAAGTCGAGCGCCGCCCATCCGGGATTCTTGCGGAGAATCTCGCTGCCCGGTCCACCGCGATAGTCACTCGCAAAACCGTACTCGAACCACGCGTAGACCTTGATGTCGAGTCGATGTGCGATCGCGATCACTTCGCCGAGCGGGTCGCGATTTGCCATTGCCGGATGCACGCGCACGCCGGTGAGCCTTTTCATCACCTTTGATGGATACATCGTGCGCCCCTGATTCCAGACCGCGACGAAGACGGTGTTGATGCCGAGCGATCTCCAGAGTTCTAGCTCGCGTCTCATCGTCGTCGTGTCGTCGAAGAATCGCGTGTGCTCTGGGGTGGGGATCCAGACGCCGCGAACAGCGCCTTCGACGCGATGTTGCGCCTGCACGGTCGTCGCAAGGAATACGATGAAGAGCCAGCGAAGCGATCGCGCGCCTGTCATCCGGATGCGTCCCAACCGGTCACCAGCTTCCGCCAGACCTGCGTCTCACCGTCAATACCGAAGAGCTCGAAGCCCAGTCGTCGCGGAACGGCGGCGCTTGGCAGATTCGCCGGGTCGCACCGAATATCGATGTGCCGTATCCCCGGTAGCCGCTCTGCCAACGCACAGAGCGCGACGGCGGCTTCGGTTGCCAATCCACGGCCCGTCACGGCCGCGTCGAGCCAGTAGCCGATTTCCATATGATCGCCCTCGGCGAGCGACACGCGGCGATTGCCGGAGCGGGCGAAGAGATCCGCTTCGCCACAGATCGAATTTTCGTCGGATAGGACGATCGCGAAGCGGAACGCACGCTGCGCGGCAAAATCGGCGGCGAAGCCGGCGAGTCGTTCGGCGAGTTCGGTAACTGGCAGCGGCGTCGAAACGTGCGCTGGAATCCACGAACCGAAATGCGCGGCGTTGGCGGTGAGAATGGGCGCGAGAGCCGCCGCGTCGGCTGCGTGCCAGGGACGGAGTAGGAGTCGAGCGGTTCGCAGTTCGGCAGGTATTTGACGCACCATACGACGCAATCTGCGCCGAGACCCTGAAGGGTACCAGCGGCGGTTGAAAATCTATACTTAGGCCTTGACCTAAGTATTAAACGTTTCCATATTCCGATCATGGCACACGCCCAACGCAACGCCGCGCACGCGACCGACGCCGTCTTCCGGGCCCTCTCGGACGGCACGCGGCGCGCCGTTGTCGAGCGGCTGAGCAAGAGTCCGGCGACGGTCTCCGAACTCGCGGAGCCGTTCGGGATGGCGCTGCCGTCGTTCGTTCAGCATCTCAGGGTGCTTGAGGGTTGCGAACTCGTGCGCTCGTCAAAAACAGGACGCGTCCGTACCTACGAACTCGTCCCGCGGAAGCTTCGTCTCGTGGAAAGCTGGCTCGACGAACAGCGCACCCGCTGGGAGCACCGTCTCGACCGAATGGACACCTACCTGCTCACGCTCAAGGAGAAGCACGCATGACCGCCAACCCGTACGGACCGATCGATCCGAATCTCGATCTCGTGCTCGAGCGCATCGTCGACGTGCCGCGCCATCTCGTCTGGAAGGCGTGGACCGAGCCCGAGCACTTGATGCCGTGGTTCTGCCCGAAGCCGTGGAGCGTGAGCGAATGTCAGATCGACCTGCGCGTCGGCGGCGCGTGCCGCACGGTGATGCGCGGCCCCGAAGGCCAGGTGATGCCGAACATCGGCACCTATCTCGACATCGTACCGCTGGAGCGGCTCGTCTTCACCGACGCGCTCACCGGCGGCTTTCGTCCGAGCGGCGGCGGCTTCATGACGGCGATGATACTACTCGAAGATGCCGGCACCGGGACCAAGTACACGGCGATCGCCAAGCACGCCGATCCCGCGATGCGCATCAAACACGAGGAGATGGGCTTCCACGACGGCTGGGGTACGGCACTCACGCAGCTCGTGGCGTACGTGAAGCGAACGTTCTAACACCTCACGCCGCGCGCTATTCCTCGCGCGAGCTGCTCGCTCCAAAGGTCTTGGGCTTCTCGCCACGTTTCGGCGCGGCGGCCCAAACTTTTTTCACGTCGATATCCTTTGCTTTTGGCTTCGCATTCGACCCGCCCTTCGTACTGCTCGAGGGGCGGCGCTTACGCCCGGATTTGCCACTTTTCATTCAATATCCCTCACGAAGTCGGGAACGGCGTGCGGTGATCGATGCCTAAGTATCTCATGTGCCGGCAGATTCCGCCAACAAAACGCCAGGCTCGTCACCAGCATTGGCGTCCGGTCACCGTGGCAGTGACAGGCCGAAACACCGACGGGTATCGGCGGGTATGAACCTTAGCATGAAAAACCATATCCTCGCCGCAGTCCTCATCGTCGTCGCCGGCTGCACCAAGAACTCGCCCACAGCGTCGCTCGCCCCGACGAGTTTCTCGCTGCGCGCCGGCGAGTCCGTCACCGTCAACAACGGCGCCGCCCGCGTCACGCTCTATCGCGTCGACAACGACTCTCGCTGCCCAATCGATGTCCAATGCGTCTCCGCCGGCAACGCCGTCGTCGTCTTTTCGCTCATCGACACGGCCTGCAAAGCGTGCCTCCCGGCACAGCAGTTCGTGAACACCACCATCGTACCGCGCTCGGTCGATTCCGCGGGCTACCGGTTAAATCTCGACAGCCTTCTCCCCGCTCCCCGCTCCGGACGGGTCATCGCGCAGAGCGACTACGTCGCCTTTTTCACGGTCACGAAATAGCGCGCAAGACTGTGCGATAGTTCGTCGGCGCGACCGCGGCGCATCATGTTGTATGGAGAGTTTCCAGTCGCCGGGACGGTCAAGCGCCGGGTCGCTATCGTCGCTTCGCGGTGATCAGCACCGCGATTTCGTCGAGCCGCGGATTCACGAACTCAAGCGCCACACGTCCGTCGGTCCGCGTCGTCACGACGGCGGGAACGGAGCTATTGGTCAGCATCCAGCCGAGTGGCAACACCACATTATTGATGGGCCGTCCGAAGCTACGATCCCAGATCAGCTCGTCGCCGTCGAGCCGATAGCGCGCGGCATCGGTGTACGTCTCGAACATCCGGATTCGCACTGAACTTCCGGCAGCGACTGGCGCGAAGCGGAACACGACGACTTCTGTCTCGGGCTTCACATCTGGTACGTCGAGCTTCGCCTTCGTAACCGCATCGCCCTTCAGAATCTGCCACGACAGCGTGTCGCCGGTATCGAGATTCCGCGCACTCGGCTTCGACACGGTGCTCCCGGCGCGCACGATGTTAATGTACGTGCTCACCCCGACACGCGACTCCGTGTAGTCGTGATTGAGATCGAACGCGTGCGTCTCTGGTTGCTGAAGGAAGTACGTGATTTCGCGGTCCTGATGCGACCGCTCCTGCAGCCGCGATGCGACCGCCGATCCACCGCTCGCGGCGCGCGATGTCTTCACCGCCTTCATCGTGACGAGCGCTTCAGTCGGCGTCGCGTTCCAGAAAGTAATGCCAACGCGCCCGTCTTTCTCCTGGAGCACCTGCGCCGGAAAGGTCGAACTCACGAGCTCGTAGCCGGGCGGGAGCACGACCGCGTTGCGCTTGATGCCGAGCCCGCGGCTGAAGACGATTGTGTCGCCTCTCGTGAAATAGCTGAGAGCATCCTCGTACGTTTTGAGAATCAACAACCGCTGCTCGCCTTCATTTGCCGGCACTGGTCGCGTCAGCTTCACGCGAATGTATCGCTGCGTCGAATCGGCAACGCGAACGCCCTCCGCACGCGCCGCCGCGGCGCCGACCTCCTCAAACACGAGCGGCGTACCGCTCGCGCGATCAATCACGCTCTCATCGGTCGCAATGCTCCCTTTCCGAATCGGATTGAAGTAGTACCTCGCACCGGGAGCCGTCGCCGTCACCTCGTAGATGATGCGAAACTTCGCCGAGCCGGGGGCGAGAAGTTCGTAACGCGTGTAGGCGTCGGCTTCAGTCGATCGCGGCGCATGCTGCGCACCGACGGCGAAAGCGGGGACGATGGCGATCAGTGCGAGTCGGCGCATGGTTCGTTCTTTCGGAGGAGGGATCACAGATCAGGCGGGACCGATGATACGAAGGTACTCCCGCCACGGTCCGACCGCATCGGTGTACTGACGCCCCATCACGCGCGCGATCTGCGCGATGTGATCGAGATCGTGAGCTACCCACGTGGCCAGTAACTCGCTCAGCGTCACGCGGCCGAACGCCGGATGCTTTCCGGTACGCTCGAAATCGGCCGCCGTGAGATCGAGCGCCGCAAGGCGCCCGAGGCTGGCCACACGAAGCTGTCGAAACTCGTCGAGCAACTGCGGCATAGTTTTTCCGCGAGACGCTTCGAACTGCGCGAAGCGGTCGAAGGCGTGAAACGGTGTTGTTTCACCGAACTGCAGCAGCTGTTCGACCCGCGGCATCCAGTCGGTGCGGTCACCCTGAATGAGATGGCCGACGACGTCGAACGGACTCCACGTCTCCGGCCCTTCGGTCCCCGTGATCCACTCACCCGAAAGATCGCGAAGCAACGCCTCGAGCACTCCGGGCGTCCGGGTGAGGACGGGCACCGCTTTCGCCAAGTCGAATTCCATGCGCGTTCTCAGCCGCCGAGCTGATTCCCCACCGGAATCGACCGAATCCGCTTTCCGGTCGCCGCGAAAATCGCATTCGCCAGCGCCGGCGCGACCGGCGGAACGCCGGGCTCGCCAACACCGCCGATCGGACCGCCACTATGCGTCAGGTGCACACGAATCTCCCGCGGTGCCGCATTCATGCGGAGCACCTTGTAGTCGTTGAGATTCTTCTGGACCGCCCGCCCCTTCGCGAACGTAAGTTCGCTCGTCAGCGCATTCGACAGTGACATTATCACCGCCCCTTCGCACTGCGACTTCACGCGCTCCGGATGCACGGCGAAGCCGCAATCCATCGCGATATCAACGCGCGGAATACTCACCACGCCCTTGCGGCTCACCTTCACATGCACGACCGACGCAACGTACGTGAGAAAGCTGCGATGCAGCGCGATGCCCATTCCTTCACGCTTGGGGAGCTTTTTTCCCCAGCCGGCTTCCTTCGCGACCGCCTGCAACACGCGACGGTGCCGCGCGATATCGTGCGGATGATCCTCCCACGATGCTCCATAGTTCGCGACGGGCTTCACCGCGCCGCTCTTTGTCATATCGATGATCCGGTCCGGACCGAGTGCATCGAGCAAAAACTCGAGCGGGTCTTTTCCAGCAGCGTGTGCGAGTTCGTCCATGAACGAGCTGATCGCGAACGCCTGCGGCACGTTACTCACGGAGCGGTACCATCCGATGCGCGTATGCGCCGGCGCCTTGCACGCCTCAACCCGTACATTCGGAATCGCGTACGGCATGTCGAGTACGCCGAGTGCGAGCTCGCCGTCAGAGTGATACTCCTGCCCGGGCGCGAACGTCGAACCGATCGGCGGCGAGGCAATACGATGACGCATCGCGACGATCTTGCCGCTCGAATCGAGCGCCGCTTCGAGCCGCTGCATCGAGATCGTGTGCGGAAATCCATTCCCGAGATCATCCTCACGGGTCCAAATCACCTTCACCGGCGTTCCGGTCTTCTGCGATAGCCACGCTGCCTCGGCGATGAAATCAGGCTTCGATTTGCGCCCGAACGCGCCTCCGAGAAGCGTCGGATGCACCACGACATTTTCTTTCGGAATCTTCAGCATCGCGCCGATCGTATCGCGCGCCGACTGCGGATCCTGGGTGCACGCCCACGCTTCGCACTTGTCGCCCGTTACCTTCGCGAGTGCAGCCGGCGGCTCCATCGGCGCGTGGGCGAGATTTGGCGCGAAATACTCGGCTTCAATCTTCTTCGTTGCACTATTCAGCGCCGACGCGGCGTCACCGAGATCGCGTACTGTGTTGCCACTCGCTCGCACCCACGCCTCGAGTTCTTTGCGATAGCTTGGCGTGTCGAATGAATCGTTCGGGCTCTCGGTCCAGGTAATCTCGAGTTTCTTGCGACCCTCGATCGCCGCCCACGTGTTCGTCGCAATCACTGCGACACCGCCGAGCGGCATCATACCGGCCGGGATGTTCGCGCCCGGCACTTCGATCACTTGCAGCACGCCTTTCACCTTGAGCGACGCTGCCGCGTTGAAGCTCGCGACCTTCGAACCGTACACCGGCGGGCGTTGAATCACGGCGAACTTCATTCCCGGCATCGCCGCATCCTGCGCGAATATCGCCTTGCCAGTGAGCACCGCGTGCAGATCCAAGCCTGGCATCTTCTTGCCGATGAAGCGGAAATCCTTCTCCGACTTCAGCGCCACGTCCTTCGGCATCGGGAGTGCCTTCGCCCGCGCCACGAGCTTGCCGTATGTGATCGACCGCTTCGTCGCCGCGTGCACCACTTTCCCGCTCTTGCCGGCGACTTCTGAAACCGGCACGCCCCATTCGGCCGCAGCTGCCTGCTCAAGCATCATGCGCGCCGTCGCGCCCGCTTTGCGAAACGTCATGTACGAGCCGTTGCGAATGCTCGTCGAGCCATCGGTGTTCTGATCGCCATACTTCGGGTCGCCGATCGCTTGCTCAACGCGCAGCGCCGGCCAATCCGCTTCGAGCTCGTCAGCAATCGCCATCACGAGGCCGGTCTTCGTGCCCTGCCCCATCTCGGAGCGATGTACAATGACCGTGACGATGTTGTCTTCGCCGATGCTCAGGAAGACCGACGGCTCGAACGCTGATCCAGCGGCTGGGTTGAAAAATGCGTCGGCTGCCTCGAGACGCCGCACGCTGCGACTGCCGATCGCAAGCACGAAGCCGCCGGCCGCGAGTTTCTGAATGAACTCGCGACGTTCCATTCCGGGTTTCGTTGGAGCGGTCATGGTCAGCGCCCTCCGGCGGTCGACACGGGCATACTGGCGGCGGCTTTGATCGCTTCGCGAATGCGTGTGTAGGTGCCGCAGCGGCAGATCACGCCGGTCATTGCTTCGTCGATATCAGCGTCGGTGGGCTTCGGCTTCTTCTTGAGGAGCGCCGCGGCGGCCATCATCTGTCCGGATTGACAGTACCCGCACTGCGGAACGTTCGCGTCGGCCCATGCCTTCTGCACCCGGTGATCGCCCTTGGCGCTCAGGCCTTCGATCGTCGTGACTGATTTATTGGCGAGCGCCATCATCGGCGTGACACACGCGGTGGCCGAACTGCCGTCGATGTGCACAGTGCAGGCGCCGCAGGCTGCGATGCCGCAGGAGAACTTCGTACCGGTGAGCGCGAGTTCGTCGCGCAGGTACCAGAGGAGCGGCATGTTCGGATCGCCGTCGTACGTGCGGGGCTTGCCGTTCACGGTGAGACGCATCGGAACTCCTCTACTCTGGATATGTGTGGCAAATCACGCTGCAGATACATTAGGGCGTTTCTGCTCCGTCCGGTAGAGCGCGGCCGCCGGTAGCGAGCCGGCGGTTAGGGAACGCGCACGATCACGGGACGCCAAGTGATCGTGTCATTCTTAATGCCGCGGGCCGAGCTGACGATCTCCAACTGGAAGGGCTTCACCTCGAACAACGTGACCTCACCGCCGTTGTTGCCGCCTTTGTAGAACGGCGTCCATTCCGGCTTCCAGTGTTTTGCTCTTGAAGCCGAGTCTGTCACGACCGTTGCGCGTGCGAGCACGGTGACGAATTCGTTCTTTGGCGAATTGAAGAAGAGCAGCGTGACGCGGGGATTGCGGCTGATTTCCTTGACTTTACGGCTCAGCGGATTTGTCGCGATCCAGATGCTACCGACGTCGGAACCCAGTAGCGGGTCGACGATGCGCGCTTGCGGCTGGCCGCCGTCACCGATCGTGACGAGCGTGGCGTAGCGGGCGGACTTCATGATTTCGAGCGCTGCGACCTTCGCCAGCGGACGCGCGCTTTGCCCACCCGACATCGAGGCGCCGACACTCGCGAGCCAGAGACAGACAGTGAACCTTCCGATGCGCATGATGCCTATTCTCCTGCTAAATCAAACGGAGACGGTTGTGACTACTTGATCGCTCCTGCCTTCTTCAAAATCGCCTGAACCCGCGGCTCCTTTCGAAACTCGGCCCAGTATTCGGAGTTGGCGAGCACCACGATCTGCGAACCGTTCGACTCGGCGGACTTTTGCCACCACTCGATCGCACGCTCGCGATCGCCGAGACGATATTAGTTGCCGGCAATAAACTCCTCGCGCACGTACTCGTGCTGGTACGCCTCAATCGCCAGGGCTAGTTCTTGCCGAGCGCCCACGGTGTCGCCGTACGAAATCAGCGTGTTTGCGAGGTTCGTGTGATCTCCTCCTCGCGACTCCGGACCGATCAGCTGCCGAATTCGTGTGATCGCCTCAGCGCGTTTGCCCAACTTGAACAAGAGCCGCGCTTCGCAGTTGATGCCATCGGTTCTGTTGAGGCGACTGAGAATCTCGCAGCGCTTGCGCGTCGTGTCGGGCGGCGCCTCCTGCTCACTCAACCAAATTGCGGGGCGGCGCGATAGCGGATTCAAACGGATCACGCGTTGCGTTACCTTCGCCGCAGAATCCGAGAGCTTTCGATACCCCAACACGTTCGGATACAACGTTCCCGCGGTGATGTTCGCCGAGTCGAGCAGCAGGGCGCGTTCCAACTCCGCCGCCGCCGCTGGCACGTCGTATTCGTACCAGTACTTGAACGTCCCTAACGCGGCGTGCGTCTCGGCGAGTGTCGGATCGAGCGCGAGTGCACGTAGTACCGCACGTCGCATCGGCGGAACCGCGACGCGTGGCGCCTCAAAATCATCCGCCAACTCTCCCCACGCATTGCCGAGCGCGGCCCACGCATCGGCGTACGTCGAGTCGAGCTGAATCGCCGACTCGGCCAGCGCGATCGCTTGTCGGATCGACGGTCCGGTAAACCGCTCAACCTCGTATCGCGAACGCTGTACGAGATCGTGGGCCTGCGCGCTCTGTGTACCGCGTGCGCTGATCGCAACCTGTGTCGCCGTCGAGAGCTTCAGCTTGAGCGCTCCCGCGATCGCGTTCACCAGCCGGTCTTGCAACGCGAATTGATCCTGATCGTTCGCCTCAAACGTATCGCTCCACAGCACGGCGTCGTTGTCAGTGCTTACCAGCGAT
>JAYVPN010000096.1:0-24992 GCA_043757365.1 Gemmatimonadota bacterium | reverse complement strand
CAATGCACGGCATCCCGATCGTACTCAAAGACAACTACGACACGAAAGAACTCGCCACGAGCGCCGGCTCGCTCGCACTCGTCAATCACGTGCCAGCGAACGACGCCTTCATCGTGCAGCGCCTGCGCGCCGCCGGCGCCGTCATTCTCGGTAAGACGAATCTGCACGAGCTCGCGTCAGGTATCACATCAATCAGCTCGCTCGGCGGACAGACGCTGAATCCGTACGATCTCTCGCGCTGTCCCGGCGGTTCGAGCGGCGGCACCGGCGCGGCAGTGGCGGCGAGCTTCGCTGCGATCGGCTGGGGCACGGACACCTGCGGATCGATTCGCATTCCATCGGCCTTCGGCTCGCTCTTCGGCCTTCGCCCGACGATGGGGATGGTCAGCCGCGACGGTATCGTGCCGCTCGCACTCTCGCAGGACGTCGCCGGCCCGATGGCACGCACCGCGACCGATCTCGCGATCGCGCTCGATGTCACCGTCGGCGCCGATCCGAATGACGCAGCAACGAATATCATTGCCGGGAAACCCCTCCCGAAATTCCGCGACTCGCTGCGCACCGACGCGCTGCGCGGCGCGCGCATCGGCATTTTCAAGCCGTACTTCCGCAACGCCGACGCCGATGTCGCCGACACGATCCGCGCCGCCGCCCGTTCGATGCGCGCACTCGGCGCCGAGGTGGTTGAGGTGGATATGCCCGACTTCGACGATGTCATCACGGGCACCGGCGCGATTCTCTACGAAACAAAGTTCGATCTCGTCGACTATTTCAATCGTCCCGGCGTCGAGCCGGTGAAGTCACTCGGCGAGATTATCGAGAAGGGTCTGTTCGACAAAGCCCTCGAAGCGCGTCATAAGGGCGCCGATACCGCGACGGCGCGCGACTCAGAGGGGCACAAGAAGGTCCTGGCGCGCCAGGCGCTGCTCCGCGCGCGCATCATCGCGTTCATGGACAGCCTGCATCTCGACGCGATCGCGTATCCGACGAGCACGCGCAAACCCGTGCTCGCCGGCGATCCGCAGCTCGGCGCGACGTGCGCGCTATCGGCGCAAACCGGGCTGCCGGCGATCACAATGCCTGCCGGCTTCACCGGCGATGGACTGCCGACCGGGCTCGAACTGCTCGGCCGTCCGTTCAGCGATATTCGACTCGTGAAGTACGCCTACGCATTCGAACAAAGCGGCCCGCGCCGCAAAGCGCCGCCGACGACGCCTGTACTCGTGAACGGCAAAGCGCCGAAGCCGGTCACGTTCACAGCCAATGCGAGCAACGTGCGCGGCACTTTCACTTTCAATCCGCTGACGAGCGACCTGCACTTCTCCGTGCAGGTCGCTCGTCAGCAATCGAACATTGTTCAGGCGGTCGTCCTGCGTCGCGCCGACGTGCATGTCGCTGGAGGCACGACGCACCGTCGCGTAATTCAGCGCATCCTTGGTCCCGACATGCGGCAGTCCACCGGCTCCGTGCGACTGCTCGGCGACGATCTCGAAGCATTCGGTGCCGGCCGATTGACACTCGCGCTATTCGCTAGTACGAGCGTCGATCCGCTCGTCGAGGTGCCGCTGAAGGCGAAACGCTGAGCGTGAGATAGACGCTGCGTCCGCTCGCCGGAATAATCCCCGGACCCGGGTACTCGTCGGTGCGCAACGTGAAGTATTTCCGGTTGAACAAGTTGTTGACCCCGAACTGCAGATCGAGATTCGACGACAAGCGCAGCGATCCCGACCAGTCGACGATGGAATAGCCGGGAATTTCCCCGACGACTGAGTCGTCGCTCCTCACCGTGTTGTTTGCGTCGGAAAACGAGCGCGCCGTATAACTCACTTGCATCGTCGAGGAAACGCGACCGAGCGACCACGTAACGCCGGCGCGTTCGATCACAGGCGGCGCCTGCTCGACGTCGCGCCCGCGGAACTCTCCGGTGACGTAACGCGCGCGAATGAGCGCGAGTGAATTGAACACAGTAGTCTTGCCGAACGAATGATCCGTGCCGCCACCAAAGGGCGAGACTTCGACGTAGCTTTCGATCCCTTCGTGACGACTATCAGCGACGTTGGTGCGCACCGTGTACTCTTCGCCGTTGGCGCGAGTCTTTGAAACGAGGCCGGGGCGTCCCTGATACTCGATGCGAAACGCGCTCACATCGAATCGCACCCGGTCGCCGACGGCGCCGCGCCAGCCGAGGTCCATCGTCACGCCCTTCGCGTCGTGCAACGCCGGATCGATAATCGACACGCTGCCGAGCGGCGTCAGCGCGTCGTAGGTGAGGGGACGGTACGCCTGAGAGATATTGCCGTACAGTGCGGTGGAACCGTTCACCAAATATTGCGCCGAGAGTCCAGCGAGTGGCACAGTGCGCTCGCGCGTCCGTGCATCGAACGGTCCTTGATTGTAGCCGCTGACCTGCGTCCGCAGCCATTCGGCACGCACGCCCGGCGAAAGCGTGAGACGCGGCGTGACGCTGATCGCGTCCTCGATGAACGCTGAGCCGCTGAGCTGACGAAAGGCGAGATCGTAGCCGTAACTACCGCCGCGCAGTGAGAGATCGAAATCGCTCCCGGTCGATCCTGGCCCGCCACCCTGTCGCGTCGACCATCCGGTGAAGAGCCGCACGCCGGTCGCGATCGTGTTTGGTACGCCGAAAACAGTTCTCGACACAAGGAGTCGGGATTCGGTGGTCACGTTCTGGAAGCGCTCACGCCCCACTTCGCGCGGCACGTACATGCCGGTCGCTGGATCGATGTTGTCGCGCGCCGATGGCCCGCCGTCTTCGTTGCGCCAGACGAGCGAACGCTCGCTGTTGAGATAACTCGTCGTCGTGATGAGGCGAACATCGGGCGTGATGCGCCAGTCGAGCGTTGCCGTCGTAACGTTCCACGGCGAGGTCAGCCAGTTACGCGAGCGGAACGATTGCTGCGCGCTGCGTTCGAACTCCGCATCCGTCAGGCCGCCCGGCATCTGCAGGCGATTTCGCAGCAGTGAGTAGTCGATGCGCAGGTCGAGCGTCGACGAGAGCGCGCGTTCGAGCGCGCCGTAACCGGCGGTCTGAGTGAGCGCCGAGTTCGCGCGCCAGCCGTCGAGCGAGCGACGCTGCGCAAAGGCATAGTAGCGCCAACCGTCGATCGTGCCGCCCGCCGAAGCGAATGAGTTGAGCAGGCCGAAGCTTCCCGTTGTTTGCCGGGCGCGAATGGCAAACTTCGTGTCGGCCTCACCGCGACGCATGACGTAGTTCACGACGCCGCCGAACTGCGGACCGTACTGTAGCGCCGACGCGCCGCGCGTGACTTCGATGCGATCGACCGCCTCGAGCGGTGGCGAGTAGTAGGTCTCCGGATAGCCATAGACATCGGCGGCGATGTTCGTGCCGTTCTGCCGGACATTCATTTCCACAGACTGCGTCGGCGAGAGGCCGCGCAGGCCGATGCCCGACGACGGAAAGCCACCGTTCTCCGTTTCCGAAAAATTCATTCCCGGCACTCGGCCCAGCACCTGACGTCCGACATTTTGCGCGAGATTCGCGCCCAACCCGTCGACGAGGAGCACTTCACTCTTCTTGCCGGCAGAGAGCTGACCGTCGTGGGTGTTCGCGAGGAAGCGCATCCCCTGCGCGTCCTGACCGGCGACGATGCGCACCGTGCCAAGGACGCGAAGTTGAGCGGGGCGCAATACGAAATCGTGTACGGTTTCGGCACTCGGGGGAATCGTGATGGATTCGCGTGCGAGCTCCCGCGAGCCAATCGCGATCACGACGGTGCGCGTCCCGGCTTCCGCCTCGACGATCGCGAATCGACCGTTGCCGTCCGTGATGTGTGCGTCCTTCGATCCGACGATCGAGACGCTGACGCCGGATACCGGAGCGCCGTCGAGGAGAGTGACGCGCCCCTTGAGTGCGCCGACGGCGGATTGCGCGCCGGCCGTATTGGTGAGGAGCGACAGCATCAGCGCTGTCAGGACAGCTGTGGCGAGGAGGAGCCGATTCATGGCGTGAAGAGAGAAGAATCTGAGTTGTATCTTAGATGAGAAGTATTCTCATGAGATTTACGAACGTTATTCTCCGGGTTTGGTGCTGACAAGGTCGTAGAACTACCGTGGGCTGAGTCGGACACAAATACGGCATTCTCGATCGCAGAGATTCGGTACTTGTTCGGTATAACGCTTCTTTATATACTATGGCTGCCCCCGATCACCCCGGAGGAATCCCGATGCCAGAGCGGTCCCGCCCCACGCAGCCACCAGCCCGCGGTGGACTGACCCGCCTGCAGGAGATTCCGAACATCGGCCCGGCGATGGTCGGTGATTTTCGAACGCTCGGCATTCACGCGCCGAGCCAGCTCCTCGGTCGGGATCCGTACCAGCTCTATGACGAGCTCTGCCGCCTGACCGGTGTCCGCCATGATCCGTGTGTGCTCGACACCTTCATTTCCGCGGTGCGATTCATGGAAGGTGCGCCGGCGCTGCCGTGGTGGAAATACACGCCCGAGCGGAAAGCGCGGCTGGCCGGCAGTGAGGCGAAGCGGTCGAAATAAGGGCTGGTTCGACGGCTTTGCAACAACTGAAAACAGCACTGAAACTCCCGTCAAACCAATTGCGTTGTATGCAAGCAGACGCTTGCTTCAATGCAAGTGAATGCTTGCATTTCTACTCGACCGCCTAATACCGCTATGACCGCTTCGACCGCCGTACCAACCCGTGTGCAAATTCTGACGGCCGCTGCCCGCCTGTACGGCGAGCACGGATTCCGCGGGACGACCACACGTCGCATCGCCGAAGAGGCGTGCGTCAACGAAGTCACAATCTTCCGCATCTTTGGTTCGAAAGCTGCACTCCTCGACGCCGCGATCCGCGCGAACGCTCAGCTCCATAGCTTAGCGCTTCCCGATGAGCCGTCCGATCCGATCGCCGAGCTGAGTCGGTGGGCCGCCGCCGAGCATCGCGGCATGACGGAGTGCCGCGCGATGATCCGCACGGCGATGGGCGAGTTCGAAGAACGCCCGAGCGCGCCGGCATGCGTCGCCGAAGGACCGGCCGGCGCGCACAACCAGCTCCGCAACTATCTGCACGCGCTCTCGCGTCGCGGCTTCGTTGCGCGCAGAGCGAACATCAATGCGGCCGCCGCGATGTTGATGGGCGCACTCTTCTCCGACGCGATGGGGCGCGACATGATGCCGTCGCTCTTCCCGCATTCGGCGGCCAAAGCGCCCGCCGAATATGTCCGTCTCACACTCGCCGCGATCGGTTTCGACAGCGCCGCGGTCACCAAACCCCAGCGATCGGCGCCAAAGTCGCGCCGCGCCTCATGATGTCGCTCTCCTCCATTCGCCAGTCCGAGAACTCGATGAACGACTTCCGCTCCACCGTCCTGACGCTCGCCATCGCGGCGTTCATGACGGCTCCGCTCCACCTTCAGGCGCAGAGCGCCGCGCCGCGGACGATCTCGCTCGCCGACGCGCTCACGCTCGCCGAAAAGATCAGCCATCCGCTCCGCACCGCCGAGGCCGGCGTGTTGCGCGCGCGTGGTCAGCAGCTGCAGGCGCGTGCGGCCTATCTGCCGCAGATCAATGGCTCGGCCAACTATCAGCGCACGATCGAGAGCCAATTCGCGGCGTTGAGCAAAGGGAGCAGCTCGTCGAGCACGACTGGCTCAACGACCGGCACCGGCACGAGCGCGCCGAAAGACACGAGCTCGAACAGCATCGGCAGCATCTCGAAGATCTTCGCCGCGCCGAACACCGTGATCCTCGGCCTCACGCTGTCGCAGAACATTTTCACAGCCGGCAAGCTCGACGCCGCCACGAAGAGCACCGACGCGGCGCGCACCTCGGCCGAGCTCAATCTCGACGCCGCGCGGGCGCAGCTCGCACTCGACGTGGCGAAGGCGTACTACGACGCCGTCGCGAGCGAACAGCTCACGCAGATCGCCGATAGCACGCTCGCGCAGACCGAACGTACGCTGCAACAAACACAGGTCTCCCGCAGCATCGGAGCGTCGGCGGAGTTCGATCTCCTACGCGCGCGCGTCTCGCGCGATAATCAACGGCCGGTGGTGATCCAGGCACGCGGCAACCGCGATGTCGCGCTGCTTCGTCTCCGCCAGCTCCTCGGCGTTTCACTCACCGCACCTCTGAAGCTCACAACGCCGATTCGTGACGACGGCGTCGCCGGCGCCGAACCGGTGGCGGTGCAGCTCTCGCAGCCGATGATGCTGCCCGGCCGCGAGGCGGGCGTAATTGCCGACACGAGCGTCGCGCACCGTTCTTCCGTGAAATCCGCCGAAGCAAATGTCACGTCGCAGGAATTCGCGCTCCGCGCCGCGAACTGGAATCGACTTCCTTCAATCCAGCTCTCGTCCAACTACCAGCGTTTCGGCTATCCGGCGGAGGGAACGTTCCTGCCGAACTCGTTCTCCCAGTTCTATCCGAACTGGACGGCGGCTGTCGGTCTTTCGTTTCCCGTTTTCCTCGGCGGCAAGCTGACGGGTGACCGGATGATCGCCGAGGCGAACTTTGCGGAAGCGAAGCAGAATCTGGCGCAGACGAAAGAGCTCGCCGAACTCGATGCGCTGACCGCGCTGACGACGCTCAATCAGTCGCTCGCGGCGTATGCGGCGAGCGTCGGCACCGACGAGCAGGCTGCGAAGGCCTACTCGATTGCCGAAGTGCGCTATCGCGAAGGGATCTCCACGCAGGTGGAGCTCGAGCAGTCGCGCACGCAGTACCAGCAGGCACGCCTCAATCGGGTGCAGGCGGCCCGCGATCTCGAAATCGCCCGTCTCCGCGTCGCCCTGCTCAAGGACCTGCCACTCTCCACCGGCCGCTAAGGGCAGGATCCCATCATCATGCGAACTCAAACTCGGAACACTTCTATGCTCGCCACCACCCGCGCAATCGGCGCGTCGCTCATCATCATTCTCGCCGTCGGCGCTTGCGGCAAGAAAGAAGCACAAGCCACGACGTCTGCGCCGGTGACCGTGAGCATCGGGCCGGAGAACATGACCGTCGTCGCGAACGCGACACTCAACAGCGGCCCGGCGATTTCCGGCTCGCTCGTCGCCGACCGCACGGCGCAGATCCGCGCCGAGATTGGCGGTCCGGTCGTCGCCGTGTTGATCGAACCCGGCAACCGCGTGTCGAAGGGAACGCCGCTCGCGCGCATCGACGACGCGGCCGTGCGCGAAGCGTGGCTCTCGGCGAAGAGCGCGGTGACACAGGCGACGCTGGCCGCGGACATCGCGCTGCGCGAGCAAGGGCGTGCAGAGAAGTTACTTGCCGCCGGAGCGATCGCCGAAAACGCGCTCGAGGGCGCGCGTCGAAATAATCTTGCGTCGCAGGCGCAGCTCGAAGATGCGAAGGCGCGGTTCGCGGGCGCGCAGAAGAATCTCGCTAACACCGTCGTCAAGGCGCCGTATGGCGGCGTCGTGAGCGAGCGGTCGGTGAATGTCGGCGATATCGTGAGCCCCGGCAACGCGATGTTCACGGTCGTCGATCCGAGCACGATGCGCCTCGAGGGCGCGGTGCCATCCGATCAGCTTGGCGCTATCCGGATGGGCGCGCCGGTAAAGTTTTCGGTGAACGGCTATCCCGGCAAGGAGTTTACCGGAACGATTACGAACATCTTTCCGAGCGCCGATCCGTCGACGCGTCAGGTACGGCTGTTCGTGAAGATCCCCAATAGCGGCGGTCTCGTCGCCGGTCTGTATGCGACGGGCCGCGTGGCCAGCGTGACGCGGACGGGGCTCGTCGCGCCGGCGAACGCGGTCGATCAACGCGGCATCAAGCCGTTCGTGATTCGTCTGAAGAACGGAAAAGTGGAGAAGGTTGAGGTGTCAATCGGCGTGCGCGACGAGGGCACGGAGCGCATCGAGATTCTCGGCGGCATCGCCGTTGGCGATTCGATTCTGATCGGCGCGGCACAGGGCATTACGGTGGGAACGCCAGTAAAGATCAGCGCGCCGTCGGATAAGCCGACCGCGCAGAAGAACTAAGGGGGCGACGTGTTCATTTCCGATTTTGCCATCAAGAAGCCGATCGTCACCATCGTGGCGATGGTGGCGCTGGTCGTCTTCGGTGTGTTTTCGCTGCTGCAGTTGCAGACGGATGAGTTCCCCGATGTCGCACAGCCGATCGTTAACGTCGCCATCGTCTATCCGGGCGCATCGCCCGATGTCGTCGAGCGTGAAGTGCTCGACCGCGTCGAAGAAGCGATCAGCGGAATCTCCGGCGTCGACAAGATCAGCGGATCTGCGCAGGACGGCTTCGCGAACATCACGGTCTTCTTCGTCTACGAGAAGGACCTCCAGCAGGCGTCGCAGGATATTCGCGACAAGATCTCGACGATCCGGTCGGACCTGCCGATCGAAATGAAGGAGCCGGTGCTCTCGCGCTTCGATCCGCAGGACCAGCCGATCGTCCAGCTCTCGCTCAACTCGACGACGCTCGACGCGCCGAGTCTGACGCGGATTGCCGATCCCGGCATTACGAAGGAGCTGCGCGGAATTGGTGGCGTCGCCGAGGCGGTAGTGGTCGGCGGTGTCCTCCGCGAACTGACGGTGGAAATCAAACCCGACGCCATGCAGGCGGCCGGCATCAGCGTACAGCAGGTCGTCCAGGCGCTGCAGTCGCAAAACGTCGCGGCACCGGTGGGTAAGGTGAACGGCACGCTCGACGAGCGGTCGATTCGCCTGAGTGGCAAGCTGTTGACGCCGGAAGATTTTATGAATCTCGTCGTCGATCAGCGGAACGGCCGCACGGTCCGACTCGGCGAGATCGCCACGGCGAAGGATGGCGTCGAAGAGACAAAGTCCACCGCGCTGTACAACGGGCGTGATGCTGTCGGTATCCTCGTGAAGAAGTCGAAGGGCTACAGCACATCGCAGGTC
The DNA here is from genome assembly GCA_043757365.1 of Gemmatimonadota bacterium. Lineage (GTDB taxonomy): Bacteria > Gemmatimonadota > Gemmatimonadetes > Gemmatimonadales > Gemmatimonadaceae > Fen-1231. The sequence continues at coordinate 16,114 of JAYVPN010000096.1, read as the reverse complement.
GCGGCGAAGGTGCTCGAGAAGGTGAAGGCGATCGAAGCGACGCTTCCGCAGGGAACGAAGCTCGACATCATTCAGAACGCTGGTGAACGCGTCGAGGCGTCGGTGCGCAACGTGGAAGAGACGCTGATCGAAGGTGCACTGCTCACCGTGCTCGTCGTTTTCCTCTTTCTGAACTCGTGGCGTTCGACCGTCATCACCGGGTTGGCATTGCCGGTGTCGGTGCTCGCGAGCTTCATCGCGGTGTATGCGTTCGGCTTCACGCTCAACACGATGTCGCTGCTCGGCCTCTCGCTCGCGATCGGGATTTTGATCGATGACGCGATCGTCGTGCGTGAAAACATCGTGCGACATATCGAGATGGGCAAAGATCACTTCAGGGCCTCGCACGAAGGGACGGATGAGATTGGCTTGGCCGTCGCCGCGACGACGTTTTCGATCATCGCCGTCTTCGTGCCGATCGCCTTCATGTACGGGGTCGCCGGTCAGTGGTTCAAGCCGCTCGCGTTGACGATCGCGATGGCCGTACTCGTGTCGCTGTTTGTCTCGTTCTCCCTCGACCCGATGCTCTCGGCCTACTGGCCGGACCCACAGAAGGAAGCGCACGAGGGTCAGAATTGGATTTCGCGGAAGCTCGAGAAGTTCAACCAATGGTTCGACCGGATGTCGGAGAAATACACGCATGTCATTCGCTGGGCGCTGCGCCATCGCTGGACGATGGTCGGGCTGGCGACATTGACATTCGTCGCCGCGATCTGGTTGCAGGCGACGTATGGCGGTTTCGGTTTCGTTCCGGATTCGGATCGCAGCGAAGTGACGATGCAGGTGCAGACGCCCCCGGGGTCGAATCTCGAGTACACGCGACTGAAGACGGAAGAGGCGGCACGCATCGCGCGCAGCCATGGCGACCTCGTGCGCTACAGCTTCGTGACCGTTGGCGGCACGAGCGCCGGCCAGCAGGCTGGCGGCGCGATCGGCGCGGCCGATCTCGGCAGCGTCTATATCCGGATGAAGAAGAAGTCTGAGCGCAGCGTGAGCCAGGTCGAGTTCGGCAAGATTCTGCGTGAAGAAGTCGCGAAGATTGGCGGTGCCAACGTGTACGTGTATACGTCCGGCTTTGGTGGCGGGCGCAAGCAGGTGCAGGTCGAACTCCGCGGCAAGGATGCGCGCGTGCTCGGCGTCCTCGCCGATTCGGTGATGAAGATCGTGAAGAAGGTCCCCGGTGCCGTTGATGTCGGTCTGTCGACGAAGGGACAGAAGCCTGAACTTGTGATCAGCCTCAATCGTCAGCTCGCCGGTTCACTCGGCGTGACGGCCGGTCAGGTGGCGAACGCGATGCGTCCGGCGTTCGCCGGGGTCGACGCCGGTGATTGGGTCGATCCCTCCGGCGAGAACCGGAAGGTGCGCGTGCGACTCTCGCCGGAATCGCGGCGTAAGGCGGCGGACATCGAACGTCTTCCGCTCGTCGTGCAGGGTCCTGGTGGTAAGACGACTACGATGCCGCTCGGACAGATCGCAACGGTGAGCAACGGCGTCGGACCGGCGCTCATCAGCCATCTGAACCGCGACAACAACGTCGTCGTCGAGGCGAACACGCAGGGACGCTCGCTCGGCGAAGTGAACGACGATATCCAGAAGGAGCTCGCGAAGTTCACGCTACCGGCCGGCTATCGGTTCTCCGCCGGCGGCGAAGTGAAGGATCAGGCCGAAGTGTTCGGCAAGATCTTCGCGGCGCTCGGCGTCGCCGTTCTCCTGATGTACCTGATTCTCGTGATGCAGTTCGGCTCGTTCCTCGAGCCGATCGCGATCATGGTGTCGCTGCCGCTGTCGCTGATTGGTGTCGTGCTGGCGCTCATTCTCACCGGTGGCACGCTCAACATCATGTCGATGATCGGCGTCATTCTGCTGATGGGCATCGTCGCGAAGAACGCGATTCTGCTTATCGACTTCGCGAAGTGGGGCCAGGAGAACGGCAAGCCGCGCGAAGAGGCGATCATCGAGGCCGGCCGCGTGCGACTGCGTCCGATCATGATGACGACGCTCGCGCTGATCGCCGGCATGATCCCGGTGGCGCTCGGCCGCGGCGAAGGCGCCGACTTCCGTTCGCCGCTCGGCCGCGCGATCATCGGTGGCGTGATCACGTCGACGTTCCTGACGTTGCTCGTGATTCCGACGATCTACGAGATTCTCGACGATTGGCGGATCAAGCTCAGCGGCCTGTTTGATATTCCGCAGCGGCCGCGGACGGATGAGTACATGATCCCGAAAGCGGCGCATGCGGTGAAGGCGGAGTCGCACTAGACTCAGTTGCATTAGGCGGGGCTCAACGACGCCTCGGATTTACGCTTATCGGGCAACTGCAAGAACAACAGCAAGTGCGGCCGCGGATTTCGCGGTAAAGCGCGGATAGAACAGAACGGGGGAACAGCACTTTGATAAAGTGTCGTTCCCCCGTTTTTGCTGTATCCGCGCTTTACCGCGAAATCCGCGGCCGCTGTTGCCCGATCCGCGTAAATCCGTGGTGTCGTTGAGTCCGCGACGCAAAACTTACGGATGACGCTCCGGCATACCGGTCGGCTTGTGCGACGCGATCCACGCTTTTTGTGCCGCCGTGAGAACCGCTTGCGTCGCCGTTTCGAGCGCGTCGAACTTCGGCTTCAGGCGATCAAGGATCGGCTTCGCCGTATCGAAAATCGCTCGAACCTCATCGCGTGACTTGCCCGCCTTCATCGCCGCCGCGGCCTTCACGTGAATCGCTTCGAGTGCGGCGAGGTCGACGGCATTCGCCGTCTTAAAGGCATCGCGCAGCGCCTTGATCTGCGCTTCCTGCGCCGCCGTCAGCTTCAGGCTGTCAGGAAACGGTGCGCCCGGTCCTCGAGTATCACCTTTGCTGCCCGGACCGGGACCATGGAACGGTTCGCCCGGAAGACCACTCGTTGCGTTGAACGTCAGCACCACTTGGTCGACTGAATCGAGCAGCGCCAGCGAGTTGTTCGCTTGCGTCGGCGCCCTTTCACAAGCCGCGAAGAGCACTGCAGCGGCGAGGAACGGCGTGAGACGAAGAACCTTCATGAGTCCTACCCCCGAAAAGAGAGTGCGCGCGTACCTATTCTGCTGCTGGACCAGGAGACGTCATATACAGGACAGGGCGGTCTTCGGTTCCGTTAGGGAGCGATTGAAGCGGCGGCGCGGAGCAGCGCCCAAGCCCGAGCAAGATGCTCCCCGGTCGTTCGAAGATTACCAATGGCGACCCGGAGGACATACGTCGGTCCGAGCATGGTGTGCGAGATAAAAATATCACCGCTCTCGTTCACGCGGTCGAGGATCTTCGCGTTGTGCGCGTTCGTTTCTTCGAGCGTCGCACCAGGAACGATGTGCCGGAAGCAGAGCGTCGAGAACGGATGCGGCGCCGACAGCTCCCAACCGGGCTCAGCCTCGACCAACGTCGCAAAGCTGTTCGCCAGTTCGCAATGATGCCGGATGCGGCGGGCAATACCCTCGGCGCCAAAGGCTCGAAGCACCATCCACAGCTTGAGCGCGCGAAAACGCCGCCCGAGCTGGAAGCCGTAGTCCATGTAGTTGACGACCTGATCCGCTTCGGCCGTTTCGAGATAGGCGGCGACCAGCGAGAACGCCCGCTTGAGCACGTCGGGCCGGCGCGTGTAAAACACCGAACAATCCATCGGCGTGAACAGCCACTTGTGCGGATTCACGACAAAAGAGTCCGCTTTATCGACACCGTCGAGATGGTGTCGCAACTCTGGCACCGCACCGGCAACACCGGCATACGCACCGTCGACGTGTAGCCAGAGCTTCTCCCGGCCGCAGATGTCGGCAATCGCCGATACGGGATCGACGCTCGTCATGCTCGTCGTGCCGACGGTCGCGACCACGGCGATCGGTTTGAATCCTCCGGCGCGATCCTTCGCGATCGCTTCGGCGAGCGCCTCCGGCCGCATCCGGAACTCTGCATCGGCGGCAATGCGTACGACGTTCTCGAAGCCAAGTCCCAGCGTCATCGCCGCCTTGTCCACTGAACTGTGCGCGTGCTCGGAGCAGTAGACGCGCATCCGCGGCAGATTGCGGCCGGCGAGCCCCTTCTTGCGAATGTCGAGCGACGCATCGACTTCACGCGCCGCGGCGAGCGCGTACAGCGTGCTCGTCGACGCAAGATCGTTCACCATTCCGAACCAGCCCGGCGTGAGACCGAGCAGTTGCCGGAGCCAATCCGTCACGACCTGCTCGAGCTCCGTCGCTGCGGGGCCGGTGCGCCAGAGCATTCCATTTACGTTCAGCGCCGCCATCAGGAACTCAGCGAGCACGCCCGGTGCCGACGCGGTGTTCGCGAAGTACGCCATGAAGCCCGGGTGGTTCCAGTGCGTAAGCCCGGGGAGAATTTGCGACTCGAAGTCCGCGAAAATTCGCGCCAGCGGCTCGGCGTCCTGTGGCGGCTCGTGCGTGAGGCGGGCACGCGTGGCGCCCGGTACCAGCGGCGGCAGCACCGGATACTTCGACGGATCATTGAGATACGTGCCGATCCATTCGACGAGCTCGTGCGCGCGGGCACGGAACTCTTCATTGGGAATGTCGCCAAACTCGTCGGGCATTTCGGTCATCCGCTACTTCCAGTCGAAGAATCGTAACGCGATCGTAAAGCAGAGTACGGTCCAAATTCCGATGACGGCAAGCTGAGGAAGTACTCCGCCCATGGAGGCGCCCTGCAGCATGTTCGCCCGCAGCGCGTCATTCACTGCCGTGAGTGGCAGCGCCTTCACGATCGGCTGCATCGCCGCCGGAAAATTTGACGACGCAAAGAAGACGCCCGACAGCACCCACATCGGAAGCATCGCCGCATTCATCAGCCCTGACGCGCCTTCCATCGTCTTCACCCGTGACGAGATCATCAGGCCGAGTCCGCTGAAGCAAAGCGAGCCGATGACGGCGATCAGCGCCAGCACCCAGAGCGGTCCACGCAGCGGAACGCCGAAGACGAGCACGCCGAAGCCGACGAGAGCGGTGACTTCGATGCAGAGCAGCACGAGCCGCGAGATCATGAACGACGCGAGGAACTGCGAGCGCGACATCGGCGTGGCGACGAGCCGCTTGAGGAGCTTCTTGCGTCGCAAATCCACCAGGGCGAAACCGAGTCCCCAGACGCCGCTGCCGAGCAGGTTCATGCCGAGCAGGCCGGGAATCAGGAAATCGATATACCGGGCGCCTTTCTCAGTGACCAACTTGTCGGAGGGCGCGGAGGCATCGGTCCGCCCCATCGCGCGCTGCAGCGCGTTGTCGAAGACGAGCCGTGCGGTGCGCGATTCCTCGCGCGCCGGATCGTAGCGATACTCGATCGATCCATCGACACCGCGCACTGCAATGAGCGCGACCGTTCCGGTGCGCAGCGCGAGCGCGGCCGAATCGACGGTCATCGTTTGCACGTCGATGCCGGAATTGCCGGCGAGGAGTTGCGTCGCCGTTGTGAGCGTCGCACGCAGAGCCAGCGGTGCTTCGACGACCGCCACGTGCACGATCTCGGCGGGCTTGTTGCGAAACGCGATGCCGAGTCCGCCCGCGAGCAGAATCGGAAAGACGAAGACCCAGAAGAACGCTTCGGGTTCGCGCACGAATTCGCGCAGGCGCACGAAGACCATTTGCGCGAGCTGCGATTCCTTCCATCCGCGCGGTGTACGTCCCTGATCAGTCATCGCGCAGTTTCCTTCCGGTGAGCGAAACGAAGACGTCTTCGAGCGTCGCCGAATGCGTGCGCAGTTCGGTGAGCGGTGCGCCGTGCGCGCTGAGATGGGCGAGAAGCGCCGGGACCGCGCGATGCAACGCCGATGCCTGCAACGAATATGTGCCGGCATCAAGGCGGGCGTCGCGCACGCCGTCCAGCGATTTCAATTCGTCGAGTGCGAGCGTCGCGTCGCCGTTCGCCGAGAACTCGACGACATGCTCGACGCCAAGCGAGGCGATCAACTCTTTCGGCGTTCCGCGCGCAATCACCTTGCCGTGGTCGACGATCGCAATGCGATCGCAAAGTCGCTCGGCTTCATCCATATAATGTGTCGTAAGCACAACGGATCGCCCGGAGTTGCGGAAACGATCGATGACGTCCCACATCTGGCGGCGCGACTGCGGGTCGAGGCCGGTGGTCGGTTCGTCGAGGAAGAGCAGTTCCGGATCGCCGATGAGCGCGCAGGCCACCGCGAGTCGCTGCTTCTGCCCGCCGGAGAGCGCACTGACGCGGGCGTTCCGTTTTTCGTCGAGCTGCACGACCGACAGGACTTCGTCCACTCTTTTCGATCGATCGTAGAAGCTGCGAAACAAACTGAGGGTTTCGGTGACCGAGAGTTTTTCCGAGAGCTGCGTTTCCTGGAGCGAGATGCCGATGCGCTGGCGTAGCGCCTGGGCGTCCTTCGCCCAATGGCGGCCGAGCACTTCCACGGTTCCGCTATCGTGCTCGATCAGCCCTTCGCAGATCTCGATCGCCGTCGTCTTGCCGGCGCCGTTGGGGCCGAGCAGACCGAAGCACTCTTGGGGGCGGACGTCGATGTCGAGGCCGTCGACGGCGACGACGTCGCCGTACGCCTTACGGAGGCCGTGAATCGAAAGGGCGAGCGGTTGGGTGGCGGTGGCGGCCATCGGGGCGGGGCTCGGGGAAACGAAGCGCGAGTGGAAGGGTAATCGATGCTACGTCCGAGTGACACGCCTCGCGTGTCCGGGTAGCCGTCGAAACCCGCGTCGCTCAACGTGCGTATCATATGTAGCGACAGGATCGTGCTTCCCCCGGAGAACTCGACAATGCTGGCTCTCGTTCCGCTCGCGCTCGCGTTCCAGGTATCCGTCGGCGTCCGCGTCGGCGCATCGACCGATTCGGCCGCGCGTGACAAAGAAAAAGAAAAAGCGCGACAGGCGACCGCCGAAATGCAGGCCGAATTTGAAGATCTTCGCGGCCGTCGCACTGATCGGCCGGTGCGCCGTCTGACGGTCACCGACGCGATGCGTGCGTCGGCTTATCGCGATGCGGCGTCGAAGGATCTCATTCTTCGCGCGCGCGTCGCGCGGTTGAAGCAAGACTCGGCGCTCGCGAGTTACGATGCCACGACGTACCAGCGCTTCTCTGTCGGGCTCGGCGTGAAGTTTCTGGGCCGTGATCGCCTCGCGCTTCGCCACGAGGATGCCTCACGCGTCCAATGGCAGCGAGGCGCCGGTGCGTTGGTCGAGCTGAAGGGAAGTCGCACTGTGGTGCCGATGGCGGGGAAAGAGGGAGGCGGAAACGTCAATGGCTTTTCGCCGATTCCGTACTACCCCGGCCGCGAACAGCTCCCGTTTTACAGCGGCGTGACGCGCGCGGAGGTGGACGACCGCGAGTTTGTGCATCCGATCGCCGAGGGGGCCGAGGCTTATTACACGTATGAAGTCGGTGACTCCGTGATCATGTCGTTGCCTGACGGCAAGCGGATCACGCTGCGCGAAGTACGCGTTCAGGCACGGGAGCCGAAATGGAATCTTAGCGTCGGTTCGTTCTGGTTCGACGAGGCGTCGGCGCATCTCGTGCGGGCGGTGTACCGCACGTCGGCACCGCTCGACGTGTGGGCGGAAGCGAAAAATGATCCGGGCGCGTTCAGTTCGGATTCGGCGCGCGCGCGCCGTGGCCGTCGGGGTCCGGGGATGGGTCGAGGTTCCAACGATGATCAACCGCCGGCGGTAGTGAAGGCGCTTATTTCGCCGCTCAAGGTCGAAGTCACCGCGATCACCGTTGAATACGGACTTTACAACCAACGCTTCTGGATGCCGCGCTCGCAGGCGCTCGAGGGCCAGGCGCAGATGAGTTTCATGCGCGTACCGGTTTCGGTCGAACAAAAGTTCAAGTACGCAGGCGTCAATGAAATTTCCGAGCCGCTCAAGGTCCCGGTACTGGCGCGCTCGAAGCTCGCGATGTTGCGCGACAGTCTCGACAGCGCGAAAACCGCGAAGCCAGTGCGCGACTCTCTGATCAAGCTGGCGCGTACCGAACGCGCCAAGGAGATCGTCGCGACCAAGGATCGCGAGTGCGCCGCCACCGGCGCGTATACGCAGCTTCAGCGCCGATACGAAGGCAACGTGACCGTTTCCACATCTATTCCATGCGATTCGGCTGCGCTCGCGAATTCCCCCGAGCTTCCCGGTTCGATCTACGACAAGGGTGAGGAAACGTTCGGCAGCGCCGAGCGCGACATGCTCATCAAGTCGCTCGGCTTTGGTCTGCAGGCTGGTTGGGCACCGCAGAAGCCGGTGTTCGAATACGGGCTCGGACTGTCGCGCTACAATCGCGTGGAAGGGTTGTCGTCCGGTCTTCGCGTCTCGAGTGTGCTCGGGCTTGGCTACACCGCGGCGATTGGTGCGCGGTATAGTCTTGCCGACAAACAGCTCAACGGTGAGTTGTCGCTCGCTCGCTCAAACGGCCGATCGACGCTTCATGGCAGCGTGTATCGCCGTCTTGAGGCAGCCAACGACTGGGGATCGCCGCTGTCATTCGGGGCATCGCTCGGCTCGCTGCTTTACGCACGCGATGAGGGCGCCTACTACCGCACGAAGGGCGTGGAGTTCGGCGGGACGCATCCCACGCTCGGCGCCCTCGAGTGGCGCGTGTTCGCGGAGCAGCAGTCGACGGCGAACGTCAACTCGCGATGGACGCTCTTCGGTGGCGGCAACGATTCGCGTTTCATCGCCAATCCGACAGCCGACAAGGCGACCGAGTTCGGTGGATCGATCCGGCTGCGGAACAGCTACGGCCTCGACCCCGAAGGATTTCGTGCCTCGACCGATGTACGCGCCGAGGCGGCCGGCGGTGATTTTGGATACGGCCGTGCGCTCGCCGATTTCAGCGTATCGCACCCGCTCTCGAGTACGCTGGCCGGATCGTTCTCGGCGTCCGTCGGCAGCAGCGTCGGCAAAGTGACGGCGCAGCGGCAGTTCTATCTTGGCGGCACCCAGACGATCCGCGGGCAGACCGCACTCACCGGTGTCGGCGATGCGTTCTGGATGGCGCGCGCCGAGATCGGCGCGCACGCGGTCGCGTTCCGGCCGATCGTCTTCGCCGATCTCGGCTGGGCCGGTGACCGCAATGTTTGGCCGATCAAGGGCCGGCCGATGTCGGGCGCCGGCGTCGGCGCTTCGTTCCTCGACGGCCTGTTCCGCGTCGACGTCTCGCGCGGGATTTACCCAACCAAACAGTGGCGGCTCGATCTGTATCTGGAGTCGAAGTTCTGATGCGGTAGGACGCTGTGGAGGGGAGAACGGGTTGCGAACGGGGCCATGCACGCGTCCTTTGCAATAGCCACACGCAACTCCCCCATAGCAGCGAGCGACGGACTTACGTGACGACGACCGCATCCGCGAGAGGTGAACTGTCGAACGCCGAAGTTCTCCTCTGGCAGGGGAAGTACCGGCGGGCGTTCGTCTTGCTGGTCGGTCTTGGCACCGTGTCGCTTAAGTGGGCCGGAGTCATTTCGTCGGATTCGGTGGTCTCACGACACATCGGTGCGCACCGGGCTCTACTCATCGCCCTCGGGATGATTGGGCTGTATCTCGCGGTGAATCAGTTCGTGATAGCGTTCGTGCGCAAACGCGGCCAGGCCGGCGATTCGACCATCGCTGTCGCCGTCGTCGCCGATATGACGCTGCTGTTCGGCATCATGTACGTCATCACGCCGCCGCTCGAATACCCGCGCGGTCTGATCGTTTCGATCTTCACGGTGCAATTCACGCAGCTTTTCTTCGGCGCCCGCGCGACGATGTACAATCTCGCGTGCGTGGCGCTGTTCTACACTCTGATCATCATCGGTGCCGAGAACGAAGGACTCCTCGGCGCGCCGACCGAACATTTTTGGGATCTCGCACTTTTCATGCTCGGCGTCGGCCTGTTCGTGATGCTTCAGGGACAAATGCAGAAGCGACTCGGCCGCATCATTGCGATCTTTGAACGCGCGCAGGAAGGCGACTTCTCACTCGAGTACGACGAGTCGCACGACAAGATGCCGGACTCGATCACCGTCGTCGGCCGTGCGTACAACCGAATGCGCGCTCAGCTCGAGAAGATCGTCCTCACAGATCCGCTTTCGGGATGCTACAACCGCCGTGGCTTCGATCAGCTCGTGACGCGCGAAGTGTCGCGCGCGGTGCGCGGCGGTCATCCGATCTCGGTGCTGGCGCTCGACGTCGATCACTTCAAACGCGTCAACGACGAGTTCGGCCATCTCACCGGCGATGAAGTCCTTCGCGAGATGGGCAGTCTGCTGCGCGACACGGCGCGGCTCGGTGACGTCGTCGCCCGCATTGGCGGCGAGGAGTTCGAGATTCTCGCGCCCGACACGAACGTCGAAGGCGCGCAGATTCTCGCCGACCGCATTCACCACGCCTTCGCGGCGCGAGTCTTCGAGAGCGTCGGCGGTAAGCGCAAGATCACGATCAGTATCGGCATCGCGTCGGACGCCGCACGCAACGATCAGATCGCAGGCACGCTGATGGCGCGCGCGGACGAGGCGCTCTACGTCGCGAAACGCAACGGACGGAATCGCACGGAGACGTGGCACGCGGCGATGCGCGCGTTCGACGGTACCACACCGGGACGGCGCTCGATCGAAGCGGGAGCCATCAACATCGACGAGCTGCCGGCCTAACGGCTCACGGCAGCTGCAGCGTGCCGGTGCTCATATGCACGGCCTGCCCACCGACGCGCACCGCGGTAATGGCGCCGTCAGTCTTGTCGGCCTCGATCTCGAGTCGGCTCGGCCGTCCCATCTCGACGCCCTGATCGACCGTCCAGCTCAGCGTTCCGCTCACGATCATGTTCTTCGAGGCGAGATAGCCCGCGAAACAGGCATTGGCCGATCCGGTCGCGGGATCCTCTGAAATATTCTGTCCCGGGACGAAGCAGCGCGCGCGGTAGTGATTCGGTCCGCCGTCGGCGTCCGGCGTGAACAGAAAGAGCTCCGATGCCCAACTCGCCTTGAGCGTCTGTTCCCACGTTTCCATCCGCACGCGCGCCCGGCCGAGCGCGTCGAGGCTGCGCACCGGCACGATGAGGAACGGTAGTCCACACGAGACGCCCTGGGGCGACATCGGCGCACCGAGGATGTCTTCGGCGTCGATCGACAGCATCTCGGCGAGCTTGCCGCGGCTCGGCGCCGTCGGCCCGAACTCGGGGAGTTTCGCGACGGAGAATTGCGCGAACGGCGCCTCGCCGTCGGTGAAGCGCAGTTTCACCGGCACCGGTCCGACCCCTTCTTCGAGGACGATCTCGGATTCGCCCTTTGACGCGCCGACGAGCCCAAGCGTACAGAGTGCGATCGCGCTTCCGACCGTCGGATGGCCGGCGAACTGGAGTTCCGAGCCCGGCGTGAAGATTCGCACGCGCGCGGCGTTCGCGGGGTTCTCCGGCGGATAGCAGAACGTCGTCTCCGAAAAATTGAACTCGCGCGCGATGGTCAAGAGCAGTTCATCGGGAATGTCCGTCGCGTCGGGGAAAACCGCGAGCTGGTTTCCTCCGAACGCGCGATCGGTGAAGACGTCGTACGTCACATAGCGGTGTTCGGACATCAGAGGTATTGCTCCACGTCGATTACTGGGCGTCCATGAACGGATAGCGATAGTCGGTCGGCGGCACGAATGTTTCCTTGATCGTGCGGGCGCTGACCCAGCGCGTGAGGTTCAGCTTCGAACCCGCCTTGTCGTTCGTCCCGCTGGCGCGTGCGCCGCCAAACGGCTGCTGGCCGACGACGGCGCCGGTGCACTTATCGTTTACGTAGAAATTGCCCGCCGCGTTTCGCAGCGCCGCGTGGGCGTCGGCGACGGCTTGTTTGTCCCGCGCGAAAACCGCGCCGGTGAGTGCGTACGGCGAGGTCGAGTCGACGATTTTCAGCGTCTCATGCCATTTCGCGTCGTCATAGACGTACGCGGTGACAACGGGGCCGAATATCTCTTCGCACATCAGGCGGTATGACGGATCGTCGGTCTGAATGAGCGTCGGTTCGATGAAGTAGCCTGTCGAGCCGTCGCTGCTGCCGCCGGCGATGATCTTTGCGTTCTTCTTCGCATCGGCGAGATACGACTCAATGCGTGTGAACGCCTTCTTGTCGATCACGGCACCCATGAAGTTCCGGAAGTCGTTGACGTCGCCCATCCGGATATCCTGCATCATCCCGATCATCCGGTCGCGCACGTCGTTCCAGAGCGACTTTGGCACGTAGACACGGCTCGCTGCCGAACACTTCTGGCCCTGGTACTCAAAGGCGCCGCGGACGATCGCGACGGCGAGCGCCGCCGGATCGGCCGACGGATGGCCGATGATGAAGTCCTTGCCGCCCGTTTCGCCGACGATGCGCGGATAGGAGTTGTAGTTGGACATGTTCGCGCCGATCGTCTTCCACATCGAGTTGAAGACCGCGGTGCTGCCGGTGAAGTGGACGCCGGCGAACTCGCGATGGTTGAGGGCGACGTCTGTGATGGTCGCTGCGTCACCCGGCACGAAGTTGATCACTCCATCGGGAAGGCCGGCCTCGCGCAGGATCTGCATCGTGTGCCACGCCGAGAGGATTGCCGTGCCGGCCGGCTTCCAGATGCTCGTGCAGCCCATGAGCGCCGGCGCGGTCGGGAGGTTGCCGCCGATCGCCGTGAAGTTGAACGGCGAGACCGCGTAGACGAAGCCTTCGAGACCGCGATAGTCAGTGGAGTTCCAGACGCCCGGGCCGCTGATCGGTTGCTCGGTCAGCAGGTCGGCGCCGAACTGACAGTTGAAGCGCCAGAAATCAATCAGCTCGCACGCCGCGTCGATCTCGGCCTGGAACGCCGTCTTCGACTGGCCGAGCATCGTCGCCGCGTTGAGCGTGCTGCGGTGCGTCGTCGCGAGGAGTTCCGCCGCCTTGAGAAAGACCGCGGCGCGATCTTCGAAGCGCCATGCGGCCCAGTCCTTCTGCGCGGTACGCGCGGCGTCGATGGCCGCCGTCACATCGGTCGCCCGCGCCTTGTGCCACGTCGCCGTGACGTGCGCGTGCTTATGCGGCGAGGTCGCGTTGGCGATATCGCCGGTGCGGATTTCCTTGCCGCCGATGACGAGCGGAATCTCGGGGCGCTCGCCTTCCATCGCGGCGAGGCGGGTCTTGAGATCGGCGCGCTCGGGCGAGCCCGGCACGTAGCTCTTGATCGGTTCGTTGACGGTCGGCGGGAGCCGGCGGACGCCGTTGGACGGAGCGGATGACATGCGGGTATCCTTAAAGTCGTGCGTGAGCGAAACCCAGTCTCCAAAGATACCAGCGACACGTCGGAGAAGCATCCGGCTGGCGGGCGCCGGCTCGTGCACGTCGCGTTGCTGGTCAGTGCGCTGGCGGCCGCCTGCGTGCGCGATGCCGTACAATGGGATCGAGAGGAACGCGCGCCCGGGATGATCGCGCCGGGCGCGCGGCTGACGATTCAGCCCGGCAATCAGGCGGCCCTAATGGCACCGTGGGCGCCACCGACGGTGCCGTCTGGTGCCGCAATCTGCGCCGCGTCGCTCTCGGCCACGACGGCGCGTGGCGACACGGCGTTCGCTGCGTGGTGGCAGCTGCGGCGCGACAGCACGGCATCGCTCGTCGTCGCCCGCTCGGTGGACCGCGGACGTTCGTGGGCGCAGCCGGTGACCGCAGACAGCACCGATCGCGGACGAAGCGGCTGCCGCCGGGCGCCGCCGTTCATCAGCGCCGACTCGCTCAACGGCTTCGTGCACGTTGTGTACCACATGGTCGCCGCCGAAGGGGCCGGCGTCTTTTTCGTGCATTCGATGGAAGGCGGCGACATGTTTCACTCACCAGTGGCGATAGTCTATGGAGAGCGGATCTCGGGCGCGGCGGTCGCGTCTCGCGGCGACACCGTCGCGGTCGCGTACGAAAATCCGAATGCCGATTCGCCGCAGATCTGGCTCGCTTTGTCGAAGACGGCGGGCCACATTTTCGAGCGTCGGCAGGCGGTATCACCGGGCACTGCGGTGGCATCGCGGCCGGCGGTCGCCGTGCGGAACGGTCATGTGGCGGTCGCGTGGTTCGAGACCGAGCGCGGCGGCGCCAACGCCGCGACCGTCATGCGGATGGGGACACCGCGCTGGTAGAGTGGTTTGCACCGGACAAGGAGAACGCCGTGGAAATCCTGCTGGCCGACGACGATCCGACGATGCGGCTCCTGCTCACGCGGGTGGTCGAAAAGAGCGGGCATACCGTCGTGAAGGCCGCAGTCGATGGACAGGATGCGTGGGACGCGTTCGCGTCGCATCCGGTGCCGCTGGTGATTCTCGACTGGGAAATGCCTGGAATCAACGGGATCGAGCTCTGCCGGCGCATCCGCGGTGTGCCGTTCGGCGAGGCGACGTTCATTCTCATGGTCACGGCGCGCGGCACGACCGAAGATCTCGCCGCCGTGCTTGACGCCGGCGCCGACGACTATCTGTCGAAACCGGTGACCCCGGAGAATGTCCGGGCGCGTCTGCGCATCGCCGAGAAGCGCATCGAAGTTTCGGCGGCCCGCCGCGCCGCCGAAGAGGAGCTGCGTAAGGCACGCTATCTCGCCGGCATCGGCGAGACGTCCCTCGCGTTGCAGCACGAGATCAACAACCCGCTCGCCGCCCTGCTGTCGCACGCGTCGCTGATCGATGCGAAAATGGTCGACGGCACGGATCTCGACGAATCGCTCGCGACGATCGTCGAGCAGGCACGCCGGATCGGCGACGTCGTGAAGAAGCTCCGACAGCTCGACAATCCACGCAGCGTCGAATACCTCGGCCAGACGCGCATGATCGACATCAATCCCGCCCACACGCACAAGCCATGACCGAGCGATTCCTCGGCGCCCACACGCCGGACGCGGGCGGTATCGTGAACGCCGCCCGTCGCGCCGCCGCCTCGGGGATGCGCGCGCTGCAGATCATGACGGCGCCGCCGACGTACTACAACGAAAAAGTCACGATTAAGCCGGATCGTGCCGCGAAGTTCGCCGCCGCGCTCGAGACGGCCGGAATCGCGCCGCGCCATGTGATTGTACACGGCGCGTACGTGCTGAATACCGCCTCGCCCGAGGAAGTGAAGGCAATGCGCGCCCGGAGCGGACTTGCGAAAGAACTCGAGCGCTCGACGACGCTTGGCGTCGGCGGCTGCTGTTTTCACCCCGGTTCGGCCGGTGACGGCGATCCGGGCGAGGCGTGCGATCGCGTTGGCGACGCCATCCGCTATGTGTTGACGACGGTTCCCGAGACGGCGAGCGGCACGCGCGTGCTGATCGAAAACACCGCCGGCGCGGGGCGCACGATGGGCCGTTCCGCTGAGGAAATCGCGCGAATGCTGGCGCGCGTTCCAGCGGAACTGCGCCACCGCACCGGGTACGGGCTCGACACCTGCCACCTCTTCGCGAGTGGCCATCCGATCACCGAGAGCGCTGAATCGCAGCGAAAAGTGATCGATGATTTCGAAAAGATTATCGGCGAACCACCCGCGTTTTTCCATCTGAATGACAGTCAGCACCCGTTCGGCTCGAACAAGGACCGGCACGCGTTGCTCGGAGAGGGCGCGATCGGAATCGAGGCGTTTCGCTGGCTCTTACATGACTCTCGCAGCACCGGAATTCCGCTCGTACTCGAGACGCCGCAGGAGCGGGAATCACGCGAAGATGATGATGTGAGCGCGGATCCGGCGGACGAACGCATGATGCGTTTGCTCGAGTCGCTGCTCGCGCCGTAGCGCGACGCGTTGCGCATTTTCAGAGGGAAAACGCGCGAACATTCAACCGGCGCGAGGTCACGAATGTGGAGCCGTCGTCCGGCGTGTGAGTGAAAGCAGAGTGAAACTCCCTATTGCGCTCGCTGGGAGAGCTTTTACTTTCGAGCCATAGGGCGTGTGTCTGCAGAGCGGAATGCGCGTTCCTTCATTCAATTCTTCCGAGGAGAATTTCGATGGCTGCCAAAAAGAAGGCTGCAAAGAAGGTCGTGAAGAAGGCTGCGAAGAAGGTTGTGAAGAAGGCTGCGAAGAAGGTTGTGAAGAAGGCCGCGAAGCGGAAGCCGAACGCAGCGTTCATGAAGCCGGTGACGCCGGATGCGCACCTTGCCGCGATCGTCGGCGCC
>JAYVPN010000095.1:0-25113 GCA_043757365.1 Gemmatimonadota bacterium | reverse complement strand
GATCGGTGACGCTCGGTACGAACACGAGCATCGTCGTTCCGTAGTCGGAACAACGACCTCTAGCCGGCACGGGAGCCGGCGGCCACTCTGGCCGCCGGTCTCCCCCACCCGGAACCTGCCCTTCATAGCTCTTCAGGAGAATTGACATGCGAAACCGAATACTCACCGCGGCGTGCGCGCTGGCCTTCGTGCCGGCGCTCGCAATGGCGCAGAATGCGAATCCACATCGTGACGGCAGCTGGGAGTTCACCGGCGGCCTCGGCGCGATGGGGCTCGACAAATCGCTGCAGACCTTCCTCATCAGCGGTCTGCCGGAAAACCGGTTCAACAAGATGGCGTGGTCCAACACCTTCTTCCCGCTCGGCGAACTCCGACTCGGCTACCACATCACGCCGAGCTTCAGCGTGAGCGGCGCGGCGACGCTCGCGACCGGCCAGGGCATGACGTTCTTCACGCCGTCCGCCGCGATCTCGTGGACGACGGACATCAACGCCACGACGGCGCCCTTCCTTACAGTGGGAACGGGGCTGACGCGGATCGCCGGGATCAACGGTCGCGTCACGCATTCGACGTGGGGCGCCGACGCCGGCGTCGGCATCCGTCATATGATGAACGACGACATCGCGCTCCGGGTCGAAGCGCGTGCGCAGGTGGGCGGTTACAATGAAGTGCCGATGAGCAAGAAAACAGCGGTCAATCCGCTCGTGCTGATCGGGCTCTCGTACTTCATCGGCGGCCGCGCGCCGGCCGTGATGATGCCGCCGCGCGTCGACACGATTCGTTACGCGCGAGTTGACACGGTGCATATGATGATGCGCGACACCGTGCGCTTGGTACGCGTTGATACCGTGAAGATGTCGGGCCTCGATGCGGACCAGGTGATTCTCCGCGTCCAGTTCCGCACCGACCGGTCGGAGCTCCTTCCGATCTCGCTTCCGGTGCTGAACGACGTCGCGACGGCGCTGAAATCGACGCCGGATTCGCGTTGGGCGGTGGAAGGACACACCGACAACGTCGGCACGGCGGCGCACAACGAAACGTTGTCGCACGCGCGCGCGAACGCCGTTGTCGACTATCTCGTGAGCAGGGGTGTCGACCGTGGGATTCTCGAAGCGGTGGGATACGGCGAGAAGCGTCCGATCTTCTCCAACTCGACGGTTGACGGGCGCGCCGCGAACCGCCGCGTGCAGCTCCGCCGCATTCCGAAGCCGCCGACGGTCGCGGTTCCGTAAACGCGACCGGTAGTTGAACAGGATTCGAATACGCGGGAGCCGGAGATCTTCCGGCTCCCGCGTGTGTTTTCCCTCGCCCGAATTCCCTTTTCGCCGTCACCTGCGGGGAGTGCGTACGATGCGATCGCAGAAGACGCTGGATACCCTGACGCGCCGAGCCGCCGATTCGATCAAGGCGCCCGTCGCCTGTCTCTCACTCGTCAACGGTGAAGAACGGCTCGTCATCAGCTGCGCCGGGCTTTCAGCGCCGCTCGCCATTCTTCTCACTTGGCCGCTTTGCCGGCACGTGATTGCCTCGCGTCTGCCGCTCGCGATTCCCGACGTGCGCCGTCATCCGCTGATGAATACGCAGCCAGCGGTGCAGGACGGCATGGTGATGGCATTCGCCGGCGCGCCGCTGCTCACGCGCACGGGACACGCCATCGGCACACTCTTTGTGATGGACCCGAAACCGCGGCTCTGGATGCCCGATCAGGTCGAACTACTGTGCATCCTCGCCGCGCAGGCGATGCACATCGTTGAGGAGCGTCAGGCCGCGCCGGCCCGGTGGGAAAAGGCGGCGATCTGGAGTCGCGTGTGGAGCGCGAGCTTCTCCATGACGTTGCGCACATGACTCTTCACCGTGTGTGTCGCGATGTTGAGGTCGGCGGCGATTTCCTTGTTGCTCATACCGTCGCCGATCAGGCGGATGACTTCGCGTTCGCGCGAGGTCATCCGAACCGCATCGAGCGCCCCTTCGCGCCCGCGCATCACGGCGTCTTTCGCAATCTGCGAAAATAGACTCGATGTCATCGCCGGCGGCAGCACATGCTCGCCCTGGAGCACCGCGTGGATCGTGTGGACGAGATCCTCGAACGTCGCGTCCTTCAGTATAAAGCCCGACACACCGGCGTTCACGAAGTCGACGATGTCCTCGTGCATCGGCAGGAGGTCCATCATGATGACTTTTGCATTCGGGAACTCGGTTTTCATGGTTCCCGCGAAGATCAAACTGTCGTTGTCGCGAAGGCCCACATCGAGGAGCACGACGTCGGGGTTCGCGGTGCGAAGCAATGCCGGATCACCGTTCGACGCAGCCGCGACGACCTTAAAATCTTTCGTGTGATTCAACAGGGAAGCAATCCCCTCTCGAACCAACCGGTTGTCTTCGATTACAGCGACGGAAATCATGGGACCCTGCCTTGGGGGAAAGACGTGCCGGCGTGGATCCGCAAGTCGCGCGTCGACGCGTAGCGTGGCCTGCTTGCCCTCACAGTAGTACGCTGTTCGGGGGATAGCTATAGCTCGGTCGAAGACAGTATCCCCCAAATAGACGTTTACCGAGCGCCGAGCCCGTTCGCCGAGGCTCGCATCCCCAAAACGGGTGAGTGCCGAGCCCGACTTAGTAGAACGGATGAGTACCGCGCGCCGGTTCCCGTTTACGGCACCGCTTTGTACGAACAGCCGACCCCGCCGCAGGCGAGCGGCACGAAAACCTCCGACCTGATGAGCCAGCGGCCGTCGCGCTTGACCCACTGCGCCGAAAACCGGCCACTGATGACGACCGGGCCGAGCGTGTCACGCAACTGGCCGGTCCAGTTTCCCGTCTCGAAGGCGAGCGGCCAGGCGCGGCTGAGCTCCACCGCCGTGGTCGTCCGCTGGTAAATCACCGTCGAATCTCGCGGCCCCGAAATCTCGAAGGCTTTGCGCGCCTCGGCGCGTCCGGCCATCGCTGTTCCGAGTGCTCGGCGAACCGTTACATCCTCCGTCCAGAATCGTGTCACTGCATCGAGATCACCCACCGCGATGGCGCGATTCTGTGAGGCGCGGGCATCCCGAATCGCCGATTCATCGCTCGCTGGCCCGGAGCCACCACCGGAAAGAGACGCGCAGCCCGCCACCGTCCAGAGCGCCATCACAACGATTCGTGCGCGGTTCTCGGACATCACGCCTCTCCGCCGTCGCGTTGTCGGCCGGATGTCTTGCCGGCAGCTTTCCTTCGTGAAACCCTACGTACGCCTCGCCGAGGCGATCGCGCCAGATGGCTCCGTGCTGACGCGGTACCCACACGACGATCGGCGGCGCCGACGCGCTCTTGCTCGCGCGTCGGTAGCAGCCGGCTGTTCGCCGACTCGAGGCTAGTGCCCCGACGACTTTCCGTCGCGGCTCGCCTCGAAGAGAAACCAGGTGCGACGCTCCGTTTCGTCGATCCAGACCTCGAGCAGACTTGCCGTCGCAACGTCGCGATGTTCGTTGCACAAATCGTGCACCTCGCGCAGACGCGCGGTGAGCGCCTTGTTGTCCTCGCGCAGCTCAGCGAGCATGTCGAGCGGCTCCACGTAACCCGCATCGTTGTCGAGCACGCGCTGGCCGCGGGCGATGGCGCCGATCGACGTCAGTGTGCGCTCGCCGATCTTGCGCACGCGCTCGGCGACCGGGTCGGTCATCGCGAACAGCTGCTCGGCGTGCTCGTCGAAGAGCAAGTGGTAGTCGCGGAAATGCGGACCGCTCATGTGCCAGTGAAAGCTCTTCGTCTTGAGATAGAGCGCGAAGACGTCGGCGAGAACGGCATTGAGCGCTCCGGCGATTTGCTTCGTACCGCGCGCGGCGAGATCGGACGGCGTCGCGAGCGGCGCATTGCGACGGTCAACGAGCTCTTTGCGACGGGCGATGGTCGTGGCCATGATCGGACTCCGTGAACAGTGTGAGTCCTTTCATCATATGACGCGACGCGCTCCGCGTCTGTCGGCCAACGGTGCTGGTGCGGGAGTACTCCCGATGGGCGATGGTCGCACCGGCGCCGCGTCACTACTCATCCGGCTTCCCCGAACGAGGCGAACACCTACGATGTCCGACAAGAAACGTGATCTGAAAACCAAGCTTTTCCTCGGCGCTATCGTCGTTGCCCTGACGATGGCGGTCTGGGTGCTCGGGATCAGTCTGCTCGGCGGGGCTCGCTAGAGCGCCGCCGAGGCGACGCTAGGGCGGGACGCCGGTTGATTACTGGGTAGCGGCCGCTCCGACGACGACCATCGCGCCCGTCGGTTGCGGCATGCCGCCCATCGGCTCTTCGGTCACCGCGACGGCCTTGAGCGCGTTGCGGTCGAGGGCGTATGTCGCCTGCAGCATCACGTCGCCTTTCGGCGAGACGGTAAACGTCCCGGCGGAAATCTTCGCCGTTGCCGTGACGAGCCAGAGCTGATACGTACGTCCGGCCGCGAGCGGGGCGAGATTGTGAGCGACGAACGTCCACTTGTCGGTCGCCTTGTCCCAGAACATCAATGCGCGCGGATTTTTCGTTGCGCTCGATGACAGGCCGACGACGCTCACCTGCGATCCGGTCAGCGATGCGACGAACTGGTCGCGGTTGGCGACGAGCGTGCGGAGTGAGTCGATGCGGGCCTCTTTCGCGCGATCGGCCGACGCATAGGTGGCGCGCATCGCATCGCGGTCGCGACCGGTGCTGACGATGAAGAGGATCGACGCCGCGAGCGCGAGCGACACCGCGCCGAAAAGAGCGGATGATACCCCGCGTCCGCGTGAGAGCTGAAGCGGCGCGATTGGCGTCGGTGCGACTGGCACTGGAGCGGCGGACACGCCGCGAGCGCCCGCATCGCCGCCGCGCCGGCGTGAATCGACCATCGCGCGCGCCATCAGGCGGTCGCGCGTGTTGCGCACGACGTGCGCCGGGGTGACCTCGGCGCGTACGATTCCCTCGAGCTCGGATGGGAGCGGGGCGTCGTCGCGTTCGTTCGTTTCGTCGATCACTCCCCCTCCTCGTTCAGGATACCCAGCTTTTCCCTCAACTTCCGCAGCGCGAGCCGCATGCGCGTCTTCACCGTACCGAGTGGCTGCCCCAGCTTCTCGGCGATCTCACTCTGGCTGAGCCCGTCGAAGTAGGCGAGCTCGAGCGCTTCGCGCTGTTCGGCCGGCAGCGTTGCGAGCGCTCCGCGGACGATCGCGCCGCGCTCGCTGAGATCGGCCGCCGCCATCGGATCCGGCGCGGTGACGGCGAGCGCATCGCCATGACTGTCATCTTCGATTCCATCGAGTCCCGTATCCTCACGCGACCGGCGAACCGACCGCAGCTTGTCGAGCGAACGCGAGCGGGCGATGGTCAGCAACCAGGTGCTGGCCCCGCCGCGACCGACGTCGAACCGCTCCGCCTGTCGCCACGCCTGCCAAAAGACTTCTTCGACGATATCGTCTGCGTCCATCGCGTCCTGCACGATTCGCACGGCAACGGCGCGAACGGCCGATTGCCAGCGATCGTACAGCACCCCCAGGGCCTGTTCGTCGCCGCTGCCCATGCGCTGGAGCAGCGTTGCGTCGTCAGATCCCTGCAGAGGATACGCGGCCTGGGTCGTTACTGGATTCACGGGATGGAATCTAACTGAGGATCAGGTCGCTCGGGTAACCGGAAAACGGCCCAGATCAGAGGAGACTCACCGGATCGCGGTCGAAGGTCACCCGCAGGTCGCCCTTGCCGGGAACCTCGAATGTCGTCAGGAAGCGCCGCGCCAGCTTCGTCAGCGCCGCCGGCTTCGCCGTGCGGATCAATAGATGCCAGCGCCAGCGCGTTTTGATGCGCTCGATCGGACAGGGCGCCGGACCTACGATGCCGACCACATTGTCGCCGAATTGGGCGGCGGCGGTCGTGAACCATTCGCCTGCCGCCTGCGCCAGTTCCATCGTCGCCAGCTCCTGCGTGCCGCTGAACACGATGTTCGCGAGCCGCACCGTAGGCGGATACGCGGGACTCACACGAGACGGCAGCTCCTCGGCTATGAACGCCTCGTAGTCGTGCGTCACCGCGCACCGGATCGCGTGATGCGATGGCGCGCGGGTCTGGATGATCACATAACCGCCCTTGGGACCGCGCCCCGCGCGGCCGGCGACCTGTGCGACGAGTTGGAACGTTCGCTCGCTCGCCCGAAAATCGGGAAGGTTGATCCCGACGTCGGCGTCGATCACCCCGACGAGCGTGACGTTCGGGAAATCGAGCCCCTTGGCGATCATCTGCGTGCCGAGGAGAATGTCGATCTCCCCGCGGCCGACCTTATCGAGAATGTCGGCGTGCGCCCACTTCGCGCTCGTCGTATCGACATCCATCCGTGTTATGCGAGCCGACGGCAGCTGCTCGGCGAGCATGCGCTCCACTTGCTGTGTGCCGAGCCCCCGCTGTCGCAGCGTCATCGCGTCGCATTGCGGGCAGACGTCGTGCGGCGGTTCCTGCCGCTGACAGTAGTGGCAGACGAGCCGCTCGGGTGACCGATGATACGTCAGCGAGATCGAGCAGTCGGGACACACGGCGACCCACTCGCACGAACTGCATTGCACGAACGAGGAATAGCCGCGCCTATTCAACAGCAGAATGCTCTGCTCACCTTTGGCGACGCGCTCCTTGAGCGCGAGTTCGAGTGGTTCACTGATAACCGCGCGGATCGCGCGCTCCGCCGGCGACGCCTTGGAATTACGCGTCGACACGCGAAGATCGACGACCTCGACTTTCGGGAGCGCGCCACCGCCGACGCGATCCGGCAGTGAGAGCAGCGTGTATTTCCCGTGTCGTGCATTCTCCCACGACTCCAGACTCGGTGTGGCACTGCCGAGCACGCAGACCGCACCGGCCTCGCGCGCGCGAACGATCGCGACCTCGCGGGCGTGATAACGCGGCGACTCGCCCTGCTTGTACGTCGCCTCGTGCTCTTCATCGACGACGATCGCGCCGAGATTGTCGAGCGGCGCGAACACCGCGGATCGCGCGCCGACGGCGATGCGCTTCGTACCATTGCGCAGGGCGAGCCAGGCATCGTAGCGCTCGCCGTCGCCGAGCGCGGAGTGGAGGACGGCGATCTGGTCGCCGAACACCGCGCGGAAGCGATCGACCGTCTGCGGTGTGAGCGCGATTTCGGGCACGAGGACGATCGCGCTCTTTCCCTGCGCGACGACATGCTTGAGCAGCTCGATGTAGACGAGCGTCTTCCCACTGCCGGTGATACCGTGCAGCAACGCCACCGCGCCGGGCGCGGCACTGATCAATGCGTCGATCGCTGCACGCTGGGCCGGCGTCGGTGCGTGATCGTTCGGCACTGCGCGGAGGCGAGTCGAAAACGGATCGCGCGACAGCACTTCCTTATCGACGCGCGCGATCCCGCGCTTGATGATCCCCTGCACCACGGCGTCCGAACAGCCGAGCTGATTGACCAGTTGCTCGATGCTCGCCGTGCCGCCGAGCGATTCGAGAAGCTCGAAGAGCAGACGTTGCTGCGGCGATCGCGCGAACATTTTGTCACGCTCGAGGAGCGTCGGAAGGTCGTTCACGATCGTCAGCACGCGCCGTGTTTTCACGGCCGGCTCGGGGCGCTTCGATGCACCGAGCGCGGCGGGGAGCGCGGCGCGCAGCACCAAGCCGGGTGGCGAAACGTAATAGTCGGAGATCCACTGACAGACGGCGAGCAGATCGGGACGAAAGGCCGGCAGCGCGTCGGGGACGTCGAGAATGGCTTTTGGCTTTGCCGTGCCGAGCGACGCTCCGTCGCTGTCGCCGATCACATAGCCGACTTCGCGCGTATTGCGCACCGGCACGACCACCCGCGAGCCGGCGACGAGCGGATGCCGCGTCGATTCCGGGACCGCATACGTGAACGTCTTGAAAAGGGGGATCGGCAGCGCCACCTCGACGAGGCGTGGCGATCCGTCAGGGCGCGGCACGGTCAGTCTGCCCGCGGCGCAGCGACGGTGCGAACGCGTTGGTCGGCGTGGGCGCCGATGTCGTGGAGAAAGTTGAGCAGTGCGTCCGCCAATTCCTGTCCGGTCTGGTACCGGTGCGCGGCGTCCTTTTCAAGGCAGCGCATCACGACAGTGACGAGATCGGCCGGCAGCTTCGAATCCACGTCGCCGAGCGCAACCGGATTTTCGTGCACATGCTTGAAGCCGATCGAATAGCCGTCGGCGCCGTCGAACGGCGGGAAGCCGACAAGACACTCGTAGAGCATCACGCCGAGTGCGTAGAGATCGGCGCGGCCGTCGAGCGTTTTTCCCATCGCCTGCTCGGGGGCCATGTAGTGCGGCGTTCCCATCGCGCGTCCACCGGCGGTGAGTCGACCGTGAAAACGTGCGGTCGCGATTCCGAAATCAGTAAGCATCGCGTTGCCGTCGTCATCGAAGAGCACGTTATCGGGCTTCACGTCGCGATGCACGACGCCGTGCCGGTGCGCGTAGTCGAGCGCCGACGCCACCTGCGACGCGATCACCGCCGCGCGGATCGCCGGCACGATCCGATCGCGCGTCAGATCGTCGGCGAGACAGCCGCCACCGAGATACGGGAGCATGAGATAGACGACCTCTCCGCTCTCGCCGTAGTCGATCGGCGTACAGATCAATGGATGGACGAGCCGGCTCGCCGCTTCGGCTTCGCGCTTGAATCGCAGCCGCATCTCCTCGTCGCGCGCGAGATGCGCGTGCATCACCTTCGCGGCGAGCGGGCGTCCGAGCTGCTCGTGCTCCGCCGCGTAGACATCGGCCATCCCGCCGCTCCCGATGCGGCGAATGATGCGATAGCGGTTACCCGTCGCCTGTCGCAGCGCGGTAATGAGCGCGTCCGGCGCCTCGGCGACCGCACGTACCTCCGGAAGCGCAGCGCTGCACTTGGTGCAGGTCTTGGCGGCGCCGCGGTTCCAGGTACCGCATTCGGGGCAGAACATGTGTGAAAGCTACTGGCCACGGCGGCTGAGGGGGAAGCTGTTCAAAGCAGTTCCCTCAGATGCCCCATCACCGCTTCCCCCAGCCGGTCCGGCGTGTAGCCACCTTCCAACGCACTCACCACTCGCCCCCCACACCAGTGCTCGGCCCGCGACACCATCTCGCGTGTCAGCTGATTGATATCGTCGATCTCCATCGTAAACCCCCCGAGCGGATCACCACTCAGTGAATCAAATCCGGCCGAAATCAGCACGAGGTCCGGCGTAAAACTTTCTGTTGCCTTGTCCACCGTTCGAAGAAGCGCCGTGACATACTCGTCGCGTGGCAGTTGTGCCGCCATCGGAATGTTGAAGACGCTGTGCTTCGGTCCCGTGTCGTCGTGCGCGCCAGTGCCCGGATACCACGGCCATTGATGCATCGAGATGAATCGGATGTTTTCGTCGTGCTCGACGAGCGCCTGCGTTCCGTTGCCGTGATGGACATCCCAGTCGACGATGAGAATGCGCTCGAGGCCCTTAGTCTTCCTCGCGTAATGCGCGGCGATTGCGACATTTCCGAAGAGGCAGAATCCCATCGCGTGGTCGCGCAGTGCGTGATGTCCGGGCGGCCGAACGGCACTGAAGCTCCGCACATTGCGGCCATCGAGCGCGCGGTCGACGGCATCGAGCAACGAGCCCGCACCCGCGGTCGCCGCGTCCCACGATCCTTCGCTCGCGACCGTGTCGGCGTCAAAGCGCCCGCCTCCTCTTTCCGCGAGCGCCCGCACCGATTCGATATACTCGCGACCGTGCGCCAGCGCGATCTCATCGGCCGTTGCGTGACGGCTTTCGAGATGCTCGAGCCCTTCGTACAAGTCCACGTGGTAGCGCAGCGCGCGCGGAATCGCCCGCAGTCGGCCAACATGTTCCGGATGATTCCAGCCGGTATCGTGCCGGCCGCAATCGGAATGCGAAATAAATGCCGTGCTCATGGTGCCCCGCGATAACGTCGTGATCCCCACTCGGCCAGCAACAGTGCGCAGATGGCCGGCAACAGCCAGATCGGCAGCGGCTCTCCGGGCGCGCGACGCGGCGGCGCCGGAGTCGGCGCGCCGAGTGCGTCGAACAATCGCGCGACGGGTGCCCCCTCGTCTATGGCATCAGACACGTCCATCGGTACCGGCACGACGCCGGCTACGAGCCGCGACCACCACGCCCGATGATTGGCGGGCCCAGAATCACCGCCCTGCATCCGCCATCGCCAGAGTTCGTTGTAGCCAACTTGCACGACGCGTCCGAATTCCTCCCGGCGGGCGACGACCATCGACACACCGTCGTGAGCATCAAGCGGCACCACATCTGCGCGTAACGTGAGGAGCGGAGTGAACGCGAGCGACCGCAACGGCTGCTTCGCGTCAAAAGTCATGATTGCAGCGGTCCGCATGTCGGCGCGCTTGGCCGGCGCGAGCTCGCGGACAGCACCGGCACTCGCGGCCTCACCCACGAGGACGAGCCCGCCACCGGAGCGCACATAACGTGCAAGTCGAGGTCCCGCCGCCCCGAGCGAAGCGTCGAGCGCGACGACCGCCGAATAGTGAGCGGTGTCCAGCGACAAGACGGCGCCCTGCGTGACGTCGGCACCCGGCGCCACCGAGAGCCGCGCCGCGACGCTCCACCCTGCTTCCTCGAGCGCGGCGATCGTAAACTTTGATTCCCACGTCGCCCGACCGATCACGAGCACCGGCCGCTGACTCGACGCCGCAGCGACCGATGCGGCCGCCCGCGACGCACCACCGATCGCACGTACTCCACCTGACGGCGCTCCGACGAGCACCGTGCTTCCGTGTGCGGCCTGCACCGTATCGATCACGCTGAGCGCGTCGTGCAACTCGACCAATCCGTTCGACGTCGTCACGATGCGCACCGACGCCGACGGATCCGGCACGCGCTCAACGGCCATCGCGAGGGGAGCGAACGGCGTGCCGCCAGTGCGGCCGGAGCCGCCGCTCCAGGTGACCGCGACGCCAGCGCTCCGCAGTGCGGCAAGGGCGTCGCGACCCGACGGCGTCGGCGTCGGCGTCGGCGTCGGCGTCGAAGAAAACGAGACGTGCACGGCCGTCGCATTCGATGTGATCAGTCGTGGGAGGTCGCGCTCGAGCGCAGCGCTCTCAACGATCACGGCGCCGTCCGTCGCCGCCGGCTGCAGCACACGCCAGAGCGCAACGGCGACGAGCGCGAGCGCCGCGACGCGCACCACGCGCTCCGCACGGACGCGTCGACGTTCAGCGGGTGAGCGCATACACCACGAGATTGACCCCAAACTTCGTGTTATCCACCGACATGAACCGCTTGTTGTCGGGGTGGAATCCCCACTCCGAACTGTAGTCCTTGTTGCTATACACGACACTCAGACGGTCTCCGCGTTGCACGGCCATCAGATGCTTGTGTACGAGATTGTCGCCCCAGCCGTTGAGTTCGTGCGTCGTTGCCGGCGGTCCGTCCTCGTACGTGAAGAAGCAGCTGAACAGTGCGTGCGTGTTCGGCAGTTCCTTCAGCGGTCCGACGGCACGCGCGATCTCCTCGACGAGCGTCTTGTGAAAGAGTCCGTCGACATCATGATTGTGATCATCGACAAATAGCAGTCCGCCACGCGCGCAATAATCGCCGAGATTGCGCCGCTCGAGATCGGTGAACCGCACGGGGAGATGCCCGGTGAGATACGCGAGTGGAAACTTGAACAACTCGGGCGAGCTCAGCGGAACGTTCACGCCTGACGGCGCAACTTTTATCGCGGTGTATCGCGCGACCGAGTCGATGAGATTCGCCGGTACCAACGGCGCCGAGTCCCAGTCGCCGGAATCGTACTGCACGGTGCAGAAGACGAAGTCGCTCACCAGCCGGCACCCCAGAGCGAGAGTGCATCGCGGCGCTCGATGCCGCCGGAGAGCGCGCGCCGCGCGCGGATCAGTGCCGCGGTAGCATCGCGGCCCGCGCGCAACGCGTTCGCCGCGTCGTCGAGCGTTCGCGCCGCTACGCGATCGTGATCGAGAAGATCGAGCCGTAGCACCAGCATCGAATCAACCGCCGCAGCCGGACTTTGCGGTGAGAGCGCCAGCGCCGCGTCGAAACGCGCGAGACGTATCAGTCGCGCCGGATCGAGTGCGAGACGCGGCGCTCGCTCGTTCGACGCGCCTTTGTCCGTTCCAACGAGCCGGACGCGCGCTACATCGACGACGACCGTTCGCACCTTGCCGCGCAGATAGACACGCTCCGCACTTCGTGATCGCTGCAACGCGTCGAGCGCCCGGCGCATAAACGGAGCCGCCTTCCCCGGCTCGCCAAGCTCGAGCTCGGTGCTCGCGCTCCACATGTGATTGTACGCCTCGAGCAATGGCTTGTTGATCGCGACGATCGGCGTCTCGTCGCCCTCGCCCTCGAGCGGCTTGTCGGCGGTGTTGGTCGTCGCGCGTTCGGCGGCCGCGAGCACCGAGTCCGGGTTCACCGGCCTGTCCAAACGGCGCTCGAGTGCATCACCTTCCTCGCCCTGATTCTCGCCGAGGCGCTGGAAAACAACTTCACCGACGAGCTTCCGCAGTCGCGTCTGATCGACGGCGATTCTTCGTGACTCCATCACGACGGCGGCACGGGCCGTACTCGGGCGCTGCTTCTGCAGCGCTTCCGCGAGCATCAACAGCATGCGCTGACTGAGCACATTCTTCTCCGGCTCCGGCGGTGGCGCGGCGTCCACTGCGACAGAGTCGTATTCGTCGGCGCGAGCGATGCGAAGCGTCCGCGTCTCGGAGGCTCCTACTCCAGCTCCGGAAACAGTGTTCCGATCTCGCGCGACCGCCCGGATATGGATGATGTCTCCGCCCTGCAGCTTCATTGTGTCGAGGAGAAACCGCGCGCCGATCGTGCCGCGTGTACCTCCGAACTGCGCGCCACCAATCGTCCCAGACTTGAAGGTGAAGTTCTCGCCGCCGCCGGAACTGACGATATACTCGAAGGTCGCGGACGCGAGGCCAAAGTCGTCCGATAGTTCCGCCGACAACTGCACGGCTCCGCGCGGCGTCCGATAAATCGAATCACGGCCGGGAAGCGTCATCGTCACTACTGGCGCCGAATCGACGACCGGCTCCAGTACGAGGAGGCGTTCGTGCGCGCCGGAATGCAACCGCACTGCAACCGGAGTCGACGGCATTACGATTGACATCGTCCAGCGGTTCGATGTCCGCTGCGACTCCGACGCGGCGATGCCAATCGTCGCCGAGACCGCGTCATCACCGGCGCGCCCGGCGATCGTCAGACTGCTGCCAATCAGCGCGCGAACCGATGCCGGATCGTCGAGTAACTGCGTCGCGAGTGACGCGTACGCAGGTGCAACCACGCGAACCGCGATGCTCGCGAGCGCGTTCGAGCTCCGCCTGAGCGCGCCGCCGCCCAGCGGATCCCTGTCAGTCGAACGCGTGATCCGGCCGAGCGCACCATCCGGAAGCGCGAGCAGCAGCACCGCGCATACGCCGGCGATCGCGCCCGGCCGCGCGACGGCCCGGCGCGCCGCGCGCGAGACTTCCGGCTCGAACTCGACACGCGATGCAGCCCGCTCAATCTCCGGCACTCGACCGGCATACAGCGGATCCACCGCAGTCACGAGTGCATAGTTCAATGACGGAAACCGCGACTCGATCCAGAGCGCGACGCTCTCGACATCTTTGCGCACGCCGCTCTGTGTCAGACGGCGGAAGCCAAGCGCCACCGCGGCGAGCAGTGCGAGCGGCGGCGCAAGCATCCGGCCGATCGATGGAATACTGAACAGCGCGTCGACGACGCCGAACGCAAGGACAACGCCAAGCGCGCCGCACAACGCCTCGAGTACCGCCGCCACTACCAGCGCACGCCGTAGGGTTCGGCGCGCGTCGTTCACGCGATCGAACACCGTCATACTGGCGGTCCGCTGCGACGACGCACGAACCACTCGGCGACGAGGGCCAGCATCGCGACGCCGAGGAGCCACGGCGCCAGCGGCGAGGATTCGTCATCGGCGGCGAACAGACGCGCCGAGGCCGCCGCGCCTCCGCGCGCCAGTGAACTAACGATTGAATCGGACGCAGCCTCGTCCCGCGCGCGCACACCGCAGCCACCAGTGATTGCCGTCCGGAAACGGACGAACGTCGGACGCAACGTGAGATCGCCGGCGAGCGGCACGCCGATACCGACCTCGCGAACGCACCCTCGGCCAAGCGATCGCTCGACCACCGCCGGCGTGCCATCGGCCCAGCGCGCGATCGTTCGCCCCGTCGTATTAATCGTGCGACGCCCGAGCAGCGCGACGAGCGTCGTGCCGCGCACCCACACGCCCTCGGCAACAGGAGCACGTGCGGCAATCGGTGGCCAATGCACGACCGCCGCGCCGTCGCGCGCCGCGAGTGAATCGGCCGTCGAGAGCGCGCCCGACACGATGCGTGGCTCGACGCGCACCGGAATCGGTGCGGCCTGTGATCGTACGACGCGCACGCGCCCGGGCCACGACACCGCTAGCGGCAGCGTCGCCGCATCGAACTCATCGCGCGTGAACGGCGAGACAATGACGAGTTCGACGGAGTCCGCACGATCCGTCAACTCCCGCGCCGCGCGCCGCGCCGTGACGAGCGCCGCAGAAATCGAGCCCGCGCTGAGATTCGGCGTCAAGGCGCGTAGCGAGTCCGTCGCGCCTTTCCGTACACTCCGCGGCGCAGAATCGGCGAGCACTATCGCATCACCTCGCCGGACAATCAGCTGCGCCGAATCGCGAACATCGGGGAGCGCGCTGCGCGATCGGTCGAGGATTACCACGCGCGCGAGTGACGCGCCGCCCCCGCGGCTGACGGGACCCGCGAACGCCGCACCGAGCAGTACGAGAGCAAGCAAGCGGAGCAGCAGCAGCGGCACGTCGGTCGGACGTGACGCGTGCGACGCGGCGCGCGCGTCGCCGTCCGGAACGAACCGTGCCGTGGGCAACGGCGCGGCCGGCGGACGCCGCGTCGTGATCAAATGCAGCGCAACTATCCCCGCCGCGGCGACTGCCGCGACAGCGAACCAGAGCGGCGCGAGGAATGTCATACGCGCGCCCCGCCGCCGGGCAGGGCGACGACGCGGCGGATCGCGACATCCGTCGCTTCATCATCAACGATCTGCTGATACGAGACGCCGTCGTCGCGCCAACCGCGCGCGATCTCCATGCGCCACGCGTCGAACGCATCGCGATACGCGGCGCGAGTTGCATCCGTGAGAGGCCGCCTGATCGTCGCGTCCTCCGGATCGACCGCGAGCATTGCCCCGGGCGACGGCTCGAGCTCGGCGCGCGACACGATATGTGCGACGTGCACCTCGAATCCTGCCGCAACGTGTGTGCGCGCGGCACGCTTCAACCCGTCGAGCTCGCCGAGGCAGTCCGTGATCAGTAGCACGCGCGCCGGCGCCCCGATGAATGCAACATCGAGCGGCAACCTGCCGCCGGGCGTCACCGCATCGAGTGTCCGCGCAATCTCGGCAACGACGCCGGGCCGCGTTCGAGGCGTGAGCCGCGTCACACCGTTTGCGCCGACGATACACAAACCGACCGGATCGGCACTCGCGTGGGCGACCGCGGCGCACGCGACCGCTACTTCTCGCGCGCACCCCCACTTCCCCGAGATCGCCGACGGAGCCGCGTCGGGAAAGGCCATCGACGCGGTGCCGTCAACGGCGATGAGCGTCGGCAGCACGGCGTGATCGGGCGCGAGTCGCACGAACGCCCGGTCGCTCCGCGCGAGAAGCTTCCAGTCGAGCCGACGTGGATCGTCACCCTGCCGGTACGGACGGTACTCGGCGAATTCGCTCGCGACGCCGCGCGTACGCGCCAGATGCGCACCGGGCGCCCCGCCGCTCACCGGACGGCGCGCCGGCCATCGCACGCCGCGCACGGCCTCGAGGAGCGCGCCGTACGGGCCGACCGCCATCGCTAGATCCGGATGTCGCTGCGCGGCGCGCTCACCCGCTCGAGCAAATCCTCGACGATGCGCTCGCTCGAAATTCCTTCGGCCTCGGCCGCGAAATTCGGCAGCACGCGATGCCGCAACACGGGACGTGCGACACGACGAATATCATCCGGCGAGACGGTGAAACGGCCGGCGAGCAACGCCGACGCCTTGGCGCCGAGAATCAGCGCTTGTCCGGCGCGCGGACCAGCGCCCCAGCGCACGTATTTCTTCACGAGCTCCGTCGCCTCGGGGCCGTCGGGGCGCGTCGCACGGGCGAGCGCTGCCGCGTACCGCAACGCCGGATCGGCTGCAGCAACTTCACGCGACATCCGCTGCAAAGCCCGTGCTTCGTCGGCGTTGATCACCGCAGCGAGCGCGTCGCGCTCGACACCGGTGGTTGCACGCAAAATCGCAATCTCATCCGCTTCGCTTGGATAGCCGATGCGAATATCGAACAAGAATCGATCAAGCTGCGCTTCGGGGAGCGGATAGGTCCCTTCCTGCTCGATCGGATTCTGCGTCGCAAGCACGAAGAACGGTTCCGGGAGCGCCATCGTCACGCCCGCTGCGGTGACGCGGTGTTCCTGCATCGCCTCGAGTAACGCCGCTTGCGTACGCGGTGGCGCACGATTGATCTCGTCGGCGAGCACGATGTTCGCGAAGATCGGTCCGCGCACGAAGCGGAAGTGGCGCTGTCCAGTCGCCGAATCCTCCTCGAGAATTTCGGTTCCCGTGATATCGCTCGGCACGAGATCCGGCGTGAACTGGATGCGCCGGAAGTCGAGATGCATTGCCTCGGCCACCGAGCGGATCATCAGTGTTTTCGCAAGCCCCGGCACGCCGACGAGCAGCGCGTGACCGCCGGCCACCATCGCCATCAGGATTTCGTCGAGCACCTGCTCTTGGCCGACGATCCGCTTCGCGACTTCCGTGCGCAATCGCACGGCGGCCGCGAGTAGCTGCTCGCGGCCGGTGTCCGACACGGGAACGGTGATCGCGCTCAGCGGACGGGCCGGCGCTGCCGATAGGCGATCAAATACGACGAACCGTCGCGAGCCGAACCGCTCGCGACGCTTTCACCTTCATTGATCACTTCAATGCCGCGAAGCTTGAGGACGAACGCGTCGGAGTTCACCGTCCCGAGCCCGAACTCGGAAAGTGCCGCACGCTTGAGCGCGAGCACCGGCGTGTCGGCCGCGACATCGAATGCGACCGTATCCCACTGCTCGAGGCTCTCGACGCGCACCGCGATGCGCGTCGCCCCGTCGCCGAGCTTCACGATATCGTGACGGCTGCGAAGCTGCGTGACGAACGGCGCGCCCTTGAACGGCCCCGTCAGCGCGACGGCGACACTCATGCGACCACCCCATCGACCGTCAGCGGCAGCGACGAAAGAAAGCGCGCGATCTGCTGATCGAACATGTACGACGACGCGGTGACATGCGTCCCGCCCGGCGCTTCGGCGACGCCGATGACGACTTCCTCACCACCGAGCCCGCGGAGGGCCAGATGCGTCGGCCCCTCGGTCTCGAGAAACGCCGAGTAGATCCCCGACTTGCGGGAAAAAAAATTCTTCGCCGAGGAAAGAACCTCGGCGCCGGAAAGCGTCGTGCGAACCTGCTGCAGCGTGCGTGCGCGCTGTTGATTGATCACGAGAAACCCCGTTCGAGTATCAGTTCGTACCTTCAGTCGCCGCTTGGCGCGGCGGCAGTGCCCTGCTCCGTGAATTCTAGCGGAATATGCAGCGAAAAGGTCGATCCGTGTCCCGGAACCGACGCCAGTTCGATGTCGCCTCCAAGGAGCCGGGCGATCCCCCGTGAAAGCGTCAGACCGAGCCCGGAGCCACCGTAGCGGCGCGTCGAGGAGCCGTCCACCTGCCGGAACTCGTCGAATACCAGCAACTGCGCCGACGGATCGATCCCGATTCCCGTATCCAGTACGCGATAATCAACAGTGCCGTTGGAAACGCTTACACTGGCCCGTACCTCGCCCGCCGGTGTGAACTTGAAGGCGTTGGATAACAGACTGGCGATGATGCGCGTGATCTTCCTCCGGTCGCTCCGCATCAGTGGTAGCGCGAGCACCGGTTCCTCGGCGATCAGCTGCACGCCGTCCGGAATTCCCTTCGCCGCGCGCATCGCGTCGCGCAGCGGCACTCGAGGATCGAATTCCTCGACGACCACGTCGAGCACACCGCGCCGAAGCGCCGTGAATTCGAGCAGTCCGTCGATCAGCTCGAGCAGCCGCTCGCTGGCCATCCGCGCTTGCTCGAGCTCGTTCCCCTGCTCCTCAGTGAGCGGCCCGGAGATCTGCTCGCCGAGAATCGAGAGATTCCCGAGGACCGCCGTGAGCGGCGTCCGCAGTTCCGATGAAACGTTCGCGAGAAACTCGTCCTTCACCCGCCGCGCCTCGACGACAGCGAGGTACTGCCGTTCGAGCTCGGCGTTCGACTCGACGAGCGCGGCGTTGGTGCGGCGCATTTCATCGAGCAGCTCGGCTTTCTCGGCCGTCGCCGCCATTTGGTCGGCGACGATCCGGAGCAGTCCGCGCTTCTCGGCCGTGAAGCCGCCGGGATCGCTGAAGTAGAACGTCACCGTGCCGAGTACGCGCTGCGCTGTCTGCAGCGGCAACGCGACGATGGCGCGGAAGCCGAGTTCGCGCGCAACTTCGTGCCAGTCTTCGAGATCGGGATCCGAGAAGACGTCAGGCACCTCGATGATCCGGCGCTCGCTCGCTGCCTCGCCGCTCGGTCCGAAGCCAACGCGCACGCGGATCTCGCCAAGCCAAGGACGGTATTTCGCCGGCCAGTTGGACGCTGCCACGAGCCGCATCAGTTCGGAGGCGCCGTCCACGAGGTAGACCGAGGCGAACGATGCCCCGACGACGGGGCTGACGCGCTCGAGCGCGAACTGAAAGACGTCCTCGGGCCGGTCGGCACGCAGGAACGCGTGGACGATCTCGCGAACGGCAACGAGCTCACGATGCGCCGGCGGCTCGGCGGCGACCGGGGTGCGGGGTCTTCGGGTAGCGTAGCGGCGACGGGGCACGAGAGGAATCTACGCCCAAAACGCCGTGCGGCGAGTGGCGCGGGTTACCGCGCCGCGCCCGCCGCCTGATACAGTCGCGCGTCGAGCGACTCGCGCAGTTTCATCGTGATCGGCCCCGGTGTGCCGCCGGCAACCGGCGTGCCGTCGAGCGTGACGATCGGCGTCACGTCGGTCGACGTTCCGCAGAGGAACAGTTCGTCGGCACCGCGCAGCTCGGCCTCGGTCATCGGCGTCTCCACAAGCGTGAATCCGTGCTCGCGAATCAGCGCGATCACGACCTGACGCGTGATTCCAGGCAGAATGTGTTGATCGAGCGGATGCGTGCGCAGCACCCCGTTCACGACGCCGAACACATTCGTCGCGGCGCCTTCCGTCACGATGCCGTCGCGCATCAGCACGGCCTCGTACGCGCCGTTCTCCACGGCAACCTGACGCGCCAACACCGAGCCGAGCAGATTCACGGTCTTCCAGTCGCAGCGCTGCCAGCGGAGATCGGGATACGTCACCGCCTTCGCCCCCTTCTCGCGCAACTCCCGCGGAATCGTCAGACGCGTCGCCACCGCATACACTGTGGCCGGTGTGCCGGCCGGCGGAAAGTGATGCGTCCGCAGCGCCGAGCCGCGCGTCACCTGCAAATAGAGAAACGCGTCGCCGTCGGCGATCTCATTATCGCGCACGAGCTGTTCGCAAACACCCTTCAGCTCGGCGACTCGCTTCGCCCCGAACTCAATGCGGAGGCCGTTGAGCCCCTTCACCATTCGCTCGGCGTGCGCATCCCACTCGAACATCTTGCCGTCGATCGATCGCACGCCTTCGTAGATGCCGTCGCCAAAGATGAACCCGCGATCGTCGGCCGGAATCATCGCCTGCTCGCGCGGCACGTACGCACCATTCAAATACACGGTCGTCATCGCCAGCTCCGTACTCGAGGTTGAATTGTCGCCTTCTACGTCAGCATCCGTTCGATCGCCCGCGTGAGCGGCGCGAAACCGAGCGTCTTTCCGGCAATCCGCTGCGCCTGCTCACCACCGAGCTCACGCTGTCCATGCCCGAACAGTTCGCCGACGATCCACGGCCCGGCGTTCGGATTGCGCCACCAATCATCGTTGAACCGCTCGACGAGCGTTTCATTGAGCAACGCCTGCAACTGCCACGCCCGCAGATACCGCGCCGAGTAGAAACGCGGATCGACATCGACAAACGCATCCGCACGCTGATAGCGAAAGCCGGTCGCGCCGGTGAGTGTCTCGACATACAGGTCCGGAAGCGCCTTCCACGACACGGTCCCGGAGTAGAGCTGCACTTCATAGATCAGCTTCGCGCAGTAGCGGCGCAAAAACTGGAGCTCCTCGAAACCCGCCGAGCGAAGGAAGCGCGGCACGTCGCCCCTTTCGAGCCCGGTATACCGCGCGAGCCAGCCGGCGTCCTGCAGCCGATGATCGAACAGCATCGCGTAGCCTTCGGTAATCGAGTTGTCACCGAGCCAGCGGTATTCGAACGGCAACGCCCGATCCATGTTCGCGAAGTGCAACGCGTGGCCGAGCTCGTGCATGAGCGTCTGCCAGTCGTTCTGCCCACCATGCGGGCGCAGCACGAGATGCACGACGTCGGGAATACGGGTCGGTGCGCAGAAGGCGCGGGCACGTTTCCCTTCGCGATCGGCAGTGTCGTACTTCACACGACCACTGGCATCCGGGCTGATCCCCATCTCCGTTACCTGACGGCGTACTTCACGTTCCATCGCTTCGGACGTGAAATACGCGTCGAACTCCGGCGCCCGCATCAGCGCCGACGCGTCGGCCCGCGTCGCGTCTTTCGGCGTGATGCCAAGACCGCGCTTGAGAAACTGAGGCAACACATCGTCCCACATCGACTGCGTGTCGCGCAGGAACTGTTCGCACTCGGCGCGCAGCAACTCGAGCGAAATCCCACTGAGCATCTCGAACGTCGCGTTGTACGACGGCGCGAGATTCATTGTCTCCACGACCTCCCGCTCACGCGCGAACCGCTCCTCGCGCATCGGTGCGAGTGTTCCCTGCACGAGGGCGGCGCGCGCGTCGTCGAGCCCGTGCCGCTCGTTCATGTCGCGTGTGTTGGCGATCGTGATACTCACACGATGATACGGCTCGGCCGATCCGTCGGGGAGCGGAATCACCGCCGACGCTTCCCACGCGAATTCTTTCTCCTCGTGCCCCGCCAGCTCACGGCCAATGCGCGACTCCAGCAGCCACTCGACGAGTAGCCGCGACGAACGTTCATCCTCCGAACCCGGCGTCGCGCGCGCCAGCAACTCCCGCGCCTCGACGAATGCTTCGTCGCCGTACGAATCCCGATGTTTCTCGTAAATCGGCTGGAGGACCGCCCCCGCCTTCAGCCCCGCGTGCGCGGCGTGGTATTCCTCGGAGACTTCCTCGAGAAATGCCTCTCCGCCCTTGCGGAGC
This sequence comes from Gemmatimonadota bacterium, assembly GCA_043757365.1. Classification (GTDB taxonomy): domain Bacteria; phylum Gemmatimonadota; class Gemmatimonadetes; order Gemmatimonadales; family Gemmatimonadaceae; genus Fen-1231. The sequence goes on along the minus strand of JAYVPN010000095.1, from coordinate 3,734 downwards.
CGCCATAACCCATCGTTCACGCGGAAGGCTCCGCCGATGGCACCAGCGTGCTGTTCGCCGTCGTGATATCGGCCTCGAGATACTTGCCGACGACTTCAGCGATGCGATCCGCGGCGACGCGAATCTGTCCCATGTCGTCACGGAAACGGATCGTGACGTCGTGATTCGCCGTCGACTCCGGATCGATCGTGATGCAGAACGGCGTTCCCGCCTCATCCTGCCGGCGATAGCGACGGCCGATCGCACCGGCATCGTCGTAAAACACCGGAAACTTCCGGCGCAGCGCATCGGCGAGCTTGTGCGCCATTTCCGGCTGACCGTCTTTCTTCGTGAGCGGGAAGATGCCAGCCGTGATCGGCGCGAGCGCCGGGTGCAAGCCGAGCACGACGCGTCCTTCGGTTTCACCGGGGACGAGTTCTTCACGATACGCATTCACGAGCGCCGCGAGCGTCACGCGATCGGCACCGACCGACGTCTCGATGACGAATGGCAGATAGCGCTTGTTGTTCGGCTGATCGACGTACTCGAGCCGCTTGCCGCTGAATTCCTGATGGCGGCCGAGATCGAAATCGGAGCGATTGTGCACGCCTTCGATTTCCTGGAATCCGAGCGTGCCGCCGAAGTCGAAGTTCACGTCGAAGGCCGCGCGCGCGTAGTGCGCGAGCTCGCCTTCACCGTGCTGATGAAATGCGAGACGGTCCGCGGCGAGGCCGAGATTACGATGCCACTCCATGCGCCACGCCTTCCACTTCTCGAACCACTCCATGTCGGTGCCGGGTTCGACGAAGAACTGCATCTCCATCTGCTCGAACTCGCGCGTCCGGAAAATGAAATTGCCCGGCGTGATCTCGTTGCGGAACGCCTTGCCGATCTGGGCGATGCCGAACGGCACTTTCTGACGCGTCGCCTGCTGCACGTTCAAAAAGTTCACGAAAATCCCCTGCGCCGTTTCCGGACGCAGGTACACCGTCGACGCCGATTCCTCGACCGGCCCCATGAACGTCTTGAACATCAAGTTGAACTGACGCGGCTCGGTGAGCTCGCAGTCGGCGCCGTCACCGGGCTTCTTGCTCGGCTTGCGAGGGCACTTCGCGTCTTCGAGTTTATCGGCGCGGAAACGGCCCTTGCAGACACGGCAATCGACGAGCGGATCGACGAAGCCGGCCACGTGGCCGCTCGCCTCCCACACTTTTGGATGCATGAGAATCGCCGCATCGAGCCCTTCGATGTCATCGCGCTCGCGGACCATCGCGTTCCACCACCGGTCCTTCACGCGCTTCTTGAGCTCGACGCCAAGCGGACCGTAGTCCCAGACGGAGCCAGTGCCGCCGTAAATTTCGGACGATTGAAAAATGAAGCCGCGCCGCTTCGCGAGCGACACGAGTTTTTCCATCACATCGGGGTGGTTGGACATAGCTGAAATCTCGCCGGATCGCCGCCTCCTGACCACCCCGCCGGTGGGGAATTCAGCCCCGGGCCACCAGCGTCCGGGCGATCACCCCGCCGTGGTCGCGCCCGTTCTCGATGAAGATCTTGTTGGCGTCGAAACCGCTCGCGAGGACGCCGGCGATGAAGACGCCTCGCGTCGGGGTCTCCATCGTAGCCGGATCGTGCTTCGGGACGCCGGTCGTGGCATCGGTCACGACGCCGAGCGACGAGAGAATCCCGGGATGCGGCGTATACCCGGTCATCAGATACACGTGCTGCGCGGGGAGACGCTCGAGCCCACCATCGGTCGCGATGTGCACGGCCTTGGCGTCGATGGCCTCCACTCGCGCGTTCCATCGCATGGTGATGCTGCCGTCTTTCACGCGATTCTCGAAATCGGGAAGCACCCACGGCTTGATGTTCTTGTCGAACGTCGGCCCGAAGTGCACGACGGTCACGATCGCGCCGGCGCGGTATAAATCGAGCGCCGCTTCGACCGCCGAGTTCCCGCCACCGACGACGACGACGCGTCGCTGGAACGCGTCGTGCCCCTCGCGATACTCGTGCGTCACGTGCGGCAAATCTTCTCCGGGAACACCGAGCGCATTCGGCGTGCCAAAATAGCCGGTCGCCATCACCACGGCGCGCACCTTCGTCGCCACGGCGTCGAGTCCGCGCGGCCGCGAATAAATGACAAATGCGTCGCCGTCGGGCTGGATCGACTCCACGGGCTCGTACTGTCGCACGTCGAGCCCGAAATGTGTCACAACGGTCCGATAGTATGCGAGCGCGTCGCGCCGCGACGGCTTCTCTCCAGCGAACGGAAACGGGAGTCCGGCAACCGAGATTTTCTCGGCGGTCGAAAAGAACGTGATATACGTCGGATAGCTTGCAATCGAACTGGTGACAGGCCCGCGATCGAAGACGACCGACGGAATTCCCACCTTCGTGAGCTCCGCCGCCGCCGCGAGGCCGCACGGCCCCGCGCCGACGATGCCGACCGGAAGCGTCACCCGTTGACCTGCAACGCCGCGCCGTCGGTATGCAAAATCTGATCGCGCCGCGTCCCGACCGAGACATACTCGATCGGGCACTCCACCAACTCCTCGATGCGCGCTAAATACTTCCGCGCCTTGTCCGGCAGATCCGAGAGCTTCCGCGCGTCGGCGGTCGAGCACATCCACCCGTCGAACCACTCGTAGCGCGGCGTGATACTGTCGAGCGCCGCGAGATCCCCGGGGAACTCCTCTAAAACTTCGCCGCCCACTTCGTAGCCCGTGCACAACCCGATCTTTTCGATCGTGTCGAGCACATCGAGCTTCGTCACCGCCAGCGATGTCAACCCGTTCACGCGCACGGCGTAGCGCACGACGACCGCGTCGAACCAGCCACAGCGGCGCGGACGGCCCGTCGTCGCGCCAAACTCGTTGCCAAGCTTCCGCACGTGCTCGCCCATCACCTCGTCGAACTCGGTCGGGAGCGGACCACTTCCCACTCGCGTCGTGTACGCCTTCACCACGCCGAGCGCGGCGTCGATCGCCCGCGGCCCGATGCCAACGCCAATCGCCGCACCGCCAGCCGTCGTCGAACTCGACGTCACGAACGGATACGTCCCATGATCGACATCGAGCAGCGACCCCTGCGCCCCTTCGAGCAGCACCGCCGCGCCACTCTTGATCGCGCGATGGATCGCGAGGCCGACATCATCGGCAATCGCCAGCAACCGCGGCGCGAGCTCGCCGAGCACCTTCAGCGTGAACTCGGCGTCGGCGCGCTTCGGCGAGCCGCCGCTCGCGAGCAACTGATTCGCGTGCTCGCATCCCTTTTCGACGAGCGCGCGCAGCCGTGCCGGATGGCGCAGATCGAGCACGCGCACGCCGCGCCGCGCGACTTTGTCTTCGTAGCACGGCCCGATGCCGCGCCCCGTCGTGCCGATCGCCTTGCTCGCCGCGCTCTCTTTGTCGACGAGTTTGTGATACGGCATCACGATGTGCGCGCGGTCGCTCAGGTAGAGGCGCCCCTCGACGTCCACACCGTCTCTCACGAGTTCGTCGACCTCGACGAACAGTGTTTCCGGATCGAGCACCACGCCATTGCCGATCGCGCAGCGCACCCCCGGATGCAAAATGCCGCTCGGAATCTGGTGCAGCACCGTCGAGCGATCGCCGATGTGCACGGTGTGGCCGGCGTTCGCGCCGCCCTGGTAGCGCACCACCCAATCGACGCCCTCGGAGAGGACATCCACGAGCTTGCCCTTCCCCTCGTCGCCCCACTGGGCGCCGACGACGACGAGCGTACGAATCTTC
>JAYVPN010000094.1:0-25180 GCA_043757365.1 Gemmatimonadota bacterium | reverse complement strand
CTCCCGCTCGTCTACGCCGGCACCGCGAGCAAAGAGCGGCATGAGCGCGCCATGGAAGCACTCGAGCGCGTGCAGCTCGGCGAGCGCGTCCATCACCGGCCGAACGAGCTCTCCGGCGGTCAGCGTCAGCGCGTCGCCATTGCCCGCGCGCTCGTGAACCGTCCGTCGATTCTCCTCGCCGACGAGCCGACCGGCAATCTCGATTCGACGACGTCGGAAGAAATCATGCGCGTCTTCGAAAAGCTCGCCGACGAAGGGCAGACCGTCATCATGGTCACGCACGAGCCCGACATTGCCGCGCACGCGCGCCGCATCGTCGTGCTCCGCGACGGCCTGATCGCCTCCGACGACCGTCGCGAATCGTTTACCGCGAAGCTCGGGCTCGCGTAAGCCGGCCATCGTATGCGCATCTGGGAAGCCATTCGCCTTGCCCTCGCGACGATCCGCGTCCAGAAGCTGAAGAGCTTCTTCACGGCGCTCGGCGTCTGCATCGGTGTCATGTTCCTCATCACCGTCGTCTCGATCGTCGACGGGATGGGGCGGTACATGGAAGACGAGCTCGTCGGCAAGCTCATCGCCATCAACTCATTCGAGTTGCGGCATCGCCCGAACTTTCAGTCGGGCGACGTCGACCGCTCGGTGTGGATGGAGTACAACCGACGCCCGCGCATTCTCGAGAGCGATGTCCAGCCGGTCGCCGACGCGCTCCCACCCGATGCGAAATGGGCGATGTACGCCAGCGACCGACAGAACGTCGAATCACCGTTCTCGCGCCCGCGCAGCGCCGACATCACGGCGATCGACGGGCAGTATTTCGAAATCAAGAAGCTCGCCGTCACCTCCGGCCGCAGTTTCTCCCCCTATGATCTCTCGAGTGGCGCGAGCGTCGTGATCCTCGGCCCCGATCTCGTGAAGCGGCTCTTCCCGACCGTCGATCCGGTCGATCGGCAGGTGAAGCTCGGCGGCAAGATGTACACGGTGATCGGCGTCGGCGAGTCGCTCGGCAGCGCCTTCGGCATGTCGTTCGACAACTACATCTACGCGCCGTTCCGATCGCCGATCCACCGCCTACTCAACAAACAGCCGCACGTGATCGACGGCGTGATCGTGCAGGTGCCGATCGCCGAGGCGATTCCCGACGCGCAGGAAAGCGTGCGCGCGGTGATGCGGGCGCGCCATCAGCTGCATCCCGGGCAGAAGGACAACTTCTCGCTCGAGACGGCCGACACGGCGCTCGAGTTCTGGAACAAAATCCAGAAGTACCTGATTCTCGCCGGGATCGCGCTTCCGGCGATCGGCCTCGTCGTCGGCGCGATCGTGATCATGAACATCATGCTCGTCGCCGTGGCCGAGCGGACGCACGAAATCGGCGTCCGCAAAGCACTCGGCGCGAAGCGCCGCGACATCTTGCTCCAGTTTCTCATTGAAGCGTCGACGCTCAGCACATTCGGTGCGCTGATGGGGATCGCGCTCGGGGCGTTCGCGGCCTGGGTGATCCGGTCGTCCACGCCGATGCCGACGTACGTCGCACCGTGGTCGGTCGCCGTCGGCGTGCTCGTCGGCGCGACGGTCGGGATTATTTCCGGCGTCTATCCCGCGAGCCGCGCGTCGCTCCTCGATCCGGTGGCCGCGTTGCGGCAGGAGTAAGCGATGCGGTTCTGGGACAGGTTCAAGATGTCGCTTGAGGGCGTCGCAATCGCCCTCGACGCGATGCGGGCCAACAAGGTACGAGCCGGTCTGACGATTCTCGGTGTCGCGGTTGGCGTTTTTGTCGTCGTGATCATTTCGGCGGCCGTCCACGGCATCAACGAAAGTGTGGCGAAGCAGTTCGAGTCGGCCGGCCCGACGACGTTCTTCGTTCAGCGCCGTCCGATCACGTTCGAAGCGTGTGACGGAAGCGCCGAGACGTGCAAATGGCGCTCCAACCCCCGTATCACGTTCGCCGAGGCCGAGGCGCTCAAGCGACTGAGCTCGGTCGGTGAAGTGGCGATTCAGCAGAACTGGGGCGCCGCGGCGAAGTACCGGGACAAGTCGCTGCCGCAGGTGTCGGTCCTCGGTATCACCTCGAACTGGCCGATGTTGAATCCGCCAGAAATGATCGACGGCCGCGTCTTCACCGAACAGGAATCGCGATCGGCAGCACGGGTGATCGTGATTAATACCGTGGCGAAGGAGCGGCTGTTCGGTGAGGAAGATGCGATCGGCAAGGAAGTGAACTTGCAAGCGAACTCCGGCGGTCAACGCGGCGGCCCGTTCACGGTGATCGGCGTCTTTAAGGACAACGCCAGCTTTTTGCAAGGCAGCGAGCGCCCGCGTGTCGTGACGTCGATCTACGCGCTCGAGCGCCGCCTCGGCGCGCAGACCCAGTGGATGTCGCTGCTCATCCAGCCCGCGGCGAATGCGCGGCAAGATCTGACGCTCGACGAAGTGCAGGCCTCGCTCCGCGCCCAGCGCGGACTGCGCCCCGGCAAGGAATCGAACTTCGCGATCATCACGCAGGACAAGCTGTTCGAGACGTACAACAAGATTTTCGGCATGTTCTTTCTCGTGATGATCGCGCTCAGCTCGGTCGGTTTGCTCGTCGGCGGTGTCGGCGTCGTGGCGATCATGATGATTTCGGTGACGGAGCGGACGCGGGAGATCGGCGTCCGGAAGGCGCTCGGGGCGACGCGGGCGATCATCCTCTGGCAGTTCTTGGTTGAAGCGGTCACGCTGACGGCGTCTGGTGCGTCGATCGGGCTCTTTCTCGGTTGGGCGGCGTCGTCGCTCGTGCGCGTCTTCACGCCGGTGGCTGCATCGGTCCCGCCGATGGCCGTCGTCGCGGCGCTGTGCGCCAGCGCCATCACCGGCATCGTGTTCGGCATGCTCCCAGCGCTCAAGGCGTCACGCCTCGATCCGGTGGCCGCGCTGCGCTACGAGTAGGACTGCGTCCGGGAACCGGGCGGTCGCGCCGTGCCTTCACCGCAGGGTAACTTTCGGTTTTCCTGCATGCCCCCATCATCCCGGCGCTGATGCCGTTTTTCGAAGCCGTTCGGCTCGCGTTCCAGACGATCCGGGTTCAAAAACTCAAGAGCTTCTTCACCCTGCTCGGCGTCATGATCGGCGTGATGTTCCTCATCGCCGTCATCTCGATCGTGCAGGGGATGAGCGATTACGTCCAGAACGATTTCGCGGGCCGTCTGTTCGGCGTGAACACGTTCCAGCTCGCGCGCCGCCAGAACTTCGGGCCGCCGCCGAGTGAGGAGCAGTCGCGCGTGTATAACCGCCGTCCCCTGCTCTATCCGTACGAAGTGGAGGCCGTCCGCGCGGCACTCCCGGAGGGAAGTCGCGGGGCGATCTCCAACCAAAACTTCTTGTATGCGTCGTCGCAGTACGGCCGCCCCCGTCAGGTACAGGCCGTCGCGACCGAGTCCGAGTATTTCTCGATCAAGAAGTACGATATGTCCACCGGCCGCGCGTTCACGCCACAGGAAGTGAGCGCTGGCGCGAAGGTCATCGTGATCGGTGCCGAAGTTGCTGACCATTTCTTCCCCGGCCTCGACCCCGAGGGGCGCGAACTGCGCATCCGCGGTACGCCGTACACCGTGATCGGCGTGATCACGAAGCAGGGGAGCGTCTTCGGCTTTTCGCTTGACCGGCTCGCGATCACGCCCTGGACGACGCCGCTCTTTCGCGTGATCCGGCCCAAAGGCGACATCGGACAGTTCACGGTGCAGGCGCCGAGCAAGGAAGCAGTCAGCGACGGAATCGAGAATGCGCGCGAGGCGTTGCGCGGCTTGCGCCGACTCCCGCCGGGCCGGGCCGACGACTTCTCGCTCAGCACGGATGACTCTGCACTCGCCTTTTTCGACAGCATCAAGCAGAAGCTCGTCGTCTTCGGCGCGGCGCTCCCGTTCATCGGGCTCCTCGTCGGCGCGCTTGTGATCATGAACATCATGCTTGTTGCCGTCGCCGAGCGGACGCGCGAGATCGGCATTCGAAAAGCGCTTGGGGCGAAGCGTCGTGACATTCTCGCGCAGTTTCTCGTCGAGGCCGCGACGCTGAGCATTCTCGGCGCGGCGATCGGCATCGCGCTCGGTATCGGCGCGGCGAAGATCGTCGCCGCGCTGACGCCGCTGCCGGCGTCGGTTGCGCCGTGGTCGATCGTCGCCGCGCTCTTCCTCGGCGCCGGCGTCGGTATCGTCGCCGGGATGTATCCGGCGAGCCGCGCGGCCAGTCTCGATCCGATTGCCGCGCTGAGGCAGGAATAATGCGGTTCTTCGATAGACTCGCGCTGGCCTTCGAGGGCGTCTACATCGCCTTCGATTCGATTCGTGCGAACAAGGTGCGCGCGGCGCTGACGATTTCCGGCGTCGCGATCGGCGTCTTCGTCGTCGTCGCGATGGCGGCGACGGTGAACGGCATTCAACAGAGCTTCCAGAAGGACCTCGACGAGCTCGGCGCCAATTCGTTCTTCGTCCAGCGGCGCAGTCCGGGGATTAATGCCTGCGACGGCTCCGACGACCGCTGCCCGGACCGGAGAAATCCGCAAATGACGCTCGAGGAGTACAAGGCGCTCGCCGAGCTTTCCGAGGCTGACGCCGTCGTCGGTCAAATCTCCAGCTCGGCGAGTTTCAGCTATCGCGACAAACTCGTGAAGAACGTTGGCTACGACGCCTACACCACCGACTGGGTGAAGACCGACCGGGCCGACATCTTCCCCGGACGGAGTTTCACCGCAAGCGAGTACAACAGCGCGACGAACGTCGCGTTGGTCAATGACACGCTGAAGACGCAGCTGTTCAAGGAGTCCGATCCGATCGGCAAGCAGATCGCGATCAACGGTCAGGCGTTCACCGTCATCGGCGTCTTCCACACCAAGGGCGGCTTTCTCAAGTCACTCAACGGCCGCGGCCCCGATATCCCGCGGGCAATCGTGCCGATGCTCACCGGTTGGCGCCACATGAACGTGTCGCGGCGCGGTCTCATCGCATCGTTCCAGCCGCGCGCGGACGTCTCCCAGGAAGTCGCGATGGATGCCGTCACCGCGCTACTGCGTGGGAAGCGCGGCCTCAAACCGGGAACGCCGAACAACTTCTATCTCGTCGGCCAAGAGCGCATTCTCGAGCTCTTCAACCAGCTCTTCGGCGCGATCTTTCTCGTCGGACTCACGCTGAGCGGCGTCGGCCTGCTCGTCGGCGGTGTTGGCGTAGTGGCGATCATGATGATCTCCGTCACCGAACGGACCCGCGAAATCGGTGTCCGGAAGGCGCTTGGCGCGACGCGGGCGACGATCCTCTGGCAGTTTCTCGTCGAGGCGGCGACGCTGACGACGATCGGCGCGGCGATCGGCCTCGCCATCGGCGCCGGTCTCGCGCTGTTGGTGAAGTTGAACACCAGCATTCCCGCGTCGGTTCCGCTCTCCGCCGTGGTTCTGTCGCTCGGTGCCGCCGCCCTCACCGGCGTCGTATTCGGGATGGTGCCGGCGGCGCGGGCTTCGCGTCTCGATCCGATCGAGGCGCTGCGCAACGAGTAGGGGCAACCGGCCGACGCTCGCGACCGGGCATCGGCCGCCTCACTGGAATCACCGGCCTCCTGAGGCCAACTTTCCTCCGTGAACTTCGGCGACATCCTCACCACGGCGCTGGACCAGATCTGGAGCAACAAGCTCCGGTCGTTCTTCACGCTGCTCGGCATCATCGTCTCGGTCGCCTTTCTGGTGACGGTCGTGGCGATTATCACGGGGATGAATGCGTATGTGAAGGAGAACATCGCCGAGTCGATGATCGGCAAGAACTCGTTCACGGTGCGCCGCACGCCGATCCAAGTCGGCTTCTTCGATGACGAGATGTGGCGGAAGGTGGTGAAGCGTCCGCGCATCACCGTCGACGATGCCAATGCGGTGCGCGCCTCGATTCCTGACGCCGCGGCGATCGCGCTGACCTCGGGGTGGCCGACGCCGCAGGCCGACATCGTCTGGCGCGACAATACGATCGTCGACGTGATGCTTCTCGGGGTGACGCCGGCATATCAGGAAGTCCAGGATTACAAGTTCGAACGCGGCGGGCCGCTCTCCGAGATCGACATCGACCAGCGCCGCGCCGTCGTCGTCATCGGTCACGATATCGCCGAGAACCTGTTCAAGTCGGTCGATCCGATCGGCCAGGAAGTGCGCCTCGCCGGCGGGAGGTTCACGATCGTCGGCGTCGTCGCGCCGAAGGGACGCGTGCTCGGCCAGTCATTCGATACGTTCGCACTGGTGCCGATCAATCGGTTCGAGATGCTCTACGGCCGCCGACAGACGACCGCGGTGGCGATCAAAATGAAAGAAGCTGCCGACGTCGCGCCGGCGATGCAGCGCGCCGAAGAGGCGATGCGCATCGCGCATCATTTGCGGCCGGAGCAGGAGAACAACTTTTCGATCGAGACGGCCGACGCGCTCATTGATTTTTGGAAGAGTCTCACGAAAGTGCTCTTCAGCGTCATTCCGGCTGTTGTTTCGATCGGCGTCGTCGTCGGCGGCATCGTGATCATGAACATCATGCTGATGGCCGTCACCGAGCGGACGCGCGAGATCGGCATTCGCAAGGCCGTCGGGGCGCGGTCGCGCGACATCGAGCGGCAGTTCCTCGCCGAGGCGGTCACGCTCTCGATTCTTGGCGGACTGATCGGCGTCGCGTCGGGATGGGCATTCGCCGTGGTGATCGCCGCGGTGTCGCCGCTCCCGGCAAGGATCACCTGGTGGTCGGTAGTGCTCGCCGTCGGGCTCGGCGCCGGCGTCGGTGTGCTCTTCGGCGTCTATCCGGCGCGGCGCGCGGCGCGGCTCGATCCGATCACGGCGCTGAGGCAGGAATGAGCCGCCTCCTCTCCGCCGATCAATGGCGCGAGAATTTCGGAATCGCGCTCGACGCCCTGCGCGTCAGCAAACTGCGATCGGGACTCACGATCCTCGGCGTTGTCATCGGCGTGAGCACGGTGATGACGATGGCGACGATCGTGCAGGGGATTCGCGATCAGATTCTGACGACGATCGAAGTGTCCGGGCCAAAAACGTTTTACGTGTTGAAGATTTTTTCAAAAGCACCGGTCAATCCGGACCGCCTACCGAAATACATTCGCGTGCGCCCCGAGATGAGCGTCGACGAAGCCGAGCGCATCAAGACGCTGCCGCAGGTGAAGTACGCGGGGATCTGGGCGCAGATTCAAGGACGGCTCGAGTATCAGGGGAACCGCACGCGACCGCTTGCCGTCTTCGGCGCGGATGATCGTTATCAGGAAATTCAGGGCGGCGAGCTCGTCGAAGGGCGCTGGTTCTCACGCAACGAACTGAAGATCGGTGCCCCGGTCGTGGTGATAGCCGAGAAACACGCGCGGAAGCTGTTTGGCCGCGTCGATCCGCTCGGCCGGCAGATGATGGTCGGTGGACGCCCGGTCGTGGTCATCGGCCTCTACCAGCCTCCGGCAAATATTTTCGCGCCGCCGGGAACGGAGCCGGGCGCCGTGATGCCGTACGTGTTCGTCGAGCACGGCTACAAGGTCGACAAAACGAACGCGCTCTGGATTCCCGTCAAGCCGCGCGACGACGTCAGTGCTGCCGACGCGCAGGATGCTGTGATGGTGGCACTCCGCGAGATGCGGCGGCTGCATCCGGGCGATAAGAACAATTTCGATATCATAAGTCAGGATCAGATTCTCGACACGTTCATGTCGATCACCGATATCTTTTTTCTCGTGATGATCATCCTCGCATCGGTCGCGTTGCTCGTCGGCGGCATCGGCGTCATGGCGATCATGATGGTATCGGTCACCGCACGGACGCGCGAAATCGGCATCCGTAAAGCACTCGGCGCGACGCAACGCGACATCCTGATTCAGTTCCTGATCGAGGCGGCGACTCTCACCGGGATCGGGGGAGTCATCGGAATCATCGTCGGCATCGTCGCTGGCAAACTGGCCTCGATGGCGATGGACATCAGAGCCGAGACGCCGCTCACGCTGACCCTGATCGCTGTCGCCGTTTCGGTTGGCATCGGACTCATCTTCGGGGTAGTACCGGCACGGCGGGCCGCCAAGCTCGACCCCATCGAGGCGCTTCGCTACGAATGAGCTCTAACGCTTCTACCGGCCAGAGCGTCTTTATGGGACCGGCGGCTCAGCTGCCCTACAATCACTGAATATTTCGGAGGTAGGACCGGTATGAAGAAGATCGTTGCAATTGTTGGCCTGACGATGGTGATGGCTGGCACGGCGATGGCGCAGGGTGGCGGCGGTGGCGGTATGCAGATGGATCCCGCCGCGATGGCGCAGCGCCAGATCGACGGCCTGTTCAAGGACATCACGCTCACCGACGCGGTAAAAGCCAAGGCCGCGGAGATCATCACGACGGCGATGACGGATTCGCGCGCGATCGACCGTACGGCCCCGGACGCGATAGAGAAGCGTCAGGCGATCATGAAGGCGCGTGGCGAGGCCCTCAAGGCGCTGCTCACAAGCGATGCCGACAAAGCGAAGTTCGACGCAAACCTCGCGGCGATGCCGCAGGGCCGCGGCGGCCGTCCGCCGGTCAAGTAAGCGACTGCACCCGAAGTGAAAACGGGCGCCGGAGAAATTCGGCGTCCGTTGTTTTATTTTCCCCGCGCGATCGCCTTGGCCGCAATGCCGTCGACGACATCAGGCAGCAGCAGCTTGAGCCACTGCCCGATCTTCCCTCGGAACGTCATCGTCAATTCTCGCTTCCGCGCGCCCGCGGCCTGCACCGAGAGCCGCGCACACTCGGCGGCAGTCATCACCTCGTCGACGTTCACCGGATTCGTGCCGAGCGGCATGCCATCAGGTCCGAGATTCCGCGCCTGCAAGCCAGTGCCGACAAAGCCAGGATTGATCACCGTCACCGTAACGCCGCTTCCGCGCAGCTCGATGCGCAGCGAGTCGAGAAAGCCGATCATCGCGTGCTTGCTCGCGACATACCCGCTACGCGTCGGCACGCCGGTGCGGCCAGCGATGCTCGCGATGCCCACGATGCGCCCGCGCGTCTTCTTGAGATGCGGCAACGCCGCCGCCGTACAGAACACGGTGCCGAGATAATTGACCTGCATCAATCGCCCGAAGATCGCGAAGTCCTTCACCGCTTCGACCTTCGCCCACATCCCGAGTCCGGCATTGTTCACGAGCGTGTCGATGCGGCGAAAGTGCGCCGCCGTCGTTTCGATCAGCCGCGCACAATCCGCCTGCTCGGCCACATCGGTGACGACGGTAATGACGTCGGGCGAACCCGCGGCGCGGCACGCGGCCGCGACCCGCTCGAGTTCATCGGCGCGACGTGCGCCGAGCGAGAGCCGCGCCCCCTGCCGCGCCATCGCGAGCGCCATCTCCTCGCCAATGCCGTGACTGCCGCCGGTGATGACGACGACGTTGTCCCTGAATGCGTGTACGCTCACGCGCCGACGGCGCCGATCGCCTGCACTTCGATCTGATATCCATAGTGGAGCGGCAGCACCGGCACGACGGCGCGCGCCGGTTTGTGATCGCCGAGCATCCGCGCATAGACGACGTTCACGCGCCCCCAGAGCTCCATATCGGAAATGTAGATCGTCATCTGCACGCAGCGAGAGAGCGAGCTCCCGGCGGCCTCGAGCACGGCGGCGACGTTCTTGATGACCTGCTCCGTCTGCTCCTCGATCGTACCGACGTGTTTACTGTCGCCTCCCGGCACGAACGGAAGCTGTCCGGCAACAAATGCGAAGCCGTTGTGAACGATGGCCTGCGAATAGTGTCCGCCGGCGGCGGGGGCGGCGGATGTCGTTATTGCGTGCACGTGAATCCCCTGTGAAGTGGTCAGATTCCCAGAAGATGCCACCCAAACCCGACTTTTGCACGTATCTTTGAGGGTATGACGACCATCGATGTGCTGGCCATTTTCGCCCACCGCGACGATGCCGAGCTGACCTGTGGCGGGACGCTCGCCAAGTTGGCGCGCGCCGGCAAGCGCACCGGGATCCTCGATCTCACGCAGGGCGAGATGGGAACGCGCGGCTCGGCCGAAATCCGGGCCGACGAAGCGTCACACGCCGCGGCGAAACTCGGCGTGACCCTGCGCGAGAATCTCGGGCTCCCTGACGCCGCGATTTTTAATACTCATGAGGCGCGCCGCGAATTGGCGACGGTGCTCCGCCGCCTCCGGCCGCAGATTGTCATCACGCACGCGCAGCAGGGGCGACATCCGGACCATCGTGTAACGGCCGAGTTGGTGCGCGACGCCTGCTTCCTCTCGGGACTCAACAAACTCGAGCCGGCGCACGCCGCCTATCGTCCGCGGAAACTGCTCCACGCGATTTCGTATCGCGAAGATTATCAGAAGCCGACGTTCGTCGTCGACATTTCGGACGATCTCGAAACGAAGCTCGCGGCAATCGCCTGCTACAAGTCGCAGTTCGATGGCGAAGTTCAGTCGGGGGAGATTTATCCCAACGGCGAACCGCTCGCCGATGTGATCCGCCATCACGCGGCGCACTACGGAACGCTCATCCGTCGGCAATACGGCGAGCCGTTTTACACGACCGAAACGATGCTCGTTGACGATATCACTTCACTCGAGGTCGCCACGTTTTGACCTGCCCTGTGCATGGTGGCGGCGCGAGCGACGATAACGCGCCGAAACGCGATGTCGACTACGGCTCGTATCTCCGCGTCGAAGAACTGCTCACACTCCAGACGCCGCTCTCGATGCCGGAGCATCCGGACGAACTGCTCTTCATTGTCGTGCACCAGGCGAGCGAGCTCTGGTTCAAGGTGCTGCTCCACGAGTTCGACACTTTCATCGGCCGTCTCGAAACGGCCGACGTCGCCGGCGGTTTACAGTCAATCAAGCGAATAAACGGACTCGTCGGAATCATTTCCAACCAGCTTTCCGCGCTCGACACACTCCCGCCGCAACGCTTCGCGCAGTTCCGCGGCTATCTGGGATCGTCGAGCGGTTCGCAGAGCTATCAGTTCCGGGCCATCGAAGCGGTGAGCGGCCTGCGCGATGCACATTTCATGCACATTATCGCCGAGCACGGCCCGGTGCCGGAGTTAGTGCAGAAAGCACTCGAGCGGCCGACGCTGCAGGCGCTTTTCACATCGTTGCTCGAGAAGCACGGCGTGACGATCGAACAGGTCTACACGGACGCGGCGAACACCTCGCTATTGCTGCTCGCTGAGGAACTGCTCGAGTACGAACAGGGCTTCGCGCGCTGGCGGTTTTTGCATGTCCAACTCGTCGAGCGCATCATCGGCGTGGGGACCGGTGGCACAGGCGGCACGCTCGGCGCCAAGTATCTCAACAAGACCATCTCACAACGCTTTTTCCCCGAGCTGTGGTCGGTGCGGTCGAAGTTTTACTAGCCGACGCCGGGAGTCACGAAATAAGAAAAACGCAACAGCAGCCGCAGTTCCCTCTCCCACTCTCCGCGTACATCCGAGGCGTTTTTGAGCCTTCCTCGCGCGAACCAAAATGAGTGGAATTCGGGCGCTCGGACACCTCTCGGACCACCAAATTTGGCTATATTCAGGGTATGACCGCCCCGATCTACCTCGACCACGCCGCCACGACCCCCGTTCGCCCGGAAGTCCTCGCGGCGATGCAACCGTTCTTCGACGCCCGCTTCGGCAACCCCTCGAGCACGCATCGGTGGGGCCGCGAAGCCCGCACGGCGCTCGATGAGGCCCGTGAGCGAGTTGCGGCCTGCTTCGGTGCGAACGCCGACGAAGTCTGTATCACCTCCGGCGGCACCGAAGGCGACAACCTCGCCGTACTCGGCGGATGGCGCGTACAGAAACATCACGGCCGCAATGCTGTCGTCACGTCGCCGGTCGAACACAAAGCAGTGCTGCAGGCGGTGCATCAGGCGAGCAAGGAAGGCGCCGAGGAGCGCCTCCTCGCGATGGACGCCACCGGCACCGTCACGCTGGGCTCGGCGCGCGAACTGGTGCGTACCGACACCGCGCTCTGCTCGGTGATGTGGGTGAACAACGAGATCGGCACCATTCAGCCGATCGAAGAACTCGCCGCCCACTGCAAGTTGCACGGCGTGATTTTTCACACGGATGCTGTGCAGGCCTTTGGCAAAGTCGAGATCGACGCGCGCAAGACGCCGTTCGATTTCCTCTCGATCAGCGGCCACAAGATCGGCGCACCGAAGGGAATCGGCGCGATGTACATTCGTCGCGGCACAGCGATCGAACCGTTGTTCTTCGGCGGCATGCAGGATCGTGGCCGCCGTCCGGGCACGGAGAACGTCGCCTTCGCGGTCGGCCTCGCGACGGCGTGCGAGCTGACGCTCGCCGAGCACGATCACGAATCGCGCCGCCTCGAGGCGATGCGTGATCGCTTGCAGTCGGCAATCCTCGCGAAGCTTCCGGACGCCGTGATCCACGGGCGCGACGGCAAGCGTGCGCCGCACGTGCTCAGCGTTTCCGTTCCCGGCACTGACAGCGAATCGATGTTGATGGCGCTCGATCTGAAGGGCATCGCCGCATCCGGCGGTTCGGCTTGTCAGAGCGGAAGCATCAATCCGAGCCACGTCCTCGCAGCGATGGGTGTGAAGGCCGATATCGCCGGCGCAGCGATCCGCATGAGCATCGGCGTTCTCACGACCGAAGCGTGCATCGATCGCGTCGCCGAGGTCTTCCCCGCCCTCGCGATTCGCGCGCGCGGATTGGCTGCGGTCTGAGTTCGCAGTGAAGACGCGCCCCCGTGTTCTCGTCGCGATGAGCGGCGGCGTCGATTCGTCGGTCGCCGCGGCACTGCTCGCGCAGCAGGGCTACGACGTTGTTGGCGCGACGATGAAGCTCTACAAGGACGGCGAGGAAGTCCCCGACAAGCCGTGCTGTTCGCTCGACAGCGTCAACGACGCACGTCGAGTGGCTGAGCGCATCGGCATTCCGCATTACGTCATCAATCTCGAAACCAAGTTTGGCCACGACGTAGTCGATGATTTCGTCGCCGAGTATGCGGCGGGGCGCACTCCTATTCCGTGCGTGCGTTGCAATACGTTCACGAAGTTCCGTGATCTCGTGAAGAAGGCCGATCAGATCGAAGCGACACATATCGCCACCGGGCACTACGCGCGGATGATCGACGGCTCGCTCCATCGCGGCATCGACGACACGAAGGATCAAACCTATTTCCTCTGGGGCATCGACCGATCGGTGTTGTGGCGGATGCTGCTGCCGATCGGCCACATGACCAAAGTCGAGACCCGCGCGATGGCGCGTGAGCTCGGGATGATTCGGATGGCCGAGAAGCCGGAGAGTCAGGAAATTTGTTTCGTGCCGGATGGGAACTACACACAGATCATCGAGAAGAAGCTCGGGGCGGATACGCCATCGCTTTCACGCGGACCGATCGTCACGTCAGACGGCAAGGTGGTCGGTGAGCACGATGGGTTTGCGCGGTACACCATCGGTCAGCGTCGTGGTGTGCCGGGTGGCTACAGCGAGCCGATGTTCGTTGTTGCGATTCGCGCTGAAGATCGCGCGGTTGTTATCGGACCACGTGAAGAACTGCTCGGTCGCGGCGTGATTGCCCGCGGCGTGACGTGGCTCGTGCATCCGGAGCCGCAGGTTGGTGATCGCATCGGCGTGCGCGTGCGTCATCGCGCGAAGATCGCCCCCGCCGAGATCGTGCGGATTGAGGGCGGTGAGATTGAGGTCGCGCTCGATGAGCCGGTGTCGGCCATCGCCCCCGGCCAGTCGCTCGTGATGTACGACGGCGAGAAGGTGCTCGGCGGTGGGTTTATCGAGGCTTCGAAGTCGGTGAAGCCGCAGCGGATGGCGTTGCCGCTCCTCGCGGGATAACACGTCACGGCTGGCTCTCCCCGTCAGCCGTGCCCGCTCGTAGATATCCGAAGTAGCGCTCGGCATCGTCCCGATTCACTTCGGTCGGCGTTCTCGGTGACTCACTCATGGATTGAATCCAAGCCCGAGCGTGGCCGCCGCCGCGCCGAGCGCCTTATCGCGGGTCCAGAGCCGGATCCCGTCGATCGCCGCCGAGGCGAGCAAGTGGGCATCCACATAGCCGATGCCTTTGCCGGAGAGTCGATGCGCGGCGATGAAGTGCATCACTTCGTCGTGACTTGCCGTGGTCGCGGATGGCAGTTCGGCGAGCAGGCGGACCACGTCACTCTTGGGCCGGAGTGAACCGCAGGCCAGCTCACCCACGACAAACTGGTGTGCGGCGACCGCCGAGGATTCGAGCAACTCCGCGAGCGCTGCGTCGCCGCGACGCAGATGATCGACCCAGACCGAGGTGTCGACCAATATCACGCGATCGTCAGCGCGACTCGCGCGATGCGGGTTTGCGGCGGCGCCCCGTGACCAGCGTAGGCTCGGTACCGGCGAGCGCGGCCAAGCGTCGCGCGCTCTCACGTGCGATCAAGGCCTCGAGCCCAGCGCGCACGAGCGCCGTCTTTTCATCGATCCGCGTGAGCCGGCGAGCCTCGGTGAGCAGGTCGTCGTCAATATTGAGTGTCGTTTTCATATGTATGAGTATGGCGTTCAGGCCCACCCTGCGCAAGGCAACGGATCGGCGGTGCGGCGGTCGCAAGGTGGCTGCCGTACTCCCCGAGGGCGCGTCGCGCCGGTAGATTCTCCTCTTCCCCCAGCTCCGCTTCATGACCGACACCCTCCGCGACCAACTCCAGCGCGCCCTCGGCGACGCGTATGCCCTCGACCGCGAGCTTGGCGGTGGCGGAATGTCGCACGTCTATGTCGCTACCGAAAAGGCGCTCGGCCGCGACGTGGTGGTGAAAGTCCTCCCAGCCGAGATGTCGGGGCAAGTGAGCGTCGAGCGTTTCAAGCGCGAGATTTCGCTCGCGGCGCGGCTCCAGCACCCGCACATCGTGCCGCTGCTCACCGCCGGCGAGGCCGGCGGTCTGCCGTACTTCACGATGCCGTTCATCGAGGGTGAGTCGCTCCGCGCGCGGCTCGCCAAGCACGGCGAGCTCCCTCTGAGTGAGGCCGTGCGACTGTTGCGCGAGATCGCGTCGGCGCTCGCCTACGCGCATGAGCGCGGCATTGTCCATCGCGACATCAAGCCGGACAACGTGCTGATCTCCGGCGGCAGCGCGATGATCACCGACTTCGGTGTTGCGAAGGCGCTCAGCGCGTCGAGCAATAGTGAGGCCGGATCGATGACGTCGCTCGGCGTCGCGCTCGGCACGCCGGCCTATATGTCGCCTGAGCAGGCGAGCGCCGATCCGGCGGTCGATCATCGTGCGGACATCTACGCTTTTGGTATTTTGGCGTACGAGTTGCTCACCGGGCAGAGTCGGGCGCACGCCGCAGAACTTGCTCGCGGCGCATGTCACCGAAACGCCCGACCATGTCACGAAGCGCCGACCGGCGATATCGCCCGCGCTCGCCGCACTCGTGATGAAGTATCTCGAGAAACGCGCCGCCGACCGTCCGCAGACCGCGCTCGACCTCGTGCACGCGCTCGATCAGATCAGCACGCCGAGCGGCGGTACGGTGCCGACCACGGCGCGGCCGGCGTACACGGCTCCAGTATCGGCAACGGTAGCCTCGTCGAAATCGAGCGGCCGTTGGATCGCCGCAGCCGTCGTGATCGTTGCCGCGGCAATCGGCGGCTGGTTTTTTGTTTCCCGCGCCAGTGGCAGGGCGGTCCGTAGTATCGCGGTTTTGCCGATCGATGTCGGCGCCGACACCGCGCACGCCTACCTCTCCGACGGACTCTCCAACGAGCTGACCGCGCGACTCACGAAGATCGCGGGACTCGACGTCCGCGCCTATTCGTCGTCGAAAGCGATGCGCGGACGCTCGACCCGCGAAGCCGGAAAGGCGCTCAGCGTCGGCTCGGTGCTCAGCGCAACGATGACCCGCGCCGGATCGCGACTGCGGATCACGGCCTCGCTCGTCCGGAGCGATGACGATCACGTCATCTGGTCCGACACGTTTGAAGAAGGCGATCAGGATCAGTTCGCGTTGCAAGACAAGCTCGTTAACGCTATCACAAGCGCGCTCAAACTGACGTTGACGCCGGAGACGCAGAAGGCGATTGTCGCGCGCGGGACGAAAGTGGATCGCGCACACGAACTCGTCTTGCGCTCCCGTTACGAGGCGGACCGCTTCTCAGAGCCATCGCTCCGATTGGCCGTGAACCTGGCCGAGCAGGCCATAAAGCTCGACTCCTCGTACGCCGACGCGTGGGCCGCCCTCTCCGATGCATGGGGCCAGCTCGCCGACGATTTTGTCACGCCGCGCGAGGCCACGCCGCATATGGAACGAGCGATCAAGAAAGTCCTTGAGCTCGATCCAGCGCTGGCGGAGGGACACGCGCAGAACGGTACCCATCTCCTGTTCTACCAGCACGACATCGACGGCGCCGGACGAGAATTCGAACGAGCGCTTCAAATCGATTCCACCAATCTCACTGCGGGGACGTGGTATCGGTATTCGCTGGACTCGAGGCAGTTGCACGACTCGGCGTTGGCTGTTTCGAGTCGCGCGGCCCGGCATAACCCACTCTCCCGCTTGGTTCTGTCACGGGCCTACGGCGTCGATCAGTTCAAGAAGATATCCGCTGATAGTGGCCGTGCCTTTTGCACGAACTACGCACGGCTCTCGGCCGACGGCGGCGTGGGGTGTGAGATGTACCGCCGTTTCGCAGCAGGCGACCGGAAGGAGGCGCTGACGTATTACAAAGCGAACCTCAACCCGACAGCGACCGGCGCGGGGCATGCCGACCGAGCGCGACGGTTCCTTCTTCTGAGCGATACCATCAGCGCACGCGCGGAATTGGAGCGAGCGCTCTCGATGAGCAAGACGACATACGTTCGGCCCGACGCGATTGCGTTTGTCTATCACGGACTCGGGGAAAGAGAACGCGAAATCGCATACTGGCTGACATCGATCGAGGACAATAACTCCGACCTTCTGTCTTTGATGTCGGACGACGCCTACAGCGAAACCCGCAAAGATCCTCGCATCCAAGCCGCGTTCAAGAAATACGGCATAAAAACTTGAGCAGGCGGCGAGCGGCTATCTGACGCTAACGGAAATTACTGAGTGCGCGTCAACCTCAGTACTCCAGTCCCCCCGCCGCCGCAAACTGTTTCATCAACTTCTCCTGCTCCGCCGTCAGCGCCGTCGGCACCGTCACTTCGATCTCGACCAGCAAGTCACCTTGCTTCCCCTCCTTCGAGATCCCCTGCCCACGAATGCGGAACCGCTTCCCGCTCGCCGTCCCCGCCGGAATCTTTATTGAAACCGTTTTCTCATCGATCGTCCCGACGCTCACCTTCGAGCCAAGCGTCGCCTGCGCGATGTTCACGCTCGCATGACGAATCAGATCGAGCCCGTCGCGCTCCCAGTGCTCGTCGACGCGCACCTCGAACGTGATCAGAATGTCGCCGGCGGGCCCGCCACGCAGTCCACGCCCGCCCTGACCCTTCAACCGAATCTTCGATCCGGTATCAACACCTGAAGGAACGGTGATGATCACCTTCTTCTTGCTGCGCTGCTCGCCGGCGCCGTTGCACGTCGGGCACTTCTCCGTCGGTACCTGTCCTTTGCCCAAGCACATCGGGCACGGACGGTTCACCGCGAAGCCGCCCTGACCAAATGAAATCGTCCCGCGACCGCCACACTCGGGACACGTCTGAATCTTCGCCCCGTTGGCCGCGCCCGATCCATTGCACGTCACGCACTCTTCATTCACTTCGAGCTCGACCGGCACCTTGCCGCCCGTCGCCGCGGTACGAAATGGAATCACCAGCGTCGTTTCAACGCTCTGCCCCTGCTCCGGCCCCGCCGCGCGCTGCTGCCGCCCGCCACCGGCGCCGAACATGGAACTGAACAAATCGCCGAGCCCACCGAGCCCGCCGACATCGAAGTCATACCCCTGCTGTCCACCGGCACCTGGCTGCGGCGCACTGCTCGCACGCGACCGCGGACGCGCGCCACTGCGCGGTCCGTACCCACCGTCAAACGCGCCGAGTCGCCGCATCTCGTCGTACTGCGCACGCTTCTTCTCATCGCCAAGAATGGTGTACGCCTCAGAGATCTCCTTAAACCGCTCGGCGGCTTTTGGATCGCTCTTGTTCGAGTCGGGATGGTGCTCTTTCGCGAGACGGCGGTACTGCTTCTTCAGCTCTTCCTTGGTCGCGGAAGCGCTGACGCCGAGTACCTGGTAGAAATCTTTTTGCGCCATTACGCGCGCTCCGCACGGCTTACCGCGGTCAACGTATTCAACCGTTCCACTGCTTCACGACGACGCGAGCCGGACGCAACAGAATCCCGTTAAAGACGTAGCCCACCTGAAAAACCTGCGCCACGCAATGATCTTCTTCTTCGGAGACTGCCGGAACCGTCGTGATCGCTTCGTGGATCGCCGGATTGAACGGATGGTCGAGCGGATCGATGACCTCGAGGCCGTGACCGGCAAGCGACTTGAGGAGCTTCTTCTCCACCATCTCGGCGCCGGTCACGACGGTCTTCGAATCGACTGTTTCCGGATCGACGTGCGCGAACCGCCCGAGATCGTCGAGCGCGTCGAGAATGCCGCGAATCAAGTTGCCCATTCCCTTCTGCTCGGCTTCTTGCCGCTCGCGCACCGAGCGCTTGCGGAAGTTGTCGTACTCGGCGGCGAGGCGAAGATATTTGTCCTTCGAGTCGGCGAGCTGCTTCTCGAGATCGTTGATCGGCGCCGGCTCAGCGGACTCCGCCGAGACAGGATCGCTCACGGGGGCGGTAAAGACGCCCTCTTCGATCTCTTGCCCTGCAGCGTTGGTATTTTCAGTCGAGTCAGTCATTGGCCTGTATTGAAGTTCGTCCTGTATGGGGCGAAGGTGCAACGGTCGTGCCGCGCGAAATCTGCCAGAATGCCAGAGTTCGGCGCACTGTAACGGCTTTTACGGTCACTACGGGCGAAAACGGCGGTCGTTTCGGTCAGCCGCGGGTCGGAAAGCCCTTTGGCCTGTTACTGAACCTCGACGAACCGCCGGATGGCATTGAGCGCCGCCTGGGCCGCCCGCTGGCGTATCTCCGTCCGGTCGCCGACCATCGAGCTGCGGACCGAGGTCACCTCGCCGTTCACGTCGAGCCCAAAACAGACCGTCCCGACGGGCTTTTCCGGCGATCCGCCCCCCGGGCCGGCCACCCCACTGATCGCGATCCCGATGTTCGCGCCAAACCGCTTGCGCACACCGGTCGCCATCTCACGCACCGTCTGTTCGCTGACCGCGCCGTGCTCGACCATCGTCGCCTTCAGCACGCCAAGCTGCTGTTCCTTCACGTCGTTCGCATAGGCAATAATTCCGCCGAGCATTACATCGCTCGATCCCGGGATCTCGGTGATCCGCGCGCCGAGCAGTCCACCGGTGCAGCTCTCCGCGACCGCGACGGTCATCTTGTGCGCGCGGAGCAGTGCAAGCACCGCCGCCGCAAGATCGTCTTTCCCTTCGCCGTATATGATTGGTCCGAGTACGGCACGCAGCGCGTCGGCGGCCTGCTCGATCGCAACCGCCGCCTCGGCCGCCGTGCGATCGCGCGACGTGAGCCGCAGGTCCGTCCCCTCCCACGCCGGCAAATAGGCGAGCGAAACCCCTTTCGGATTTTTCGCGAGCGCCCCGAGCTTGTCGGCGATCATCGATTCGCCCATTCCGGTAGTGCGAAGCGTGCGCGAGCCGATCGTCTTACGCTCTGCATCGATCGTTCCCGCAGCGCGCTTCTCGAGAATCGGCAGCAGTTCATCGGCGAGCATCCCGCGCATTTCACGGGGAACGCCCGGGAGCATCGCGACCCATCGCCCGCGTTCGTCCTCGAGCCAAATGCCCGGCGCCGATCCGTGACGGTTCGTAAGAATCGTCGCGCCATCCGGTATCGTCGCCTGTTGAAGATTCGCTTTTGGCAGTTCGCCCGGCCAGCCGCGTGATTTCCAGAGCTGTTTCAATCCCTCGACGATCGATTCGTCGAGAAACATCTCGCGTCCGAATATTGCAGCGATGGAATCTTTCGTGAGATCATCCGAGGTCGGCCCAAGCCCGCCAGTCGTGATCACCGCGCCCGTGCGGTTGAGCGCGTCCTTCACGGCTTCGGCAATCGACTCTGCGCTATCGCCGCACGAGGCACGACGCACGACGGCGATCCCTCGCTGCGCAAGTTCACGTGCGAGATGCGCGCCGTTGGTATCGATCGTGAAGCCGAGCAGCAGTTCATCGCCGATCGTGACGATTTCGACGTTCATTGGGGCCTACTTGGCGCGCACGGACGAGAAGACGAGCGAGCCGTAGCGCTGCAGATACAGCCAGAGGGAATACATCGTGAGCGCCACCGCGACGACCATGGTGATGACGCCGATCCACCCAATGAGGAGCATAAGGAAGTTCCACCACGGCCCCGACCATCCCTTGTTGCCGGCCATCGTCAGCGCGGCAAACCAGAAATAGGCCGCGCCGACCCACACATACTGCATACCAGCCTTCCACTTCGCCGGCCCGATCGCCGCAATCACGACGCCTTTGCGGTTCGCCGCTTCACGGAAAATCGTCATGAATGCCTCGCGCCCGAGTACCAGTGCGACGACCCACCACGAGAGCGTCACCGCCCCGAAATTCGTGATGAACGGAAAACCGGCGGCGATTCCGGGCTTGATATTCAGCAGTGAAACGAGCCAGCGCGATCCCGCGTCGTCCGGCGCGCCCTGCAACACGAGCATCGGGATGAACGTCGCGACGAGCAACAGTTTGTCGGCGAGCGGATCGAGCGCCTTGCCCAGATCCGTCACGAGACCGCGCGTCCGCGCGATCCAGCCGTCCCAGTAATCGGAGATCGCGCTGATCAAATACAGCACGAACGCGACGGCGCGCCACATCGGCGACACCTCGAACGGCAGAAGCGCAATCAATGGCGAAATCAGAATACGGGCGGCCGAAATCGTGTTCGGCAGGTTGAACGAACTCGGCTTTTTCGCCACGGCGGTCGTGCTGCCGGCCGGCATCACGCGAGCTGCTTCAGCACCATCTTACTGACCGCCTTGAGCGTGTCGAACACGCCATCGCCGGTCACGGCCACCGCTTCGAAATACGTCGCGTGCTCAACCCACTCACCGGTGGGCAACTGCTCGACGAGATTCTCGCCGGCGTGGTACGGATCGGGCATCACACGCTGACGCGCTGGATCGACCACTTCCCACCCCGGATTGAGCTGCGCCTGCAGCTCCGCGAGCGGCGCGGCGTTCGGAAGATCGCGCTTATTGTACTGGACGATGAACGGCATCTTCGTCAGATCGTAGCCGTACTCAGCCATGTTGTCGTACAAGTTCTGCATCGCTTCCTGATTCGCTTCCATACGCTCGATCTGCGAGTCGGCGACGAATACGATGCCGTCGACGCCTTTCAGAATGAGTTTGCGCGAGGCGTTGTAGTACACCTGGCCCGGTACGGTATAGAGATGGAAACGCGTCTTGAAGCCACGAATCGTTCCGAGATCGACCGGCAGAAAATCGAAGAACAGCGTGCGTTCCGTTTCCGTCGCGAGCGAAATGAGCTTGCCGCGCGTGTCCGGCTTCACCTTGCCGTAGATATGCTCGAGGTTCGTCGTCTTCCCGCCGAGGCCGGAGCCGTAGTAGACGATTTTGCAGTTGATCTCGCGCGAGGCGTAGTTGATCATCGACATGTCTGTTTCTCCTTAACCGAACAGTTTGTCGATTTCGTCTTCCGCGCCGGAGAGCAGCCCCGGCGAATCCGCCGATGGCGCGGGACGCGAAAACACCTGCTCAAACAACTTCGTCAGATCGGACACGGTTTCCTTCATCTTGAGTCGGACAAGGCCGAGCGTCGTGCGGTTGTCGAAGAGCGCCACGAGAATCACCCGGCGCGCGACGTCCGCGAGATACATCGACTCCTTCTCGCCCTGATGAAAGAGCGAGTTGAAGTCGGTTTCACCAATGAGTCTCGCGAGCTGATCGTTGGCGCTGAAGTCAGCAGCCGTCAGCGTCGCGAAGGCGGTCGGATCGAACGTCGGCTGCTCGCCGACGGTCGCGACGAGCTGTCCGCTGCGGTCCACGAGGAGCGCGCAACGGGCGTTGCTGTCGAAGAGAAATTTCTGGAGCGTGTGCGTGATCGAGCCGAAGTCTTCTTCGGTGAACGACCAGCTGGCGGACCCACTACTCATTCTCGGCCGATCCGAAAAAAGGGTTCTACTGCATCGCCCGGCGAGCGCTGATCGCTTGCGCGATCGTCACGCCGTCGGCGTACTCGAGATCTCCACCCACCGGCATGCCTCGCGCAATCCGCGAGACGATAACATTTTGGCCACCGAGCTGCTCCTGAACATACAGCGCGGTCGCCTCACCTTCGAGCTTCGGGTTCGTGGCGACGATTACCTCCCGCACCCCCCCGGCCGCCACCCGCGCCACCAGCTCGGCAACGGTCAGGTCGTCCGGGCCCACGCCATCGAGTGGCGACAGGCGCCCGCCGAGCACGTGGTACATCCCGCGGTACGCCGCCGTCCGCTCGACGGCGGCAATGTCACTGGCCTCTTCCACAACGCAAATCAGCCCCGCATCGCGCCGCGGATCGGCGCAGATGCCGCAGACCGGGGCCTCGGTGAGATTGAAACACCGCTCGCACGTCCGCACCCGTTCCGTCAGCGTCGCCAACACCGCCGCTAATCGCTTGCTCTGCTCCGGCGGCTGCTTGAGCAGGTGATAGGTGAGCCGCAACGCCGACTTCCGACCGATCGTCGGGAGGCGCGACAGCTCCGTCACCAGCTCGTCGATGGCCGACACGCTAAAACGGAAGCTTGAGGGGGAATGGCAGATTGAGCCCCCCAGTGAGCTTGCCCATCTCGGCGCTGGCGGCATCGGCCGCTTTCTTCTGCGAATCACTCACCGCGGCCGTCACGAGATCTTCGAGCATCTCGACGTCCGCTGCATTCACCACTTTGGGATCAATCTTGATGCGGCGCACGGCGCCCTTGCCGTCCGCTTCGGCCGTGACCATTCCGCCACCGGCCGAGCCGATGACAGTGATGCGCGCGAGATCTTCCTGCATCTGCGTCATCCTCGACTGCATCTCCGTCGCCTGCTTCATCAAACCGAGGATATCCACAATCAGTCCTGATATGCCAAGTGTAATAACCCGAGAAACTTAGGTCGCCACCGCCGACCCCCGCAAGGCGATCGTCCGGCGCGAACTACTTAGGGACTACTAGTCGAGCAGTCTCAAATCCAACGCGTCGATGGCGGCGTCGAGCACGGGATCGCGTTTGCGGAGCATCGCAACCCGATTGGCGATCACATCCTCGGCGGTCAGACGACCGGTTTTGGCCTCCCCGGCGAGCTTTACGACGAGCTTCGTGGCGCCATCGAAGACGGTGCCGAGGGCCTGAACGATCGAATCGGCCCCCATTTCGAGGGCCTGGGCGAGCGCCTCGCTGCTAACTCCAATCAACACCGCGCCACCGGCATTCACCGCGATCGGCGTCGCCTCGGCGAGGGTGCTCGCAAGCAGGCCGCGGCCGCTTGTGCGGACCGATTCGATGACGTCGTCCCAGTGTTCGGAGAGGCGATTGATGTCGAGGGGCTGGCGTTTGGTTTTGGCGGGTGCCGAGTCAGCGAGAGCGTTCTTCGAAGGTGCGGTCCGCGCGGCCGGCGGCTGAACGCGCGGCGGCGGGGAATCGAGCCGGGCCGAGAGTGCTTCGGTGGCGAGCTGTTCCCGGACGCGCGGGGACTCAACGACGCCTCGGATGCTCGCGGATTGTAACGGGGCACTCAGACCGGAATCCGCGAGCATCCGAGGCGTTGTTGGGTTCCCGCGCGACGGGGCTATGCCTGGGGCTTCCCTTTTCGTCCCGCCGCCGCCGGTCGGCGTTGAGCCCATGCCGCGGAGGACATCCTGAATATCCATCGTGCGGTCGAGCAGCGCGAAGCGGACCATCAGCGTTTCGAAGAGGAGCTGCTGCTGCCCACTGCGGCGGAAGTGCGGTTCGATTTCCACCAGCAGCGTCAGCATGCGGAGCAGATCGCCGCTCGCGAGTTTGTCTTTTCGCTCGAGGAGCGCCGCCTTCATCTGATCGCTGAGATCCGGGAGCGTGCCTCCGAGCGAGATAGCGAGCTGGGCGCGGAGAATATCGGCGATGCCACTGAGCAGGAGGCCGAAGTCCACACCAAAATCGGCGAGGCGGCCGACGCTCGCGAAGACGTCGCCGGCGCGGCGGTCGGCGATGACGTCGAGGAGTGCGAGGTACTCGTCTTCATGCACGAGGCCGAGCGCTTCGCGGACGCGGTCGGCGGTGACAGACCCGGCGCCAAGCGAAAGGACCTGATCGGTGAGCGAAAGCGCGTCGCGCATCGAGCCATCGGCTGCGCGGGCGAGCATCCCGAGCGCGTCGGACTCGATCGGAATGTTTTCCTGCTTGAGCACGTCGGCAAGCCGCGTGCGCACATCGGCCGGACCGATGCGCTTGAGGTCGAACCGCTGGACGCGCGAGAGCACCGGCGCGGCGGCCTGGGCGATCTTCTGCGGCTCGGTCGTCGCGAAGACGAAGACAACCCGCGGCGGCGGCTCTTCGAGAATCTTCAGGAGCGCGTTCCACGCCTCGCGCGTGAGCATGTGCGCTTCGTCGATGATGTAGACCTTGTGATGATCCTCACCGCTCGGCGCGTACATCGCGCGTTCACGCAAGTCGCGGGCATCGTCGACGCCGCGGTTCGATGCGGCGTCGATCTCGACGACGTCGAGCGACGCCGACCCCGCCCAGATGCGCGTGCACGAGGCGCAGACGCCACACGGCTCGTGATCGGCCGACTTGTTCTCGCAGTTGAGCGCCATCGCGAGGACGCGGGCGAGTGTCGTCTTGCCGGTGCCGCGCGGACCGCACAAAAGATACGCGTGGGCGATGCGGTCGCTCGCGATCGCGTTGCGCAACGTGGTCGCGACGTGCGACTGCACGGCGACTTCGCTGAATTTCTTCGGACGGTATTTGCGGGCGAGGGCGAGCGACATTGCCTTGAAATTAGCGACTCGGCGGCGCGGCGGTTAGGGCGCGAGGCACGAAGGCGGAAATAAAAATCGCGGGGTCGGCGCTCCGGCTGAAATCAGCCGGGCAACGACTCCCGCGACAGTGCTCCAGGCCTGACGAAGCGAGGCGAGACACCACGTACCGTTGCTGCCTTTCGGCCCTGGCGGAGTTGGCGGGCCCG
>JAYVPN010000093.1:0-6752 GCA_043757365.1 Gemmatimonadota bacterium | reverse complement strand
GAATATCGTGTTCGCCGCGAGCGACGGTGTATTCGCGCGGCGAGTCGAGCTCGAGCACGATCCGCACCACGTCGGCCTTGTTCTGGGCGACGCGGATATTCGTGATTCCGCCGCGGGACACTTTGTCATACAAGCGCGCGGGGACGCCGAGCGTCGCGCCCTTCATGTCGACCACGATGCGCTTGCCGGCATCGAGGGTAAAATCGACGAGATCGATATTGCCATCAATCGCGATGACGACATCGGCCCGGCCGGATCCAGGTACGACGCTCAGCGCCGTGACGGTGTTCGCCGGCTGACCGTGCCTGATTGCCGCCGCCGAAGCGCGGCTTGACCCAGTGGCCAGCAACAGGACGGCCGCAACTGCGGCTCCCTTCCAGACTCGCGTCATTACGGTCTCCTTCCCGGCGTCGCGCCGGCTTTCCGCGTATGGTCGATCAGGAGCGTCTCCTGACGACTAAAACCGAATTCATCGATATCGAGCGTGATTTCCTGCGGACCGATCTTCACGACCTTCATGCGTCCGAGGACATTGCCGACCTTCACCCGGTACGACTCGTTCGTCGAACCGTCAATCAGCGAGGCCACCGAATTGCGCCCCGCGCCATCATAGATCACGCCGACGAGCACGAGGTCGGCGAGGAGCGGCCGCACTTCGCCAGTCGCCATCAGCGAGACGAAGGGATCGCGGCGTCCGTCGGCTGCGTACGTGTACGACTCGCGATAAAACGTCATCGATCCTTTTGCGCCGGCGACGGCCCCTTTCTTGTTCGCCGTGACCGACGAATCGCGCTGCGTCTGGAGCACGGACTGTGCCTGCGCACGCACGGCCGACGGCGACGGCGCCGTCTTCGCAGCGGTCGCGGCGGCTTCTGCCGGACGCTGACCGCTGGCGTCGATGCTTGCGCCGAGCTTGTTCACGGTGCCGGCCTGTGCGCTCGTAGCGCCAGCGGCTTTTTTCGCCGCTTCGATCGGCCCCTTGATCGAAGGACCGATTGGCATTTGCGCGGCGGCGCTCGACGCAGCGGCGACGACCGTTATGACCGCGACGACGAGACGGCGCATCACGCGCCCCCCTTCGCCGGCTTCGCGGCCGCTTCGGCCTCACCGGAGGGCTTCGGCTTGTCCTTCTTGGGCTTCACGCGCGGCGTGGTCCGAACGACGTATGTCTGAATTTCAAAGACGGCCGACAGCATCTGCTTATTGGTGTTCGAGCCGCGCGCGCTCGCGCTGAGGTTGAGTGCGAGATTCAGCGGCGCCACGATCCGGTTCATCGATCCGATATTCGACAGCACTTCGCCGACTTGATGGTACGACCCGTTGAGTTTCACCTTGTAGCGGTACGTGTCGAACATTTCTCCCTCGATCAGCGGCTCCGGTTCGACCCCCGCGATGTCGAGCTTCGCGCGGCGCGCGGCCGTCGACACCTGCTCGAGCAGCGCCGGCACTTCGTTGCCAGCGGGCACGAGGGTGCGCATCAGATCGAGATTTTCGCGGTACGCGGCGGCTTCGGCGCGGATCGCCGCAACGCTGCCCTTGGCGAGCTGCGACTTGGCCTGTTGATTCGCCCTGTCGAGCGAGTCGACGTGGGACGACAGCTTGTCGACATCGGCCGTCTTCGGATCGTATACGAAATACCAGTACGCGCCGACGAGACCGAACGCGAGAATCGCGACGGCGGTCAGAATCTGGTCCCGCTGGTTGGTCGGTCCGATAGCCACCGTTACCTCACCGCAATCGAGAGCGGAACCCGGCGGATGATCGCCGAGTCCGGCTTCTGGAGCTTCATATCGAGCGTGAACTCCGTCGCTTCCTTGTTCGCCGGCTGCACGAGGATCATGTCGGTGCGCACCAACTGTACGCCTTCAATCCACGGTGACGCTTCGAGCTGCTTCATAAAGCGCGTGAGTGCCTGGATATCGACCGTTTGACCGATGATGCGGAAGGACAGTGTTCCCGCGGCGTTCGCGGCGCTGTCGGCTTCGGTCGCCATCTTCGACCGCCCCTTCGACGACCCGTCGCCGACGCCGGCTTCGACTTCCGGCGAAAGCTGACTGACGGCGCTCGTCTGCTGCATCGACTTCAGCCAGGTATACGGCGGCAGCGCGCGGCTCACTTCCTCGAGAATATGCGGCCACGTGTAGCGCGTACCGTCGATCGATTTGATGATATTGATTTGACGCACGACCGAGTCGCGCTGCGCCTCGGCGAGCTGTCGTTGTGCGATCACCGCTGCGTAACGCGTCGAGTCCTGTACGGCGACCTGTTCGCGCGCCGTGAGCTCGCCGACACGGCGGCTCTGCCACCAGAACATGCCGCCGACGATGAGAATCGCGACGACGGTACTGGCGACGGCCCCGATGAGATACGGATCGCGAAAGCGCGTCGACAGATTGCCAAGCATCGCGCCGAAGTCGAGGTTGCTCGACTTCGATCGCTTTTGCTTGCGTGCGCCCGGCAGAAGATTGATTTCAATCATCGTTCGCTGGTGACCGTCTTTTTTGGCGTGAGCGTGGAAAGAGCGGTCAAGCGGGCTGGCGCAGGGCCAGTCCGATTGGAAGCATCAACAAGGGAGCCACGTCGTCAGTGACGAGCGACTCAAGAGCGCCGTCACGGACGCGGAGGTTGGCCAACGGATTCGCCAGTTCGACCTGCATGCGAAGCCGCGTACCGAGCGCGTCGGCAAGCCCGGGAATCCGCGAACCGCCACCGCAGAGATACACGGCGCGCAACGCGCCGGCCGAGCGCGACGAACTCGCGAGGAACGCGGCCGCACGTTCGATACCAACGGCGATTTCCTCGCCACGTCCTTCGATCACCGCGTCGAGATGCGGCGACCGATCATAGCCCTGAATGAGCGCCGCCGCTTCATCGGGACCGAGGCCACGCTCGCGCTGCAGGTCTTCGCGAAAGCGGCGCGTTCCGACGGTGATGTCACGCGTCAGGATCGGCACGCCTTCATCGAGAATGTTGATGTTCGTGACTTCGTGACCGATGTTCACGAGCGCGACGACACCGCTCATTGCCTCGGGATAGTTCGCTTCGAACGCGTTGTGGAGCGCGAAGGCGTCGACATCCACCGCCGACGGCGTCAGTCCCGCTTCCGTCAGCACGCGCAGCTTCGCTTCGATCAGTTCGCGCTTCGCGGCGACGAGGAGCACGTTCATCTCCATGCCGTCGCCGTCGGGATCGAGAATCTGAAAATCGAGCTCGACCGACTCCATGTCGAACGGCACGTGCTGCTCGGCTTCCCATCGCATCAGCTCGCGCGCCTGCTGTTCCTTCACGCGCTCGATCTGGATCTTCTTGATGATGACGTCGCGCCCGCCGACGGCCGTCACGACATCCTTCGTCGTCACACCAGCCAGCGCGAGGCACTGCGTAATCGCTTCGGCGACGATCCCCGGATCCATGATCTCGCCTTCGACGATCGCGTCCGCGAGCAGCGGCGTGATCGCGACTTTGACGAGTTCAGGTTCCATCGGATTCGTATGATCGATCACGGCCACTTTGATGAGGCCGGAACCGATATCGAGTCCAACGGTTGTCTTCTTGCGACCGAAGAGTGCCATGTGCTATTGCCGGCCCGGTGGGCGAGAAAGGTCCGTGCGGCGATCCCGCAACAAACCGATGAACCTGAATCCGAACTTTTTTCTATATAGTTGTCGGGGCGCCAAAGTTGGCTGGTCGCCACGAGACGTGTCAATGGAATCTGTACCGCTACACCCAATCCTTGCTTGCACTTAGTGGACTTACCCCTCTGCCTCGGGGCTTGCGAGGGAGGGGCTGTCACCAAGACACGAGTGGGAAGGGTGCGAAGTAACAGGTTAAGGGCGCCCTCCACCGCTTCGGGGGGCGTTTTGACCGAATCCTTACGGATTCGGCGTCCACCACCACCCGGGGAGGGGGTGGGGACGAAACAACGCTGGCGCCACGGTCGTGTCCAACTCAAACCGCACCAGCGCGACGGCTCCGGCGTCGGCCCGGACACCGTCCGACCAGACGCGGGCCGATACCGTCAGCCGCGCGAGCGCGCCGCCGAGCGACTGGACGACCAGCGCGACGCTATCGGGACCTGGTAGGGCTGTCGCGGTGAGACCGCCGCGGGGAAGTGCGGCAACCGCACTGTCCACCGGCCCGGAAAGCCAGAGCGCGAGCCCTCGCTCCGCGGCCGCGGACGCGCGTACCGAAGCAACATCGCCGCCGGAGCTTCGGTATTCCTGCATCGCCGCGTCGAGCAGCAGGGAAATCAAGAGCGCGAGCGTCAGCAAGGCAAAAAGCGCGAGCGGGAGGGCCACGCCTTCCCTGCGACGGCGACGGGACTGCTCAGCGGTCACGATTCCGCCGCGCAATCCGCACCGTCCGTTCGGTGACCGCTGCGGAAGAACGTGGTGCGCGAAGCCGCAGGGTCAGCGCGGCGCTGTCGAGGCGCACGTTGAAGCCCGAGTCCCGCGCCGAGGCGTAGGGCCCGCTCGCCGGTTGCGCCGTTCCGCAGCCGGCGAGCGGGTCGCAGGCGCGCAAGCCGAGGGCCCATCGGCCATCGCCGCCGCGATAGAGTGCCCATCGCGCGCGACGCATCACACGAATCGGCGCGCCGACCGGCAAACCCGCAGGAAGCTGCGCGTCGAGGACGAATCGCGTGACCGGCCGCCGCGCGACGCTATCGGCGGCCGACAGCAGCCCGGACGATGGCGTGCAGCCGGCGCCGTCGCTCCGCGACGCGACGGAATCGACGCGACTATACCGCCAGCGCGCGGCGGCCGGATCGAACAGTGCCACGACATCACCCGCCGACGGCGAGGCGCGCCAAACGCTGAAGGGCGGCACGTTCGAAGCAACCGACGGCGGAACGACCAGCGCGCTATCGGCCGCCACGCAGAGCACCGAGACGCCGACGAGTCCGAGATAGTCCACCGCCGTGTCGCCACGCGCGACGATCGAATCGGCGCCGGCCAACTCCGACAAGAGGACGGCCGCGCCCTCCCGCACCGCCCGCTCGGCCGCCGATGATGCGTTCGCCGACCGCATGCGCCGCTCGGCGCCGACGAGCGCCGTGGCGGCGAGCGCTGAGAGCAGCGTCAGCATCGTGAAGGCGACGATGAGTTCGGCGAGCGAGGATCCACGACGGTGTCTCATCGGAGACAGGCGACCTCGGTGTCGAGCGCGAGCGTCCGAACGGCGAGCAGCGGCCGCGAGGGAATGAGCGAGTCGATGAGATGGGCGCGACCACCGGTGCCGGTGGCGCGCCAGCGTTCGTCGCCCCACCACTCCTGCGCGACGCCGCTGGTATCACTCGTGCATCGCGTCGCGGCGATCGCGCCGAGGCGCAGGCGGAGCTGCGCGGCCATTCGCGTGCGGGCCTGCGCCGCGTCGCGCAGTTTCTTATCGGCCGTCAGCGCCGAGGCCAGGCCGGCGGCCCCGACGGCGAGGAGCGTGAGCGCGACGATGATCTCGACGAGCGTGAAGGCGGTGCGGTGAGCGCTTGGCATGCGCGCAACGTGGGTGCGGCATTCACCAGCTGCGCCACCGATCAGGTGCGGCGATCAGCGATTCGTCGCGAGCCGCTGTACGGGAAGGATGACGTGGAAGGCGGCGCCGCCTTCGCGTGAGCGCTGCACCCAGATCAGTCCGTCGAGTTCGTCGACCATCCGCCGGACGATCGCGAGGCCCAGTCCAATCCCCTTACCGGCGCCTTTCGTCGTTACGAAGGGTTCGAAGATCCGTTCCTCATCACCGCGCTGGACGCCGTGTCCGCTGTCGGCGACGACGATCTTCACAACCTCGCGCCTCGAGTGCACCGCGAGCCATCCGGTGCGTCGCTGCCCGGGGTCGTCGATCACCATGCGCTCCGACGGATCGGATCGCCGCCTGACGTCGGCCGACCGGCGACGGTCGGAATCCAGCACTACGTCGGCGACCTCGCGCCGATTCCAGAGGCAGAGGGCGCCGCCTCCTGGCATCGCGTCGGCGGCATTCAGAAGGAGGTTGGCAAAGAGCTGTTCGAGCTGGACCGTCGACGCGCTGACGGGAAGCGGAGACTCATCGAGATTTTCGTTGACGACGATATGCCGAAAGACGCCCTGATCGCCGAGGAACGAGAGGGTTTCGCGCAGGGAGACGTTGACGTCGGATTGCGGTTCGGCCGTCCGCGGCGCGGTGTGGGCGATGAAACCTTCCATCAAACGTTCGATGCGCGCGACTTCGCGGCGGAGCGACGTGAGGAGCGGGCGCGCGTCGGGTGCGACTTTGTTCTCGAGCGAGTAGCTGTAATTCGCGATCGCGCACAGCGGATTGCCCAGCTCGTGGGCGAGCCCGGCGGCGACGCGCCCGCTGCTCGCGAGCCGCTCGGCTTGGGCGCGATCCTCTTCCGCGGCGAGGAGCTTTGCCGCGAGCGCGTCACGCTCGCGAACGATCGAACCGCGCGCCGCCCAAGCGCCGACGACGGCGGCGAGGACGACGAGTGCGAGAACGACGAGTGCGAGCATGGGGGAAGGTTAAGAGAAAGCGGGCCGGGCGATGATCGCCCGGCCCGCCGTCGAGTTCGTCAGGCCGCGGTCACGATTACTGGCAGACCGGCTCGCCTTCGTTCGTGGCGCCGCCACCGAGCGAGATCGCGCAGGTCTTCGCGGTCGACGCGTGGGTCGACGTCGCGCTCCAGCCGGTCGCCGTGACGGTATTCAGCACAACGGTCACGCCGGATGACGCCTTGTAGTTCGTGCCCATCGTGCCAATGGTGCCGGCATACGTGCTGT
>JAYVPN010000092.1:0-6808 GCA_043757365.1 Gemmatimonadota bacterium | reverse complement strand
ATCGACGGCATTCCGCAGGCGAACCAGAAGCCCGGCATCGCCGGTCACGACCGGATGGTGAACGGCGCCCCAGGTCATGGCGAAGGACATAACAGCGGCATGCCGCTCACAATCATCGCCGCAATCGCCGTGAAAGAGATCATGATCCGCGAGAAACTCGGCGGCACAATCATGCTCTGGCCCGGCGTCGCCGAAGAACAGCTCGGCAGCAAGGCGTTTTATGTGCGGGCCGGACTTTTCAAGGATGTCGACGCCAATCTCTTCGCTCACGTCAGCGACGAGTTCGGCATCTCGTACGGTGATGAGTCCGCGCTCTCACTGATCTCGGCGCTCTTCAAGTTTCAGGGTGCGAGCGCGCACGCCGCGGGCGCTCCGTGGCGCGGTCGCAGTGCGCTCGACGCCGTGATGATGTTCGGGCAGTCATGGGAATTCCATCGCGAGCACATGGAGCTCTCGCAGCGCTCGCACTACATCATTCCCGACGGCGGCGACCAGCCGAACGTCGTGCCAAGCACGGCGAGCATCTGGTTCTATTTCCGCGAGCGCGACTACGATAAAGTCACGAAGATGTATGAAGACGCGAAGATCATGGCTCGCGCCGCCGCCGCGCAGACCTTCACGCAGCTCGACACGGTGATGGTCATCGGTAGTGCCTGGCGTCCACACTTCAACAAGCCGATCGCGATCGCGATGCACGACAACGCCGTGCGCGTCGGAATGCCCGCGTGGGATGGCAACGATCAGGTGATGGCCAAGGGCGTGCAGCGGATGATGGGCGCGAAAGAGACCGGCCTGAAGATGACGATACCGCCGCTTCGCACCCCTGAGCAGGCCGCGGCGGCAAGCAGCGGAACCGGCAGCGACGACATCGGCGACATCACCTGGACCGTCCCATCCGTGACGCTCTACTATCCCGCGAACATTCCCGGTACGCCGGGCCACAACTGGGCCGACGGCATCGCGATGGCGACGCCGATCGCCCACAAGGGCGTCGTCGCAGGTGCCAAAGTGCAGGCGATGACACTGCTCGATCTCATAATGCAGAAGCAGCTCGTCAGCGACGCGAAGGACTATTTCACGAATGTCCAGACGAAGACCGTGAAGTACAAGCCGTTGATGGCGCCGAGCGATCAACCCGCAATCTGGCTTAACGCCGAGAAGATGGCGAAGTACCGCGACGAGATGCGGAAGTTCTACTACGATCCGACGAAGTACGAAACGTATTTGAAGCAGCTTGGAATCACGTATCCGACGATTCCAGGCGTCGTGCCTTAATCGTACTGTGACGACTCTCACACACGCTTGAGCGTTTCTGCACCATCGTCGCACACGCCTTTCCGCAGACAATATCTTACCGGTATGATCCGCGTGAAAATTTGTTGCATCAGCAGCATTGACGAAGCGATGCTCGCCGTCGACGCCGGCGCGAACGCGCTCGGGCTCGTGTCGGCGATGCCGAGCGGGCCGGGCGTGATCGATGATGTGCGCATCGCGTCGATTGCTGCGACCGTCCGTCCGCCTGTCGCAACCTTTCTCCTCACGTCACGTCAGCGAGTCGAGGATATCGTCGAGCAGCACGCCCGCTGCGGAACGAATACGGTGCAACTGTGCGACTCGCTGCTCGATGGGCGCTACGACGAATTGCGCGATGCAATGCCTGGCGTCTCGATCGTGCAGGTCGTGCATGTGACCGATACAGTGTCAGTCGACGAGAGTCTCGCAATTGCTGAGCACGTCGACGCGCTGGTGCTGGACTCCGGTCGGCCGTCGCGTGCGGTGAAAGAACTTGGCGGCACCGGCCGCACCCACGACTGGACGCTCAGCGCGTCGATCTGCCGTCAGGCGAAGGTTCCTGTTTATCTCGCCGGCGGACTGAACGCGGACAATATCGAATCGGCGCTCCGCACCGTCGCGCCGTGGGGCGTGGATTTGTGCAGCGGTGTCCGGACGAACGGCGCGCTCGACCGCGCGAAGCTTGCGACATTTATCGGGCGCTGCCGGACTTCCGCGGCGCCGGAGGCCGCACCAACCTAGGCGTCGAGGACGCCGCGGCGCAGTCGCGTCAGTTCGGCGGGCGTATTGATTCGGTCTCGCCGAACCCCCTCCCGACCGACTAGTTTCTCCCGATGAGTTTGCTCCCTCTCCTCGATGCCTCCCTGCTCGCCCGCCGCGACACCGTCGCGCTCGAGTTCGCCCCCGATAGCGCCGCGCCGCTCGCGCTGACATTCGGCGACCTCGAAGACCGCAGCAACCGGATGGCGCACGCCCTCGCATCGCGCGGACTTATCCCCGGCGACCGGCTCGCCGTCTTCCTCACGAACTGCGTCGAGTTCGTTGATATCTACCTCGCCTGCCTCAAACTCGGTGTGATCTTCGTCCCGGTGAACGTGCTCTATCGCGAGCGCGAGATCCGGCACATCCTTGGCGACGCCGAGCCGCGCGCGGTGGTGACCACCGCCGATCTCGCGCTACATCTCGGCGACGCCAGCGTCGTGTGGCTGGTGACCGGACTCTCTGTTGATGCCGCCGACCTCTCCTCCGACCGTCCGGCATACCACGCGACCGGTGACGATCCCGCGGCACTCGTCTACACCTCAGGCACGACCGGCGCCTCGAAGGGCGCGATTCTCACGCATCACAACTTCGCAGCGAACGCGGCGATCCTCGTTGCTTCGTGGCAGTTCACCGCGGCCGACCGCCTGCTCTGCACACTCCCGCTCTTTCATGTCCACGGACTCGGCAACGCCATTCACTGCTGGCTCGCCAGCGGTTGCCACATGCGACTGCTCGAGCGGTTCGAGCACGCGACTGCACTCGATGTGTTCGAGGCATATCGGCCGACCGTGTTCTTCGGCGTGCCGACGATGTACGTGCGACTGCTCGCATCGGATGCGCACCGAGCCGCGGTGATCGGCGCGACGATGCGACTGTTCGTCAGCGGCTCCGCGCCGCTCCCGGCCCACGTGCTCGAAGAGTTCCGCACGAAGTTCAGCCACACGATTCTTGAGCGCTACGGCATGACCGAGACGCTCATGAACATCAGCAATCCGTACGGCGGCGAACGACGCGCCGGTACGATTGGCGTTCCGCTCCCCGGCGTCTCCGTGCGCATCGCTGACGCATCGGGTACGACGCTCCCCGACGGCGAAGCCGGCGAGCTGCTCGTGCGCGGGCCGAACGTCTGCGCCGGCTACTGGCGTCGCGACGATGCCACGCGCGCCGCCTTCACCGACGGCTGGTTTCGCACCGGCGACATCGGCGTACGCTCGGCGGACGGCTACTTCACACTGCAAGGGCGCCAGAGTGACCTGATCATCTCCGGCGGCTTCAATATTTATCCGCGCGAAATCGAAGAGACGCTGATCGAGATCGCAGGAATTCGTGAAGCCGCGGTCGTCGGACAATCGGATCCCGTGCGCGGCGAAGTGCCGGTCGCGTATCTCGTCACCGACGTCGAGATTGACGCAGCAACGATCGATGCAGCGCTGCGATCGCAGCTCGCTTCGTTCAAGATTCCGCGCGGCTACGTTCGCGTCGATACGCTCCCGCGTACCGCGCTGGGTAAGGTTCAACGCCACCTTCTTCCAAAATGGAGCCCCCCGTGACCGCTGTCGTCTCGACTGCGATTCGCACGCCGCTCAATCGTCAGCAGATCATCGGCTTCTGGGCCGCCTGGTCGGGGTGGATGCTCGACGGCATGGACTCAGTGATCTACGCGCTCGTGATGGCGCCGGCGCTCACGGAGCTGCTGCCGAAATCTGGGATCGAGGCGACGACGAAGAACGTCGGCTTTACCGGATCGGTACTCTTCGCGCTTTTTCTCGTCGGCTGGGGGCTTTCATTTCTCTGGGGTCCGATCGCCGATCGCTTCGGCCGCACCAAAGCGCTCGTCGCGACGATCCTGATGTACGCGATCTTCACCGGAGTCGCGGCGTTCTCGCAGAATGTGTATCAGCTCGGAGCGTTTCGTTTGCTCGCCGGCATCGGCGTCGGCGGCGAATGGGCGATGGCCGGTACGTACGTCGCCGAGGCGTGGCCG
Organism: Gemmatimonadota bacterium; assembly: GCA_043757365.1. GTDB lineage: Bacteria > Gemmatimonadota > Gemmatimonadetes > Gemmatimonadales > Gemmatimonadaceae > Fen-1231. The sequence goes on along the minus strand of JAYVPN010000092.1, from coordinate 2,769 downwards.
GAAGATCGCCGACGGATGGGCGCCGGATATTTGCAGACGGGCTACTACTTCGGCTTCTTCGTCGCCGCCGCCCTCAACTATACGATCGGTGCGCACTACGGCTGGCGCGCGATGTTCCTCTGCGGGCTCGCGCCGGTCGTCATCGCCGTCACGACATTTATGAAAGTGAAAGAGCCGGCGCGCTGGAAGGCGCACGAATCGGAAGCCAAGCGCGCCCATCCACTGCGCGAGATTTTCTCGCTGCGCTATCGCTCGCGTACGATCGTAAACTCGTTGCTCCTCACCGTCGCGATCATCGGACTCTGGGCCGGCGCGGTGTACGAGCCGGCGGCGATTACGGCGCTCGCGAAAAAGGCCGGTATGGATGCCCCCGCCGCGGCGCGCATGGTTTCCATTGGAACGGGGTTGCTTTCCCTCGGCACGATTCTCGGTTGCCTCTGCCTCCCGCCCCTCGCCGAACGATGGGGACGTAAGCGCACGCTCGCCCTGTACTTCGCCGGCATGATGATCACGATTCCCGTCGCGTTCGGCTGGGCGTTCTATCTCGAGAACGGACTCGTGCCGTTCATCATCTCGCTCTTTTTCCTCGGCTTCGCCGGCGGGAACTTCGCGATGTTCAGCTTGTGGCTGCCGGAGCAATACGAGACCCGCGTCCGCGCCACGGCTTTCGCCTTTTCGACATCAATCGGCCGATTCATTGGCGCGGGGGTGAATTTCCTGCTGGCGGCGGCAGTACTGAAGTTCGGATCGCTGGGTACGCCGGTGGCGTGGACGGCGGTCGCGTTCGGCATCGGCATCCTCATAATTCCGCTCGCCATTGAGACGCGCGGCGAGCGACTGCCGGACTAGCGATCGGGACGGAACAATCCGTCGGCGTCGCGGGTTACACTGGCGGAAGACCGCAGCCGGCGCGAGGTTGCCGGTGTGGTTTTCCCCACTCCGGAGCCGTCTGATGCTTCTCCAACTCGCCCTCGCCGCCGCGCTCATCTCGCCGGACGCGGACTCACTTGCAGCAAAGTCGATGGCGCCCATCGCCGCGCCGGTCGGCGCACGAGCGATGGTCCCCGCCGATACCGGAACGCCGCGCGCCAGAGCGACCGTTCTCTCCGACGCGTATGACACCCGCCTGACCATTCACCGCTGGGCGAGCTATGCCACGCTGCCAATTTTCGGCGCGCAGGCAATCGTCGGCCAGCGTCTCTACGACGCCGAGAACAAGGGGACCGCGACCCAGGGGCTTCGCGACACGCACAGGGCAGTCGCCTACGCGCTCGGCACGCTCTTCGTCGTCAACACCGTCACGGGAACTCTCAATTGGTGGGAAACGCGCCATCAGGTGAAAGGACGCACCTGGCGCACCGTGCACGCGGCGCTGATGCTCGCGGCCGACGCGGGTTTCGCCTACACCGCCTCGATCGGCAGCAGCGGACGATACGACTACAAGGTCCGCGACCGCCACCGCACGGCCGCCGAGCTCTCTGCTGCGACGGCGCTCGTCAGCTACATCATGATGTGGTCACCCATTCGCAGAGATTAATGACAGACGCTGTGCCGCAGGACGCGCCGTCGTGCGCGAGTTGTGCCGGATCGGGCGTTTCACGTCGCGCTTTTGTGAGCGCAGCGACACTCGCCGCAGTCGCGGTCGTACTCGAGGCCTGTAGCGGTTCCACCGCGCCGTCGGTCAATGGCAACGGAGGCAACCTTAGCACCGGCGGAGCGCTGACTGTGAAGCTGACGGATTTCTCAGCGCTCTCGACGGTCGGCGGCATCGCCCGTGTCGACTCCAGCGGCGCGCCAACGGCACTCGTTCGCACTGGGACCTCGAGCTTCGCCGCATTCTCGATGGTCTGCCCGCATCAGGGCACCACGATCGGGATCACTAACGGCAGTTTCACTTGTCCCAATCACGGCGCGCGGTTCAACGCCTCGGGCATGTGGATCGGGGGTCAACAGACCTCCAATCTTGTCTCGTTCGCTACGACCTACGACGCGGCCGCCGGTACGATCTCGATCGCTCGTCACTGATCGCCGCGTTCGGGGTTGTTACACAGGCGCGCCGGCCGCTCGGCCCGCGCGCAGTGCGTTCAGGATCACCGCGACGTCGATCACTTCTTGCAGGAGCGCACCGAACGTCGGCGGAATAAACCCTGCCGCCGCCACGAGCATCGCCGCGGCGCTGAGCCCCAGCCCCCAGCCGATACTCTGCTTCGCGATCGCCGTCGCGCGCGCCCCGATCTCGATCACGTCGGCAACGCGCGACAGATCGTCGGTGAGGATAACAATGTCGGCCGCTTCGGCCGTCACACCGCCGCCGTTCGCGGCGAGGGCGATGCCGACCGTCGCCGCGGCGAGCGCTGGCGCGTCGTTCGTACCGTCGCCCGTCATGAGTACCCGGTGTCCGGCGCGCCGTAGTTCGCCGACGCGCAGCACTTTATCGTCCGGCAGCAGATCGCCGTAGGCCTCGGTAATACCGAGCGATGCCGCGAGCGCCGAGACATTTCGTTGATGATCGCCGGAGAGCAGCACCGTGCGGGCGACACCGAGGGATTTCAGCCGGGCGAAGAACGGGACGAGCCCTCGCCGTGTCACGTCAGCGTAGACGATCGTGCCGACAGCGACACCGTCGATGGCGATGAAGGCGCGTAGTCCGTCGCCGGCGTCTCGAAGCGCCGTGACCGCGTCGGCCGCCGCCGGATACTGCTCGGCGATGTAGCGATGCGCGCCGACGGCCACGTCGTGCCCGTCGGTTGTTCCGCGAACGCCGCGCCC
>JAYVPN010000091.1:0-25594 GCA_043757365.1 Gemmatimonadota bacterium | reverse complement strand
TGCTTGCCGTTGGACTCGGACCATTCGAGCTGTTCGAATTCCAAACCGACCAGCTTCCCGTTTTCGATGACGAAACGCTTCGGCGCGTGGTTTTCGAGAATCTCGACTTTTTCTTCTTCGGCGTCCTCGAGCTCCCACGGCGAGGCTTTGAAGAATTTACGCGAGCGGCGGGCGACGACTTTGACGTCGGTTGCGCCGAGCCGTTTGGAGGTGCGGCAACAGTCCATCGCCGTGTTGCCAACGCCGATGATCAGCACGCGCTTGCCGATTTCTTCGATGTGTCCGAAATGCACCGAGCCCAGCCATTCGATGCCAATATGGATGTGGTCTTTCGCGTCCCAGCGCCCCGGGATGTCGAGCTCTTTACCTTTTGGCGCGCCGGAGCCGACGTAGACTGCGTCGTAGCCCTCGGCGAGGAGCGCTTTCATCGATTCGACCGGCGTGTTGTACTTCACCGTCGCGCCCATGTCGATGATGTAGCCTGTTTCGTCGTCGAGGACTGATGCCGGGAGACGGAAGGCCGGGATATTGAAGCGCATCAGGCCACCGGCCTGCGAATGTTTTTCGAAGATCGTGACGTCGTAGCCGAGTGGGAGCAGGTCGTTGGCGACCGTGAGGGACGATGGTCCAGCGCCGATCAACGCGATCCGTTTTCCGTTTTTGACGGTTGGCGCTTTGGGGAGCAGTTCGGTGACGTCGTCGCGGAGGTCGGCGGCGACCCGTTTCAGTCGGCAGATCGCGACCGGCTTTCCGTCTACTCGACCGCGTCGGCAGGCCGGCTCACAGGGGCGATCGCAGGTCCGCCCGAGGATTCCCGGGAAGACGTTGGATTCCCGATTGAGCATGTAGGAATCGGTGTACCGTCCCTGAGCGATGAGGCGCAGGTATTCGGGGACGTTGGTATGGGCCGGACAGGCCCATTGGCAGTCCACGACTTTATGGTAGTGTCGCGGGTCGGAAACGTCGGTTGGCCGCACAGGTGCGTTCCTCTTCTATAGATAGGGGCCGATTTCTGGAACCTATGCTGGGGAGGGAGCTTTGCAAGACGGGGAATTGCTGAGGGCCGTGTAGGGGATGAGGGGACAGGCCTCTTATTCGTGGTTCACACAGAGCGCCGGCGCATGCGTTAGCCGAGACGTGGAATCACGCCGATGGACGTCGTGCGAGGGCGAGAATATCGTCGTGCCGATGGCGGGTGCTGTGTCCAAAAAGCACCAGCATAAGCAACATCCGAAATCGCGACCAGTTCTCGCCGATGTTTTTCCAGGCGTCGAACGTCGTGAGCCGCTCGATATCAAACGCCGATTCCACCAACAGCCGCCGCACGTCGATGACCGCGAGTTCGCGGTTGTGTAGCGCGAAGTCGAAGGGGTGTCGGTGATCGAGCACGTTCCGCAGCGAGCGGTAGCCGCAGACGTTCGGAGTGCTGACCACGAGGAGTCCCCCCGGTTTGAGCACCCGATGCATTTCGGTGAGGCAGTTGCGGACGCCGGAAAAGGTGAATGTGCTTAACTCCCCGATGTCCGCGCTGTCACGATCTTTCAGGTGTTCGATGACTTCGAGGCAGAACACGACGTCGAATGATGCGTCGTCGTAGGGAAAACGCTCGCGCAGGTCGTAGCTGTCGCAGGTGATGGAAGCGTCGGTGAACGTCTCGAGCATCTCCGTGAAGGGCGATCGTCCGCCGACATCGAGAATTCGCTGCGCCTTCCGTAGTGCGGGCCACGCGGCCTCGAAGGTCGTGACGTAGCGTTTGTTGTGCCACGGCTCGCGATGGTTCACACCGACGACGAACTCCTTCAGCTTCCGGCGCGAGACTTCCCTGCGAGGTGTAACACTCACGGCGAGACCGTTCGCCAGGCGAATACGAGCAGTCCGACGCCGGCCATCAGCGGGAGAGCGGCGATCCAGGGAGCGCCGAGTGAGAACGCCCACGCCGCGTTGCCGAGGCATCCGATTCCGAGCGCGGCTTCGAGAAAAACGATCGCCGGGGCTTGGCCCGCGGCGCGAGTCGACTTCGGAGTCCGCTGAAAGACGCCGCCGTAGGTGCGGAGCCCGGAGTACCCGGCCTTGAAGACCAGCGGCGCCATTCCAATCCCGACCGCTGCTGCTTCAATCTCGAGCCATCCGCGACGCGGACCGGAACGCCACGTCTGCCATCCGGTCTGCGCGACCAAGCCAATGAGGAATCCGATCATCGGCATATCGACGGCGAGAAAGCCGAGGAGCGGGTGATACTGGCGCGCCCAGGCTGCGGCGCCAGCGGTCAGTGCCAGGCCGAGCATCAGGATTGGAAACGTGTATCCTGTCAGGTGAAGCGATACCGCGATCCGATCGCGCCACGACGCACTGCCGAGGCGGGGAATCGATTTACGTGCCACCTGAAACGCGCCGCGAGCCCATCGTCCCTGCTGGACGCGCAGCGCGGCCACGCTGGCTGGGATCTCGGCCGGCACCAGCGCGTCGAAGTCGAAGACGAATTTCCATCCGCGCTGCCAGGCGCGGAACGACAGATCGAGGTCTTCGGCGAGCGTATCGGCCGACCATCCCCCCGCGTCGTCGATAGCCGTTCGGCGCCAGACTCCGCCGGATCCGTTGAAGTGGAAGAACTGTTCTGAGCGGCTGCGCGCCAGCTGTTCGATCTCGAAGTGACGGTCGATCCAAAAGCCCGCGCTTCGTTCGATCAGCGAGACTGGAGGCTCGAGTCGGCCCCAGCGGCCTTGGACCATCGCGATGCTCGGTTCGGAGAACCACGGAATGAGCCGATGCAGAAGACTCGGTTCCGGAACGAAGTCGGCGTCGAGTATGAGGATGAACTCGCCTGTGGCGGCAGGCAGCGCATCGCGGAGTGCGCCGGCCTTGTACCCGTCGCGCACGGTGCGCCGGAGGTGCGACACCGCGAGTCCGTTCGTGCGGAGCCGAGCAATGACGGGTGCCGCAAGTTCAGGTGTGCGGTCGGTCGAATCGTCGAGCAGCTGGATCTCGAGCAGCTCGGCGGGCCAGTTGAGCTTGCCAACGGACTCAAGCAGGCGGATGACTACGGCCTCTTCGTTGAAGACCGGGAGCTGGACCGTCACGCGCGGAAGGCTTTCCGGAGTTGGAGGCCGAGTCGGCCCGGTGCGCCGATGCCGCCATGCGAGCCACATCAGCCACGAGTTGTAATTCACCCAACAGTAGAGGAGCATCCAGATGCTAAGCACGGAGGCCAGAACGACTGCGGCGGCCTGCGACGGACTCAACGGCTCGTGGGTCTGGTCCGCTGATGCGGAAGCGTGGGCGATACTGATCGGATTGTCATGAGCGTCGCAGGTTAATAGACTCGCGGGGACTTCGCCAGCGCGCGGACCGGGAGCTCGAACGTACGAGCCGAAGGAGCCGAAGCGTATTGCTCAGGTCTCCCCCGGCATCTAGAATGGAAGGGTCCTCCCGGTGCGCGGAGTACTCGCCTTCCGCACCAGCATTCGCTGAATGAGCAGCCGGAGCTTCGCCGCCGCTTTGTACAGAGCCGAAGGGCCTCCCGCGCTGCGTTGCGGTCTCGTTGTGCCATCGCTCGAGTCGGGCGGCACAGAAGAGGCCGTGGCGATGCTCGCCGCCGAGTTGCCTCGACACGGCGTGGAAGTTTCCGTTCTTTGCACGCACCGCGGCGGCCTCGTGGCTGACCGCCTGCGACTTGCCGGAATCCGCGTGAGCGTCGCGGACGGTTCACCGCGAAAGTGGCGCGCGTGGGCGAAAGCGACGCAACCGGACGTCATCTCATCTGTTCATTCGTCGCTGCAGGTCGTCAAGACGTTCGCGTCGTTTGCGCCGGTCGTCGAGACGGTGCAAGACATGCATGTCTGGTTCTCACGGCAGGAATGGGCCGACGAACGAGCAAAATGCGAGTACACGACGGCGATTGTCGCGGTCAGCGAGATCGCGGCGCGGTACTACCGCCGCGCCAGCGCCGCGCGCGCCGTCGTGGTGATCCCAAACGCCGCTGACGGGAGTCGCGTTCTCGGCGTGCCGATGCAGCAGGCGCGGAAACAGTTGGGTCTCGGTGCCGATGACATCGTCTTCGTGCACGTTGGACGGTTCTGTATCCAGAAGAATCTCGTGGGTCTCGTTGACGCATTCGCCGAGCTGCAGGACGAGGATCAGCGCATCAAACTTCTGCTCGTGGGGCGCCGGGAGGAGGACGCGGCCTACGCGTGTGAAGTCGAGGCCCGCGCGGGAGCCCTTCTGGGGAGCGGCGCGGTGCGCATTCTTCCATTTACCGCCGACCCAGGACTCGCCCTTTCCGCCGCTGATGCGTACGTGTCCAACGCGTTCTTCGAAGGCTGGAGTCTTGCGGCGACCGAGGCGCTGTGGCTGGGCCGGCCAGTGATCCTGAGCGAGTGCGGAGGGTCCCGCGAGCTCATCGGCGACGACAGCAGCCGCGGGATCCTCGTGCCGAATCCCGGGGGTGATCCGGCAACGCTCGAATGGCCGCAGGTTGCAAATCCTGCGGCTGACGTTACGGCCATGAATCGGGACGCGCTGCGGAGCGCCGTGCGTTCGTTCATTGAGGAGCGCGAGCAGTGGGCGAGCCGGTCGGATGACATCATGCGGGAGGCGCAGCGTCGCTGGTCCGCCGCGCGGATAGTGGGAGAACACGCGGCCGTCCTGCGGCGGGCCGCCGGTGGAGCGGCGCACGATTCGGTGAAGCCGACGCCGCGGGGTGTGTTGCGTCACTTTTGGCGGGTGGCAGGCGCGACTCCATGGCAGCTCGCGATTCCGCTCGCCCTCGTCCTTGTCGCGGGCGCGTTCGAGTTTGGCTCGTTCGTGCTGCTGATTCCCTTGACGAAAGCAGTCGGCCAGAACTCGTTCGACTTTCTCGCCACGTCTCGGGCGTTTGGCTGGATTGCGCGCCTCGCGCCGGCGTCCCTCCCCGGCGTGGTCTCGCGCAACGTCGTCCTGACCATCGTCATGGTCGGCCTCATCGTCCTCGGGCGAATTGCGAAGCTTTGCGTCGAGTACATGCGAGGTCTGTACGTCGTGGCACGCCGCGAGCGATATCGCATTGCTGTTTCCGCGGAAACGTTTACGCGTGTTCTCAGCTTTGGCCGACAATACTTTGACCGCCAGTCCATTGGTCATGTCGACGCGGAACTCAGCTGGTCAAGTTCCCCGATCGAATTGCTGAATGCAGTGGAGGAGGTCGTTCGATACGTGATCAACCTCGCGGTCAAGGCCGGCGTGATGATTGCCGTGTCCGTTCCGCTTACACTGGCCTTCGCTGCGACGCTTCCAGTGCTCAGCTGGTTTCTGCGATTCATCGACACGCGGGTGGATCGCATCGCCGTCCAGGCGATGGACGCTCGCCGAAAGGTCCGGTCTCGCATTCTCGATATTCTGGGCTCCATTCCGCTCGTCAAGGTGAACTCTCAGGAACGGGAAGTCGCGACGAGTTACGCCGATGCGCTCGATGAGCTGCGGGAGGTCGAAGTTCGCTGGGATCGCACGACGAGCCTTCGCTACCCGGTCGAGGAGGCGATCATTCTCGTGACGCTACTCGTCGTGCAGGGCGTGGTCATGTCAGTGACTGGTGGCTTCACGCCCGGCAATCTGGTCGCGTTCGGCGCATTCCTCCTGATCGTCCAGCAGGCGCTTCCGGACTATAAGTACGTGAGCATGTTTCGTCTGAAGATTGCCGAAGAGTGGCCGCGGTTGCGGGCACTGGCGCGGCTGTACTCGGACGAAGAAAAGTTCATTGTCCCATCGGGGAGTCGGCCGTTCACCGGACTGCGAGAGGGGATCGAGATTCGAAATCTCACCTTTCGGTACGACGAGCGCGGCGTGGCGCTCGAGAGCGTGAGTGCCACGATGGGCGCCGGTAAAGTGACCGCGATCGTCGGGACAACCGGCGCCGGAAAGACGACGCTCGTGGATCTGCTCGCACGACTGTATGATTGTCCGGCCGGAACGATCTTTCTCGACGGCATCGATATTCGCGAGTACGCAACGCGTTCGCTTCAGGCGCGCATGGGCATGGTGAGTCAGGACGTGTGGCTGCTCAACCGATCGCTCCGCGACAACCTGACGTTCGGACTTGAGCGAGCGATTCCCGACGCCGAGCTGATCGCCGCGCTCGACGACGTGGACCTCGGTGACTTCTTCTCGACGCTTCGGGATGGCTTCGATACTAACATCGGGGATCGCGGCGTTCGCCTGTCGGGCGGCCAGCGGCAACGCGTGGCGCTCGCACGCGCGATGCTTCGCGATCCGGATATCTTGATTCTCGACGAGGCGACATCGGCGCTCGACAGCGAGGTCGAACAGCGTGTGGCGCGCGCCATTCAAAAACGCGCCGACGGACGCACGCTGATTGTCATCGCGCATCGGCTGACGACGATCCGCGACGCGGACATGATTCTTGTCATGGACGACGGACGCGTGGTCGAGCATGGTACGTGGGACCAGCTCCGCCTTACGGGCGGCCGTTTTGCACGTCTGTACGACGCACAGTTCGGCAACGCTACCGTCGCGTCGCCTGCGAAGGCTGGTTCTTGAGAATCTGAGCGATGCGCGTCCACACGCGCGTTTGCTCCGAGGCCTGAACCGCTTCGGATTCGAACCACGCCCGATTCTGTTCGGCGACTTCCTGGCGGTTCAGCTTCAACGCGAACGTCAGCGTGCGGCGTACGGACATTCCGAAGTCGGCCGGATCCACCCATCGCGCGCCCCTAAGAATCCCGTCTCGCACCGTCGGATGCGCACGGTAAATAGGTACGCAGCAAGCCAGCACGCCATCGACGAACTTTTCGCTGAAGTATTCCGGCTCGACCGAGTTCTCCAAGCAAATCGCGGCATGGTACCGCGAAAGAAGGCCAACTTTCACAGTATTTACGGGCCATGAGCTTCGCGGTATCCGATCGCCTATGCCCCGGCCGAGATAGACCTCTTCCGCCTCACCCTGATAGCCGGGTACCGCTCGGTTCCGAAAAAAGAGTTGGGGACGAAACTGGCCCCACAGCCACCGAGGACCGTAGACATCGACGCCACGGTCAGATACGAAGCGATTTCGTAGTTCGATCTCCGGCCACCAATCGCTGCGCTGTCCGCCAGCGTTGCCGATCACCGCGGCTGCTTTCGGGCGTCTAGGTCCATCGTAGTAGGACCGGGCAGGGCGGCCATCTACCAGACCGTGGGTGACGTGGGGAACCCGATACTGTTGATCGGGGTGCGCGGGGTAAAGTAGCTGCCCGGGGCGCGCTCGTGTGATGGCGTCCATCCAGTAGGATCGCGTCTGGACCCCGAAATGCGGGTTTTCCCGCGGCTCGGCGGTGTACCAGGCGGCGGCGCCAGGGAAGGTGAACAGCTCATCAGAAACATCCCACTCACACAACAATGCATCCGCTTCGGCAGCGGCGAAGGCCGTTGAGAAGATGCCGTGGGCTGTCACCATCTCTCGATGCCCGAACGGGCGCAGGAGCCGAATGCGAAACGTCACTGCTTACCGCGGACTGCGGCTTAGAAGCCGTAGCTGATTCGGAAGAACGCAGTTCCGGTATGCGACGGAACGCGTGTGCCTTGGTACGAATGAACCGCGGAACGTTTCCACATCAGCTTGAGGCCGCGGATCGGCTCGGACTCGAGTTCGAATTCGAAGCGATTGTAGGCCTGAACGTCGGCGCCTTGCATGAACACGCCAAACGGGGAGCTGTCCGTCAACAGATCGCCGCCGACATCCTTCGTGGTCTTGCCCTTCGAGTCCACGGGATTGAAGCCATTGCGGATACGGCGTGCGCCGACCACGACGCGCGTGCGAAAGGGGAACCACCGCGTGAGGCGCATCGCGATCTCATCACTGTTCGGTCCGATCGCCGCACCGAGTGGACGTCCGTTGACTTCCCACGCGCCGAGATGGTCGAAGTGCGTGTAGGTCCATGGGTCCGTATGAATGAACCCTAGTCCGAGACGTAGGTCCCACGGCAGTCGCTGATTGAGCCCAACCGAGAAGGCGGTTTTGAGCGTGCTGTCCGAGCGTCCGATGTTGCGGAGGCGTAGCAGGCTCCCTCCGTAGATATCGTCGATCAGCAGGCTGGCGAAGATCTCGCTGCCGGCGCGCGGGCGAATAATGACATCGCCGCCGTAGAACCCGTTGTCGGTGTTTCCCGCATCGTCCTGGTTCAAGTTTCCGAAGAACGGGAATGCGGGGTTCAGATATTTTGGATCGGCACCTCGCTGGCTATAGACAACCATCTCGTAGCCCGACAGCGTCAGTTTCGGTGTCGGATTCCACGTCAGGCGATGCATTGCCACCCAGCGCTGCAGGCGCTGGGGCGCGATGATCGTCCGACCATCGTACACCCTGAAGGTATCAAGGGACGCAAGTGCTGGCGTTGCGAGCGAAGCGTGAGTAAATAGGTAGTTCAGTTTCTTCGTACCAATACGTGCACGAAGTTGCGTGATATCGGGCCCGTCGGCCCGCAACAGGATCGCGTCGGTAACCGCCGGGCCGTAGTTGGCGGCGCCCGTGCCGTAGTCAACCGTGACGTAGGGACGCGCATATGACACCCACGCATCCGTACGCCATACCTCAAGCGCGCCTTGCGCTCGTCGGTACTTCCAGTCGCCGTCAAGTTTCGGGTCGAGTCCGAGCAGCTGCAGAGAACCGCCGGTGACATCAGAGTGGCTCTCCAACTCAGCGCTTGCGCCTAGCCCAATTTTCGAGTCGAAAAATGCGCGCCACGCGCGCGACTTGAATGCCAGATAATAGGATTGGTCGCCGATGACACGATCATAGGCGGTTCCGACTCCTCGGTTGGCCCAGACCGCGCCAGCAAATGACGAATCTGCTGTACGGCCGGCGTAGAGGTACGGATCTTTCCGCGAGCGGACAGCCGCGGTCACCGACGTCGGCAGATCTCCGAAGTCGATCGACCTCAACAGGCCATTCTTCAGCAACCGGTCAAAGTCGAACTCATTGAGGAAGTCGCGCAGCAGGCTGCGGTCCGTCCACGACAGCGCGGCAGAATCTTTCGTAAGCGTTCGGAGGTGCGAGAGGATCACTCCACGCGATGTCGGCCGCGTTTCCATGTCGTACGTCGGCAGTCGGCCCCAAACTCGCTGCGTGAAGAGCCAGTCGTATACCGAGTGCTTCGCGGGTACGATCGACGATTGCTGTGCGTCCCCCCGGCTCGTGAAAGCGGCGAGAAGGAGCAGTGCAATGGTCAGTCGACGTATAACGATCACGAGGAACTCTCCCCTTTGCAGGATTACGATGACAGCGGAGCACTCGGGCGTCCACGGGGACAAAGTTGGGCCTCGTTCCGACGCGAGGCAAGCTAATCCAGATCTCCCCGGCGACCGACACTGGACCGCTTGGCGCCGCGCCATTAAAACCTTCTCCCGTGTCGACTTCCTCCGTTCGAGCCGTCCGCTCCCATGATGCGGTGCTTGACGGCCAACTGTCGAACTCGCGACGATCTGACACACCGTATATTTCACACATGGTGATTTCACGCTCGAGCGCAATCCGGCGGTGCGCCGCTCTGCGCTCGTTTTGCTCGACGCTCGTTGGGTGCCTCGGCGTACTAGTTCCACTTCCGGCTGCCGCGCAGCGCCTCACGCCGCCACGAGACGACGAACGCTGTGCCGGCGAACGCATCGTCGGAGTAGCGATCACCGGCCTGCAGCGCGACATCACCGACCGCCTCGGGAAACTCGGGGCGTTCGTCAATGCCTCGGCGCGCTCACTGCAAGCTCAGACGAACCCCGAGGTCATCTCGCGCTATCTTCTGCTGCACGTCGGCGATGTGTGCGACGAGCAGCGCCGCGCCGAGTCCGAGCGAATCCTCCGCGCGCAGCCGTTCATCAGTGACGCGGTTATTCGCGCCGAACGGGTCGCCGACGGTGAGGTACGCCTTCGGGTGGAAACGATCGACGAATATGTCCTCTTTCTCGCCGCCTGGGGAATCAGTGGTGTGCCCGTCGGCTTCGAGGCCGGGATCGGCAACTTATTCGGCGGCACGCACGCGTTGTCGGGGACAGTCGAATACGGTCGAGGTGGCAATGTCGGCGGTGGCGTCAAATACACGAACTATCAGGCCTTCGGACAGCCGCTCGTGCTTCGGTCGTACTTGGCCTCACGTCCGCTCTGGCGCTACGGTGGCCTCAGTCTCGAGCGGCCGTTTCTCACGAATTTTCAGCGCGACTCGTGGCAGGTGGGCGCGCGGTACAGCCGTGGATTCATCACCTTTCGCGACCCGAGTTTTCGCGATGTGTCGATCGACTATCTGCGCCGCGACTGGGGTGCGAGTTACTCTCGGCGCGAGATGAATCCGCGCGGCGGCGCGAATGTTGGCATTGTCGCGGCCGGCGAGCTGGCGGATCCGCTCCGCACCGTCGCGATTCGCGAGAACGGGCCCGTACCGACGCCGGCCCCTCTGCTGCTGTTGCGCTATCAAGCGTTCGAGTCGGCGCGGCTCGGATTCTCGGCCGGTTATGGCAGAATACGCTTTCTCCCGGTGCGCGGGCTCGATTATCTGAGCGCGCCGCAGGACCTGAGCCTGGGGTGGAACGCATCGATTGTCGGACTGTCGTCGCTCAACGTTCTGGCGCGCGAGAAGCGGGACTGGATTGGTGTTGCGTCGTTGTTTGGTGCCGCCGGAAGCGAAGTGTCGGCGGTCCAGGCGTCCGCCGCGGTGGAGACGCGCGTCTCCACCGGGCACAACTCGCTCCCCGGCGTCATCGGAAGCGGTCGAGTCGGATGGTTCGGAAAGACGTCCGTCGGGCACGTGACATCGCTTGCCGTGGAGTTCGCCGGCGGCGTGCGAACGCGACTGCCCATGCAACTCACCTTCCGCGACGACGATGGTCTGATCGGCTACCGCTCACAGGACTTCGGCGGCGGTCAGCGGACGATTGCGCGTTTCGAGGATCGGTACACGATTCCCAGTCCGTCGGCGAAGGTTGAGCTCGCGGTGGCGGGGCTCTTCCAGGCCGGCCGCCTCGTCGCGGGCGACGCGACCTATGGCATTACCACGCCGTGGCGATATGGCGTCGGCGTCGCGCTGATCGGAGCAATCCCCGCCGGGGCGAAGCATTCCGTGCGGCTCGAGTTCGGGGTGCCGTTGAACCCGGCTCGTTCGCGGGCGCTGGAATTTCGGCTTGGATATGGCGATCGGACGGTGTTCTTCGGCGGGGAACCAAGCGCGATCAGCAATGCGCGCGAGGCGCATTAGAATGGCCGCCCGCGTCGGTGCAGTACTTGCCCTCTGGATCGGTGCGGTCGCTGCTGCTGGCGCGCTTTCTCTCGCGCTCACTATTCCGCTTTCGCCGATCACACTCGTCGTCTCCATGCTATGCGCCATCGTCTGGCTCTGGCCGAGGCTCGGCACACCGCGCGACGCAGCACGATCGATTGGTGTTGCGGCGGCGATCGTCGTCGCGTCGCTCGAGTGCGCGTCGCTGGTCTTCGATTTGTCGTTCGACGGGCAGACATATCATCAGTCCGCCGTGCGCCTCCTCGCCGGCGGCTGGAACCCCGTGTGGCACGCGCAGAACGTCACGGCGCTCCCGAATGGCGTGTTCATCGAGACGCTCCCCAAGTCGGCGTGGGTCGTCGAAGCGATGCTCTTCCAGGCCACTGGCTCGCTCGAGGGCGCGAAGGGGATCGGGCTTGTAATGCTCGCGAGTGCATTTCTCCTCGCGTGGGCGGCGCTCGAGAGTATCGGAGTGCGTTCGCGCGCCGCAGTGATGATCGCCGCGCTATCGGCAGCGAGCCCGGTCGCGATGATCGAGCTGATGTCGTTTTACGTTGACGGCCTCGTGATCAGCGCGCTTGTGATGGTCATCGCCCTGCTCGTACTCTGGTTGCGGTCCGATGCCCAGCTCTTCGCGCCTGCGCTCGTCTTGATGGCCGCGTTTCTGGTCAATCTCAAATTCACCGGTGGCGTATACGCCGCGATCACAGCCGTCGTCGCGGTTGCGATCATCGGCCTGCGCGCTCCTCAGCGTTTGCGCGGGGCACTGGTGGTTGGTGCGTTCGCCGCGACGCTTGCACTCATCGAAGGGCTCAACCCGTACGTCACCAACATCGTGCATCATGGCCATCCCGCCTTTCCCGGTGCCGGTGCCGGGGCGGTGCCGGTCGTCGCGCTCGTCTGGCGAGATAGCGCCTTCACCCGACGTTCCGCGCCTGTTCAGCTCGCGACATCGATCTTTGCGGAGTCCACGGCCGATGACGCGGCGCCGCCGACGCTCAAGCTTCCATTCACGATTCGCGCGCGCGAAATCGCCGCATTTGTCACGGTCGACACGCGGCTCGGCGGCTGGGGGCCCTGGTTCAGCGCCGCGCTGGTGACGGCTTTGCTCATTCTCGCCGCGGCCGCCGCTCGTGGGGCGCCGCGCGCGCAGCTTTTGCTCGGCGTGACGCTGCTCCTGATACTCTCGGGACTTGCCGTTCCCGCCGGCGGCTATGCGCGATACGCGCCGCAGCTTTGGCTCGCATGCCTTCCCGCACTGTTGCTCGATGATCTTCGCCGATGGAGCAGCCGAGCGCTCGCCGCCGTGATGACCGTCAACATCGTGATGGTGAGCGCGACATCGCTCGGCGCTCAACTGTTCGTCGAACGCCTGCATCGTGCTCAGCTGGCGACGCTGGCCCGCGACACCGGTGCGGACGCGATCACTGTGTCGCAGTTCGGGGCACCGTTCGTGAACGCCGATTTGCATTTCGGTACGTACGGGATTCGATGGCAGGCGAGTGAAACGCCGCTGTGCGCGAAGCCCGCGAAACTGCTTGGGACACACGCGCTGATCTGTTTCTCCGGCGCTCGGTCGCCGGCCCCGACGCCTGATCCCTTGGCCGTGGCCAGTACCTTCGTGTCAGCGCTCGGCACCGAGAGGTTCCGTCAATGAGTTGGCGCCGGTACACGTACGGGCTGATCGCGAAAGAAATCGCGACGATTGCGCGCCACTTTGGTGAAGTACGCGACGGCTCGTCGCCGGCACCGCAGAATCCGTTGTTATTCGAGCTGATCGCCGATGCGATGAAGCACCGACGTTCCGTCGCTCGTACGGCGCCTGCAGCGCAGCACCCGGTGGCGTTCGTGCTAAACGGAACGCTGAACTACAGCGACGACATCGAGGCGTTGCTGCGCGAATTCGGCCGCGCGATGACGCGACACGACCGCATTATCGCGGTCGTGTACAACTCGTATCTCGAGTGGGTGTACCGGATCGCGGGCCGACTCGGCATCCGCCGTGCGGCGGTGCCGACGACGTTTCTCACGCTCAGCGCATTGAAGAGCCTCGCGCAACTGGCCGGCTTCGAACTCGTGCGGTACCGTCCGGTCGCGTACTCGCCGTGGCGTCTTCTCGGCCTCGGCTCGCTCGTAAATTGGATCATGCCGGCCATTCCGTTGATCCGGCGGAGTTCGATGGCCGGTGTCATCACGCTGCGCCCGGTTCGACCGTCGACCGTGCCCCCGTCGCTCTCGATCGTAATTCCGGCGCGGAACGAGCGCGGCAATATCGCCGCCGCGCTCGAACGACTTCCGGTTTTCGACGCAGCGGTCGAAGTCATTTTCGTCGAGGGGCACTCGACCGACGGTACGTGGGATGAGATCGAGCGCGTGCGCACATCGTACGCGGGTCCGGCGCAGCTCCGCGTATTGCAGCAGTCCGGCAGCGGGAAAGGCGATGCCGTGCGGCTCGGCTTCTCGGTAGCGACCGGCGACGTGCTGACCATTTTGGACGCCGACCTGACGATGCCACCCGAACTGCTCCCGCGATTCTATGAGGCGTACTGCCGCGGGCTTGGTGATTTTATCAACGGGAATCGCCTGCTGTATCAGATGGAGGGGAGTGCGATGCGGTTTCTGAATCGTCTCGGAAATGTCGCGTTCGCCAAAGCGCTGAACTACGTGCTCGATGCGCCGGTGGGTGACTCCCTGTGCGGGACGAAGCTGATATCGCGCGCCGACTGGGAGCGGTGCCGAGCGTGGCGCGAGGAGTTCGGTGATTTCGATCCATTTGGAGATTTTGAACTGCTCTTTCCGGCGGCGGTGCTCGGCCTTGGAATAGTTGATGTGCCAATCCGTTATCGCGACCGGACCTACGGCAGCACCAACATCAGCCGCTTTCGGCATGGATGGATGTTGCTCCGAATGTCCGCGATCGGGTTTTTTCGAATTCGGCTTGGGCGGGGGTGAGGGTTAGACCGGATGACCGAAATTCCTTCGATACCCACGCGCACCAAGATTGCTCTCGCGCGACAACTCCATCGGTTGGTCATGGCGCCGCGACGCCTGCTCGGAAAGAGCACCTCGGTTCGCGTTCGCAGGAACGGCATCCTCTGGGATCTCGATCTGCGCGAAGGAATCGACCTCGCGATCTATTTGCTCGGCGGCTTCGAGCGGTCGACGATCAGGGCCTACCGCCGTATCGTCCGTCCTGGCAACACCGTGTTTGACATCGGCGCGAACATCGGTGCACACACGCTTCCGCTGGCGCGTGCCGTTGGCCCTCGTGGGCACGTCGTGGCGTTCGAGGCGACAGACGCCGCCTATGCAAAGCTCGGCGAGAATCTCAAGCTCAACCCAACCCTCGCATGCCGCATCGTGGCGCGCCAATCCTTTTTGTGCGACGTCGACGGGCGACTTCCGGCCCACCCCATCTACGCGAGTTGGCCGGTGGACAGTCGCGCCGCCGTGCCGGACACCCATCCGCTGCACCTCGGCGTCCCCGCATCGACACGCGGCGCCAAGTGCGAGACGCTCGATAGCGCGTGGGAAGAACTTGGCTGCCCGACCGTCGCGTTCATCAAGCTCGATGTCGATGGAAATGAGCCCGCGATACTGCGCGGTGGCGTTCGCCTTCTGCAGGAGCAGAGACCAACGATTCTCACCGAGCTCGCTCCGTACGGTCACATCGAGCGCGGGGAAAGCGCCGACGCACTGGAGTCGTTGTTGGGCGGCGCGGGGTATCGCCTGTACGACTTGCGGGGCCGAGTGCTCGCTTCGGCCGGCGGATCGAGATTAAGGCCGGGCGCGAGTATCAATGTCGTGGCGCGCCCGAAATAGGCGCCCGTGGCCACGGTCGTGAGACTGAGCGGAGCTGGCCACGACGCCCCGCGCCTCGGACTCACCGTGGCCAATCGCACGTTAGCGCTACGGCTGCTTCGGCAGATCGATACTCGGGTTGCGCTTGAAGAAGCCGACAGGGCGGATCTCGAAACTATGCCAGGCCACCGGCATGACCGGGTAGTCCTCAGGCCGCGGAATATGGTGAAAGCCCATGGTCAGCCACGCCACGACATCGGTGTTGGCGATCGCGCGATTCCCCTTGGTCCACGCGGGAAGGCCCGCCCCTTCGGTGCTGAGCGACGGGTAGTCACCGCCAGCGAAGAGTTCGTCCTGATGGTAGGGCGTGACCCAGAGCGTGTGATCAGTGAAGCCGGCCCGACGCTGCATGTAATCATCGGGGCTCATCAACGTCATGGCGCCGTGTGCCTCGATCTCGTAGCCCACCGAAGCTCCGTAGGCACCTTTCACGTTCGGGTTGATGATGCGCCAGACCTCGGGCGCGCTCATCGCGGACATGCGCTGGGCCTCGCTCTCGGTCTTAGCCTCTGTGGACTTCACCGTCCAGATACTGCGGCGCGGGTTGTCGTCCGGAAGGCGCGTGGTCTGCAGCTTGTCGACGACGAGTGAGTTTTGTGTGCCGTCCACATCGAGGTCGAGGCGGAAGTTGAAGAAGTGGCTGTGGTTTACGGCGATGAGTTTGGAAGCGATCATGCGTCCGTACTCCTCCTCATTCCCCTTGCCGCTGATGCCCTTCATCTGGTCCATGCCAGTTGCGCCGAGGTTCACTTTGAGCGTCCCGTCCTGCTGGAAGACCCAGTCGAACAAGTAGTCGTAGTTGCCGGCGTTCATGTACATCCGGAGCACGAGATCGCGTTTGGTGCGCGTCTCGATGGTGGCCGTCGCATCACGGGCGTGACGCCAGGCCACGTCGCCAGCGGAGCGCTCGAAGAGACAGGCGGTGCGCACGCGTTCACGGGGGCGGCCCTTTTCCGTGACGACGAACGAGTTGAAGAGCACCCCATTGGCCGGGCACTCGACGATGGGCTCGAGCGAACTCGCGATCCCGCCGAAGCTCGACGGGTACGTGCCGAGGTCGAAGTAGCCCTGATAATTCCACGGATCCGTTGGATCCATATAGGGCACGAAGAGTTCGGAGAGGGAGCCTTGGTACATGATCGAGCGATCCTTCCCCTCGTCGGTGTACTTCACCAGCGAGAGCACGATCCCGCGGCGCTGATCGACGCGGAAGTGGAACTTCCAGTTCTGCCAGCTCACTTCGTGACCATTGAGCATGAACGAGGGGCCGTTCGGCTGTACCATCGAGACAGGATTCTTCGTCTCTCGCGTGGAGCCCACGGCCTCCGCGTCGTGGTCACCGAAGGGACCGGTCGACGGTTGCACTCCGGTGTCCACCACCCGTAGCACCTTGTTGTCCGTGAGATCCACGGCGACCACGAGACCACCAAATGATTCGGCGTATCCGGAGACGCGATTGCGCGCGTCATCGCAGGTGAGATGGACCACTCGGTGCCCACGTTCTTCCGGCAAGTCAAAGTATCCGTGATTGGCGGGGCCGCACGAGACGTGTGTGAAGTCGGTCACCCCTCGCGCCTTCAGCGCGTCACGAACTTTCGGGTCCTTCATCGCGAGCCCGTCGGCGTGATTGCCCTCGCTGACACTCGTCATGTACTGGCGATTCGGAATCTCCTTCCAGTTCAGGAGTTTCTTGCCGGTGATGTCCACGAGCGCCTCGTAGCCGCGCTGATTCTGCGTGAGGTGGACGAGCGCCTCACGACGGAAAGGGCGGCCGGAACGCCAGGACAGGACTTCGGCTTTCGGTGGTTCGTGCAGACCCATATACAGATAGCGGGTCGTCGTGTCCGTCTTCCCGGACGCGACCAACGCATCGTAGACCGCCCAGTGCTCGCGAGCCGAGAGGTCGTCGAGCGGATGGGTTGGGGCTTGGGCAGCCGCAGGTGACACGGCGATCGTGAGAACTGCGAGCAGCGCGATGATGCGCATCGACTTTTTCCGAGAGGTGGGGGCGGGGAAAAGAACGGTCGTTAATGCTGGCTGTCAAGGAAGCGGGCGTTCACGGCGTTGGATCATGTGGACGCACGTCACGCCCGGCCGTGTGGTGCGCCGGCCGATCTCCAGTGGGGCGACTACGCGCGGTTGAGCGACAACTGGATCCTGTTCGCCGTCGGGCAGAAGGTCGACGGATGCGTCAGGATACGTCTCGATTGATTTTCCGCGTGCGCCGATCGGAGTTCCGGAGTGGCGACCTGTCCGAACGAGGATGTTGCCACACACACGCTACGGAGAATGTGAAATTTTCAACCGCGCCGCGGCCGGCTTTGCGGGCTTCAATACTTTCATCGTCGGCGTGGTGGAACGAATCGCCACCGACCAGAGGAAGTCCGTTTTCACAGTCGGAACGCGCTGCGTTCCCGCCCCGAGTCGCACATTGAAAATCACCGAGTCACCGGCGCTGACGTTTGCTGCGGGACCATAGAGCGGCACAATGAAACTGTCCGGATAGACGCCACGTGCCGCGCGCCGATGGCAGCTCATGCAGTTGGTGCTGATTCCGGTCCACGGCAGTGAGTCACCACCCTGAGTCGGTACGGTGCCGGATAAACTGGTTTCGAGATACGGATTGAACGCAATGTTCGGCGCCTGCTTCGGGGTCAGCATCGAGTACGCGACGGTCATATTGTAGTTGTTCCACGGAGCGCCGATGAATTTCGGGCGGTCGGCGCCGAACTGTTTGTCCCGCGGATTGGGCGACCACCAAAACGACTGCCACGTCCAGTTCACGATTTCCTTGCCGGTCACATGCATCGCCATCAGCAGTCCGTAGTTGCCCGGACGGGCTGCCGCGCGCACCATCGCTTCGCTCGTGTCACTGTTGAATCCGAGGTCGTCGCCGTTCTCGGCGCCGAAGTTCGTGAGCGTCGCCGAGTCGGCTGCCGTTAACCTCACGCTGTAGAACGCTGAGAGCGGAACGACTTTGAGCCACTGCGCCGGCTGGCCATTGAATGCCATGAACACCGAGTCGACTCCCTTCAGCTTATTGGAGGGATCAACGGCAACCGCCTGCTTCCACATCCGCGGCGGCGGGTGCAGCGAATCGGTGGAATAGCGACTGCCGTCACCCATCCAGAACGGAATGGCGGTGATCGCGGTATCGGAAATGAATTGGAAGACGCACTTGAGGACGATCGAGTTCGCGTCCACCGAATCGACGGAGGTGAGCACTTGCCGGTTTGCGATCGGCGTGTTGGCCTTGATGAATGCCGCGCTCGTATCAGCGATCGTCCTGATGTCGTTGAGTCGGTGGTTCCAGATGTAGTTCGCGGTGGACGAGGTGAACCGGTTGAACGCGAAGACCCGCTCGGTTGAATCGAACGGAATGCGGCCGGCGGCGAGCCGTTGCATCTGTCGAATCCGATGCACCGACTGGCGTGCGCGCTCGAGCGGCAGGCGCACGTTTCTGGTGCGTGCCTCAGCTGTTGGACGCGCTGACGGGCTGAACACTTCCTGGCCTGAGAACCACGTCTGCCAGGTGGGCTGGCTATCGGCGGTGGCGTTCGCGGTCACCGATGCCCAGATATCCCACGCGTGGGCGCGAATGGCGACCGAGTCGCCGACATCGATCCAGTGTTGAATGGTCTGTGGCTTCGAGGGGTACGATCCCACTGGCTTCGGCGCGACATATCCATACCGAGTGACGTTGATGTCGGTTAGCATCGCATCGCCCTTGACTCCAGATTTGCCGCTCGAACACGCCGCCGTCAGGACGCACATCGTGGCGAGCAATAGCGCGGAGAACGCGCCGAGGTACTCGCCGAGGTACTCGCTGAGGTACTCGCCGAGGTACTCGCGGAACATCCCGTTGAACCTTTGCATGAGTCGGGTGGGAAGAAGGTGAGGACCAGCCGTCAGCGATTACCGGATGTTCAGCCGTTTCAGAATTGCCTGAAAGCGCGGATCCTTTTCGATCGTGTGCATTCGCGGTTCCACCCGGAGTTGCGAGAGCTGCCCTTCGCCGGCGTCGACGGCGCGCTGAGTGTATCGCAATGCTTGCGCCGTGTCGCCGAGGGCGTCGTAGATACGCGCCACATAGTGATAGGGCACCGTGCGCGTGCGCGAGAACGCGTCGAGTTTGGTGATCACTGCGACCGCCGCCGACCGCTCGCCGACGACGGCGTCGACGTAGCCGCTAATTGCGAATGCCAGCATGTTGTCGGGCGCGAGTTCTACGGCGAGCTTGGACTCGGCCAAGGCCTCGGCTTTCGCGCCGGAATGAGCGAGCGCAATCGAGAGCCAGTTGTGCGGAAAATAGTAGCGAGGGTTGAGCGCGATGGCGACTCGCAACGGCGCAATCGCTTCGCTGTAGCGTGCGTCCTGCACGAAGATGATTCCCGGCCCTTGAGCGACCGGTGGCGAAAGCGGGTCCAGTGCTCTCGCTTTCTCCGCCTCGGCCATTGCCGCAGGATCGCGGCGTGCGGAGAGAAACAGCGCGTAGAAGTAGTGCGTCGTTGGATAATTGGGATCGAGTGCGATCGCGCGCCGGTACGAAGCGTTGGCGGCGTCCCAGTCGCGGTCGTAGTAAAAGTGGACGGTGCCGAGCGAGGCATGGGCCTCGGCGAGCATCGAGTCGAGGGCGAGCGCTTTGAGCGCCGCGGCCTTGCCCAGCGCAAAGTTCTCGCCCGGTGCGGCGAAATAGTTGAGCGCCTGCACGATGTACACGTCGGCGAGTCCGGCCCAGGCGCGAGCGTACGTGGGGTCCTTGTCGACCGCCTTCTTGAAGTACTGCTCAGCTTCCAACAGAGAAGCCGGTGTGCGCTTGGTCCAGCCCGCGCGTCCCTTGAGATATAGGTCGTATGCTTCGACGTCATGCGTTGACTGCTGCACGAGCGTCTGCTGTTTGGCGAGCGTCAACTGCAGGGCGGTGACGATGGCGCGCGCAATCTCCTCCTGCAACGCGAAGACGTCGCCGCGCGTGCGTTGGAAACTTGAGCTCCACAGCGAACTTCCATCGGCCACGCTGACCAGCTGGGCCAACACACGCACCTGATCGCCTTCACGCCGCACGCTGCCTTCGAGCAGGGCATCGACCTTGAGCGCAGCGCCAATCTGCTGATATTCGGCGACGCGGTCTTTGAACGCATAAGACGAGTTACGGGCCGCCACGCGCAGGCCGCTGATACTCGAAAGTGCGCCGAGCAACTCGTCGGTCATACCGGTGCTGAAGTACTCGTCGCTGCGCGTCGCGCTAAGGTCCTGGAATGGCAATACGGCGATTGAGCGTGGCGCACCGCTCGGGGCGGCGGCGCGCCACGCGACCACGCGCCAGGCGATGAGCGCGATGGCGACGGCGATCGCGAGGCTGGCCGCGATGGCCGGTCGCGTGCGACGGATTGCGCGCGAATTTTCTGAGTGGGCGGGCAGGCGAGGTGTCGTGCCGACGGGCCGAACTGGCGTGTGAGCGGTGAGCGCCGAGTGACTTCCGCTGGTGACCACGCGGCCCAGTGCCTCGGCGAACGCGTTCGCGTCCGGCCACCGATCGGCGGGGAGCTTGGCCATCGCGCGCCCGATGACGTCGTCAAGATCGGGCGGCACGGTCCCGCGCAGTCGTCCGGCCCGCGGTACTGGATCCAGAAAGTGCTTGCTCATCACCGCTTGCGGTGAGCTGCCGGTGAACGGCGGTTCGCCGGCGAGCATCTCGTACAACATGCAGCCCAGGCTGTAGATGTCGGATCGGGCGTCCACCGCTTCGGCACCGCTCGCCTGCTCGGGGCTCATGTACAGCGTCGTGCCCACTGCAATACCGGTCTTCGTGAGGCTTTCGCCCTCGGCGGACGTCAGCATCTTGACGAGTCCGAAGTCCGCCACTGCGGCGCTGCCACCGCTCAGCAAGATATTTTCCGGTTTGATGTCGCGATGCATCACGCCGCGGCCGTGGGCGTAGGCGAGAGCCGCGGCCACTTCGCGGGCAATGCGCACCGCCTCGCCCACCGGCAGCTGCTTGTCGCGGATCAGCCGCGCCCTCAGCGAGTCGCCTTCGAGCAACGGCATCACGAACCAGAGTCGCCCCGCGGTGTCGCCCGAGTCGAGCAGGGGCACGATGTGCGGATGCGTGAGCTTTGCCACAGCGGCGATCTCACGCAAAAAGCGCTCGGCCGCGAGGCCCGCCGAGAGATCCGGGTCGAGCACCTTGACCGCGACTTCGCGGTCGTACCGCGAGTCGAGCGCCGCGTAGACGGTCGCCATACCACCGTGGCCGAGCTCGCGCAGCACGCGGTAGCGCTCGGAGATCGCAATGTTGCGAAAGGGCGCGCTATCGCCGCTGGTCACAGGTGCTCTGCCTTCATGCGAAGCGCCGGATAATATCCGTGAATTTCCACCTGCCCTTGGTTGAGCGGGGAGGTGAGTTCGTTGAGGTGCAGCGACACCGTGAGAAGCCCGTCGGTTGGTGCCGGCAGCCAGAACTCCTGCGAATTCACGGTGGTGTTGCCGGCCGCGTCGGCGGCGACGAACATGGAAAACCAATTCTGTCGCCCACCGCCCACGTTCACGGCAGCGTGCCAGTAGGCGGGCGACGCGTTGTCCCCGGCGAGTTTCGCCCAAATGAAGACAAGAATTCCGGTCGCATCAGGCGGAACGATGTTAGCAGGCACGTTGAAAGTCACGCTCGCCATCGTGAACGGCACCGCGCCGAGAATGGCGCTCGAATTCGTACTCGGCTCGACGGCGATCCATGGCGGGACTCCCGACAGAATCACGCGCCGCCCGAGGTTGCCGGGACATTGTCGTGCACCGGGCCAAGGCTTGATGGCATATTAGCGCTAATAATGGAGATTAGTGTCGGGGACTGCCAGTTCGAGTCGACTTCCGAACGGGCAAAGACCGAACAGCGTAGCTGCTACGAAAGGGAAGAGTGCGCTACTGCCCCGCGCAGAAAAGCCATGTGCTGTCCGTCCCCTTCTTCTGCCGCTGCTGGCGTTGAGATTCCGACCGTGCCTATCGAAAGGAACCGAGGCATCGCGATTGTGGCTGCTCGAAGATGAACATGCCTCGCCACATCAAGATCCCGCCCGGCGCCAGTCCGCGCCTGCTCAATCTCGCCGACAAGATCGACCAATCACAGGTCGCCGAGATTTGCATCATGCAGGATTGGCTGCGCAGCAACAGTCAGATGGCGCCCGTCACAGGTTCGTGGCGCACGATGCGGTGAAGCTGTGGTGCGAGACGAATGTGCGCACGGACATTTACTACTTGTTGTGAAAGTCCCGAGACGCCGCAGGCCGGTCGTCTCAACGATGCGCCTTCACTCGACAGACGGGGCGGGATCGTGTAGGTTCGGCCATTAATCGCCGAGTCGAGCACGTGCCGACACCAACCCCCAATTGATGACTGTACTCTCGCGCATTGCCCGGGTCGCGCTGCTGCCGCTCGGTCTCACCCTCAGCGTTTCGATTCGCCCGCCCGCCGCGGTACGCATCGCTCCGAACGACAACCGGCGAAGCGTCGGCACGCTCGCGAACGGTGTGCTCACCGTTTCGCTCGAGACCGTGAACGGTGTATGGAAGGCGGAAGGAGAGTCGGGCAAGGGACTCGAGGTCGCGGCCTTCGCCGAGACCGGAAAAGGTCCCACGACACCCGGGCCGCTACTCCGCGTGACAGTCGGCAACGCCGTACACGCGACGATTCGCAATACGCTCGATAAGCCGCTGTTCGTCTACGGTTTCGGCAAGACCGCACGCGGTTTTGCCGACAGCGTGATCATCGCGCCCAATACATCGACCGAAGTCCGGTTCACGGCGACTAAACCTGGCACGTTTTTTTACGTCGCCAAGCGCGGCGCGTTTGGCGGCGGGCGTGACGCCGAGGATTCGCAGTTGCACGGCGTAATTGTCGTTGATGCGCTGAATGCGAAGGTCGATCCGCTCGATCGCGTGATGGCGATGTCATGGTATTTCGTCGGCAATCCGAAGAGCCCGACCGGAATTGCGAAGGCAACGATGGCGATCAACGGCCTTTCATGGCCGCACACCGAACGACTCGACTATGCGCAGGGCGATTCGACGCACTGGCGGATCGTCAATTTCACCGAAGCCGATCATCCGATGCATCTGCACGGATTCTATTTCCGGCTCGACGCCGTCGGCGACGGCAAGACGGACACGCTCTACGGTGCATTACAGCGGCGGATGGCGGTGACCGAGGTCGCGATGCCGTATTCGACGCTGGCGATCGCTTGGAAGGCCGCGCGTCCCGGCAATTGGATTTTTCACTGCCACTACGCCTCGCATCTCACGGCGAATGTCGCACTCGATACGCACGACGGCGTGACGGAGATGGCGGCAATGGACATGCATCCGTCGGACGCGCCGCATCAGATGTTCGGACTCGTGATGGGTATTCGCGTGAAGGCGCGTGGTGTGCAGCCGGTGGAGGGGCCGGTGAGCCGGTCGATTCGTATCGAACAACGTGAGCGCCCTGGTATGTACGGCGATCAGCCAGGAATGGCGTTCGCGATTGACGGAACGCCGGAGTCAACGGGCAAAGACGCGATGCCGATTCCCGGACCGACCCTTGTGCTCGAGCGCGGCAAACGGGTGGCGGTGACGACAGTGAATATGAGCTCGCAGCACGCGACGATTCATTGGCACGGTATTGAGCTCGAGAGCTATCCCGACGGCGTGCCCGGTTGGAGCGGCGCGGGAACGAGCGTGCTGCCAGCGATCAAGCCGCACGATTCGCTGACGGTCCAGTGGACGCCGCCGCGCGCCGGGGCATTTATGTATCACTCGCACTTCAATGAAGCGCAGCAGATGGGGAGCGGGCTCTACGGGCCGATCATCGTGCTCGAGCCGGGGCAGAAGTACAATCCCGATCGCGATCGCACGCTCTTCTTCGGTACGGCGGGCGCGGTGGTGAATCCGCTGACTGGTCCGAATCCGAGCATCACGCTGAACGGCGCGACGCAGCCGAAGCCGATGGAATTCAAGGCCGGTGTAACGTATCGACTTCGCTTGTTCAGTCTCGCGGGTGACAATCCGACGCATGTCGTGCTCAGCGCTGGCGAGACACCGGTGCGGTGGAAGGCGCTGGCGAAGGACGGCTATCCGTTGCAGGTATCGCAGGCGGTGATGAAGCCGGCGGTGCTGGACTTCGATCCGGGTGAGATTTACGAATTTGAATTCACGCCGAAGTCGGCCGGTGAGCTGACGCTGACGTTCGGTTTGCCACCGGCGTTGATTCCGCCGCCGAAGGAAGGGGCGCCGCCCGTAACGCCGGCGACGGTGAAGGTGGTCGTGCACGTGCGCTGAGGCGGCACGCCCGGCCGGCGACGGAGTTGGCGAGCACCAGCTCGTTTCGCGGCGACATGGTGATCGGCTACTACAAACGCAAACCAGTTTCATCGAGCCGATGATCTCCTAAGGAATGCTGATTCAGAGAAAGTCATTCGATCTTGATATTCCGACGATACCGGGCATCGGTGCGCATCCGACCAAGTTCCATGCCGACTGGGATGCGGCGAAGCAGTCGTACCGATTTGCATTCTCGGGGTTTGTGGCGGCGACGTCATCAAGTGGGGCGACTGACTAGGTAATAGCGCAGGGGGCATTTAGATCGCTGCCCCCTGCGTATTTCCCCCGCAGTAGAAGAAGGTTACCTTCCCGCCGTTCTACCCACTCAGCCAAAACACTCCTTGACCTCCGACATCCGGGTCCAGCTCCAGCAGGCCCTCGGCGATGCCTATGTGCTCGACCGCGAACTTGGCGGCGGCGGGATGTCGTACGTCTTTGTTGCCACCGAGCAAGCCCTCGGCCGACAGGTCGTGGTGAAGGTGCTTCCCGCTGAGATGTCGGGGCAGGTCTCGGTCGAACGATTCAAGCGCGAGATCGCGCTCGCGGCGCGGCTGCAGCATCCGCACATCGTGCCGCTGCTCTCGGCGGGCGATGCGGGTGGCTTGCCGTATTTCACGATGCCGCTCATCGAGGGCGAATCGCTTCGGGCCCGACTCGTAAAGAAGGGCGAGCTCCCACTCAATGAAGCCGTGCGCGTGTTGCGCGAGATCGCGAGCGCGTTGGCATACGCGCACGAGCGCGGCATCGTGCACCGCGACATCAAGCCGGCCAACATCCTGCTGAGTGCCGGCCACGCACTGGTGGCCGACTTCGGCATCGCGCGCGCCATCGCGGGCGACGGCAAGGCACTGACGCAGACCGGCCTGGCCATCGGCACACCGCAGTACATGAGTCCCGAGCAGGCGCTGGGGGGCGGTGAGCTCGATGGTCGTTCCGACATCTACGCCCTCGGTTGCGTCCTCTACGAACTGATCGCGGGCGAACCGCCGTTCACTGGTCCCACAGCACAGGCCGTGATCGCCCGTTCGCTGACCGAGACGGCGCGCCCGCTCAGCGCCAGCCGCGAGGGCCTCTCGCCACGGGTCAGCGCGGTGGTGACAAAGGCGTTGTCGAAGTCACCCGCCGACCGTTTCCAGAACGGAGCCGAGATGGCCGAGGCGC
>JAYVPN010000090.1:0-6857 GCA_043757365.1 Gemmatimonadota bacterium | reverse complement strand
TTGTCGTACGGACGCGTCGGCGGAGCACCCGGATACGGGAAGTCGTTCGGGTGATCTTGCGGTTCGAACATGTCGAGCACGTGGGCGCGGAACGCCTGGCTGGTCTTCACGACGTACGAACCGGCCGGATACGTTTTGCCGGCAGCGGTGAAGCTCGCCGTCGCGCGGTGGACGATGATGCCAGCCTTTTGTAGGGCGACGAGGAACTTCTGCGCCGTGAGGAAGTCGGGCTGGTCGGACGGAAGGATGTAGCCGCGCGGCGAGCGCAGCGACGGATTCTTGAAGTTCTCCTCGTACTGCGCCTTCGTGGCGCTGCTGCCGCGACCAAAGGCCGTCGCCGAGGCATCGAGCGGACCGGCGCCGCGACCAGCGCCGCGCGTGCCGAGCTTTTCTTCAGCGGCAGCGAGGATCTTCGGCGTCACGATCCACTGATCCTTGTTGCCACGATCGATCATGTCGTGGCCCATCTTATAAAAATTGAGAAGAATCGTTTCGCGGTAGCGCGAGGCGTAGTCAAGAATCGCCTTGTTCGCCGTCACCGAGTAGTCGATCGACTGACGGAAGTGCCACGTCTGGAACGGCTCGATCGGCAGCGTCATGTCGGCAAAGCGGAGCGTCCGTTCCGGGAGGAACGGAATCGTCATCGGCGTGGGGTTGCCGATCGTTTCCGTGAGAATGCCGATCATGTTGTGGAAGTAGGCCATCGTGCGGAGCCCGCCGTTCCACCACGTCGAGTACGAGCTCATCGAGCGCGAGACGACGCCGCCCTTGTTCTCCATTTCCATGCGTGCGTGGATCGCCGCGCCGACCACATCAATACCGGTGATGATCGACTCGTGGAAGTTGTAGCTCGCCGGATCGCGGAACGGCGGCGCGAACATGACGGCGCCTGCCGGACCGGTCTGGTGATGGTTGTACATGATCTGGGGGAACCAGGTCAGATACATCCACTTGTTCATGTTGATCGATTCGTTCTGGTTCGCGATGTAGAAGTCGCGATTATTGTCGTGGCCGATGTACTTCTGGTAGAGCGTCGGCGTATTGAGGTTCTTCTTGGCGTTGTCCGGTTCCTTGTTGTACCAGTTCGCCTCGAGCTCCATGCCGTCCGGATTCGCATGCACGAAGACGATGATGACGTCTTTGAGAATGCGCATCGTCTCTTCATCGGTGCCGCTCAGCATCTGGTAGTTCGTTTCGATCAGCTGGTTCGCGCCGAGCACTTCGCTCGCGTGCAAGCCGCCGTCGATCCAGATGATCGATTTTCCCTCTTTCGCGAGCGCCTTCGCTTCCGCATCCGGAATCTCGGCGTAGGCGAGCTTCTTCGAGATGCTGCGGTACTTCTCGAGGTTCTTGATGTTCTCGGGACTCGAGACGATCATCGAAAGCTGCGCGCGCCCTTCAGCAGTCTTGCCGATCGTGTCGAGGCGCGCCCGCGGCGATTCCTTGGCGATCTTCTGCCAGTACGCCGTGAACTGCGCGTAGGTGGGGAGCCAGTAGTCATCGCCGATGTTATGGCCGAAGAATTGTCTAGGCGTGGTGACCTGCGCAAACGCCACCGACGCGGTGGCCGTGTACAACACGGCGAGCGCAGCGATGGCGTGGGTCAGGCGACGGAACGGGAGGTGTTGCATAAGGCGGGGGCTCCGGTGAGTTGCTTCGGACCTTCTGCTGGTGATGTCCTACGCCCGCGGGGTATTCAGCGTTGACCCTGAAATCTGATACATTCCGGTCCTGACTGCCCGACCATCGACGGGACAACAGCCAACACGGCTCTCTTCCGAGGCTTTCGTGCGTTCATTCCTTTTCGCTCTGCTCTTCGCCGGAACCGCCGCCGCACCGCTCGGCGCGCAAATCACCCAAGCCGAGTATGCCTCGCGACGCGCCGCGCTCACGAAGTCGCTGCCGTCCGACGGCATTGTGCTGGTGCTCGGGGCGCCGGAGCCAAAGGAGAACTTCCAGAACTTCTGGCAGGCCGAGAACTTCAACTACCTCACCGGCTTCCTCGAGCCGCAGGGCGCGCTGATCATCGTGCGCAAGAACGGCACGGATCAGGGAATGCTTTTCGTCGAACCGCGCGATCCGGCTCAGGAAGTCTGGACGGGGGCCCGGCTTGGCGTTGACGGCGTCAATTCGAAGATGGGACTCGCGGGGCGCGGCGCGGCGCAGCTCCGTTCGGTGCTCGATTCGCTGCTCGCCGACGGCGGTACGCTATACACGATCGGCGATTTCTCGCGCACCGGCGGGTCCGATGTCCCGGGCTCGCTCGTGCCTCGCACGCGAGACGACCAGTTCATCGACGCACTCAAGCTGAAGCACCGCGAGATGAAGGTCGTGAGCGCCGAGGCGCAGGTGATGAAGCTGCGCGGCAAGAAGTCGCCCGCTGAGCTTGAGCTGCTCCGCGGCGCGGCGAAGATCAGCGCCGCAGCGCACAAAGAAGTGCTGCACGCAATCGCCGCCGGCATGAACGAATTCGAGATTCAGGCGCTCGCCGAATACACGTTCCGCCGCAATGGCGCCGACGGCCCGAGCTATGGCTCGATCGTCGGGTCGGGACCGAACTCGACGACACTGCACTACAACAAAGACGACCGTTATATGCAGGCCGGCGAAGTCGTCAACATGGACATGGCGGCTTACTACGGCGGGTACTCCGCCGATCTCACGCGCACGGTGCCGGTGAGCGGCAAGTTCTCGGCCGAGCAGAAAGAGATCTATCTCGTGGTGTTCGATGCCCAGGCGGCCGCCGAGCGTCAGGTCAAAGCGGGAGCGCCGTCGCGCAGTCCGAGTGATTCAGCGAACGCGGTTCTGAAAAGCGGCCTCGCGCGGCTCGGCCTGATCGAATCGGCGGACGCGCAGTACGACTGCGGCGACGGACGAACGTGCCCCCAGTATCGCATTTACTATATGCACGGTTTAAGCCACGGCATCGGGCTCGATGTACACGACCCGGATCAGTACAGCTCGGGGACGTTCGATATCGGAACCGTGTTCACGATCGAACCCGGCGTGTATGTGCGGGCGAACACGCTCGAGATCATTCCGCAGACGCCCAAGAACGCGGCGTTCCTCGCGAAGATCACGTCGGCGGTGAAGAAGTACGCGAACATCGGCGTGCGGATCGAGGACGACTACATCGTGACGCCGACCGGCTTCGAGCGGATCACCGCGGACGCGCCGCGGACGATCGAGGAGATCGAGAGTGAGATGGCGAAACGACTTCCACCGGCTCCGCGGGACGCGAAACGGATTGAGGCGTATCGGACGATTAGGCCGTAACGGCAACTGCGAGTTTGCGGTTTACGGTTGTTCGTTTGTACCGAGTGTCGCTACCGCTTACCCGTCAGGATGCTCTGGCGAACGCGTTTCGCCTTCTCGCTTGCCTTGGGGTCGGTTTCCAGCTTTTTGTCGATCAGGGTTGAGAGCTTGACGATGGCATTGATCGTGAGGGGGCGCCCTATTCTCAGCACGGTGAGGCTGAGTGGAGCGCCTTCCTTATTTCCGTACTTCTGGTGCCAGCTCTGCCAGCTTGGATCGAGTGTCGAGAGGCCACCGATCATCGTGATGACATCGCCGAGCTGCACGCCTGATGTCGCGGCCGTACCGACGGGATCGAGGGCGTTCACTTTGAGGCCAGCGGCGTCGGGGATGAAACTGACGCCGAGTCGAGCTTGGCGCGTTGTGTCCTCGCGCATGCGCCAGCCGGCCTTCGCCAGCCACGTCGCCCACGGATAGGGCTCACGGCCGTCGACATATTTCGCGGCGAAGTCGGCGAACTTCATTCCCTTCGCGTGCCGCGACACGGCGCCCCACCACTCGTCGGCGGTGAAGCCGCGGCCGTTCTTGTAGTCGGCCGTGTAGAGATCGCGCATGACGTCGTCGAGCGAGCTCGCGTTGTCACTCGCGTCGCGGATCAGAATATCGAGCGCCAGGCCGGCGAGCGATCCCTTGTCGTAGTAGCTGTCGTCGGTGCCGTCGGTGACGTGGAGCCACGCCTGCAGCGACGCATCTTCGAGCGCGACGGGGACCGTCTGGTCGACGTGCTCCATCTTTTTTTGCGTGGCGCCGAGGAAATCGTCGTCGCCGACGACCTTACCGCGCACGAGTGCGAGATCGGCGTAGTAGTCCGTGATCCCTTCGCTCACCCAGAGCCACGGCGTTGGCTGCGCCGCGTCGTAGCGATACGGCCACATATCGAGCGGGCGGAGCCGCTTGACGTTGAATGCGTGCATGATTTCATGCGCATACACCGATGGAACAAACTCCGCGTCGAAGGCGGTGTAGGCGACGACCGCGACGTTCGAGTTCTCGTGTTCCAGCGCGCCCATGCCGCCGCTCGCGGAGTCGGCGATCTGGAGAATGTCATAGCGATTCCACGGCCGTTCGCCGAACACCGCGACTTCCTGCGGGATCGCCCTTGCCATCTGTTCGAGCAGCCGCGCACGCCG
Organism: Gemmatimonadota bacterium; assembly: GCA_043757365.1. Taxonomy (GTDB): domain Bacteria; phylum Gemmatimonadota; class Gemmatimonadetes; order Gemmatimonadales; family Gemmatimonadaceae; genus Fen-1231. Next base: position 2,412 of record JAYVPN010000090.1, on the reverse strand, counting down.
CGCCGCGCTCACCGACCCGCTCGGGTACGACGAGAAACGCATCCACGCGCCGGCGACCTGCGCGCTGTCGACGTCGAAACGACCGATGAAGAACGGATGATCGACGAGCTCGTGATAGTTCTGCGCGGCAAACTTCCGGCTCTCGAGCTGCGGCATGCCGCTGATGACGCGCCACGACGGCTCGGTCACCACTTCAACGGTCGCCGCGTACTCGAGCGGGCGTCCTTCCGGATACAGAAAGACGCTCGTGCCGTTCACGAGCGCGAATTCGTCGCGCGCCCAAGTGAAGGCGTTATCGAGCGAGTCGGCCTTGGCACGGAAGCTCACCGAGACCTCGCCGGCGGCGTCGGGATAAACGCGCCACGTGTCGGGGTCGGCCTTGTCCCAGCGCAGCGTCTTGCCGCGCGATGCCGCCGCGAACTTCGAGACGAACCGCGCGTAGTTCGACACTTCATATGAACCCGGCGTCCACACGGGGAGCGACAGCAGCACGGCGTCCTTGCCGGCAACGCGAAAGGTCATCGTCACATCGACGGCGCGGTCAACACCCTCGACGGCGAGAAATGTCAGGGTGTAGCGCACGTCAGTGAGCGGCGCCGAACGCGCCGGCGCGGACGATGCGGCGCGTCCCTGGGCCGAAGCCGGATGGGCGGCCGCGAACAAAGCGAGCGTCGCCCCGACGAGCAGCGTGCGCAGCCGACGCTGCCGGCGGGTGGCGACCAAACGGCGTGAAATCACTGTTTCCTCCTGCCACAAAGAAGCCTCCCGCTCCCGGTGCCTGACAAGCCCCTCGCTGTGTCGCATATTCACGGGATGCCTACTCACGAGCCGTACGTATCCGCCGAGCAGTCGCTCACCGAGATGACGGTCGGTGCCGTCGTGCTTGGCTGCCTGCTTGGCCTCGTCTTTGCCGCCTCGAGCGTCTATCTCGCGCTCAAAGTCGGGCTCACCGTCAGCGCGTCGATTCCGATCGCCGTGCTCTCGATTACCATCTTCCGCTCGATCACGCGGGCGATGGGCAACACCGAGCCGCAGATCCTGCGGAACAACATGGTGCAGACGGTGGGGTCGGCCGGCGAGTCGATCGCCGCCGGCGCCGTCTTCACGCTACCGGCGCTGCTGCTGCTCGGCTACGCGCTCCCGTGGACGAAGGTCGCCGCGATCTCGCTCGTTGGCGGCTTGCTCGGTGTGCTGCTGATGGTGCCGCTCCGCCGTTCGCTGATCGTGAAGGAGCACGACACGCTCAAGTATCCTGAAGGCACCGCGTGCGCCGACGTCCTCATCGTCGGCGAGGAGCGCGGCGTGCAGGCGAAGACCGTCTTCCTCGGCTTCGGACTGGGCGCGCTCTACAAGTTGCTGAATTCCGGCGTCCATCTGTGGCAGGAAGTGCCAGCGAAGATTTTCGGGCGCCTGCTGCCGAACGGGAAAACCGAATTGATCGGCGAGATGCGCGCCGAAGTGAGTCCCGAGCTCACTGGCGTCGGATTCATCATCGGACCGCGGATCGGCGGCTATCTGTTCGCTGGCGGTGTGCTGTCGTTCTTCGTGCTGATTCCGGCGATCAAGATGTTCGGTGCCGCGCTCACCGCGCCGATGTTCCCGGCGACGATCCTCATCGGCGACATGACGCCGATGCAGGTGCGTGCGAACTACGTCTTCTATATCGGTGCCGGCGCGGTGACGACGGCCGGTCTGATTTCGCTTTTTCAGGCGCTCCCGATGATCGCCCAAGCGATGAAGGCCGGGCTCGGCGACATGAAGGGCGTGATCGGCGGCTCCGCGGTGAAGCGCACGGACCGCGAAATGCCGATGACCGTCGTCATCGGTGGCGTGATCGCCTGCATCATCGCGATGGTCGCACTTCCGCAGATCGGTATCAACCTACCGGGTGCGCTCCTCGCCGTCTTCTTTTCGTTCCTCTTCGTGTCGGTCTCGAGCCGCATCTGTGGCCAGATCGGATCGAGCTCGAATCCGATTTCCGGCATGACCGTCGCGGCCGTGCTACTGACGTCGCTGATTTTCTACTTCGTTGGCTGGACCGGCATCGAACATCGGGTGCTCGCGTTATCGATCGGCGGCGTCGTCTGTGTCGCGGCAGCGGTCGCCGCGGCGACATCGCAAGATCTCAAGACTGGCTATCTCGTCGGCGCCACGCCGATCCGTCAGCAGGTGGGTCTCATTTTCGGTGTGACGACGTCGGCCCTGATGATTGGCGGTATGATCGCCTTTCTGAACAGCGCCAACACGACGATCGTGAAGCGCGACTATCCCGGCGTACAGATGGCAAGCTTTGAAGCCGAGCCGATGACCGTTGATGGCAAATCGTATAAGGTTGGCCATCTGTTCGAGCGCACCGGCGATGCGCCAGCCGGCCGCTATCTCGTGAACGAGAGCGGCGCGGTGAGCTTTCTC
>JAYVPN010000089.1:0-6899 GCA_043757365.1 Gemmatimonadota bacterium | reverse complement strand
ATCTCAGCGACGTCGATGTTGAACGCGTAGCCCATCGACCAGCCGCTGTCGTCGTACGTCGTGAGACGCGCGTCGGGGAACTGCTGCTTCTCGATGAGATTCTTCGCGAGGCGGCCGTACGGCTGATCGCGCTTAATCACATAGGAGCCGGCCGGATAGGTGATGGTCCCGACCTTGAATGACGCCGTCGCCTGACCAACCTCGATGCGCTGAATGCGCAGGATGTTGATGAACTCGGCGACCTTCGTCATATCGCGCTGCACGGGAATGACGAAACCGAACGGCGCCTTTGATTTACCGTCGTCGATCGAGTTGCGCGTCTTGATGTAAAAGTTCTCTAGCACCGTCGCCGGGAACATCGCGGTGAGTTGGAGCGCAGAGATGACGCCTGTCTCCATGTAGTTCGTGTTGGAGCGGCGCGTGAAGGTGTCTAAGTCTTTCTGCGTGTAGGCGATGCCGCGATACCATTCGCGGTCCTGGGCGCCGCCCTTGCCGGTGGGAATCGCCGAGGCGCCGCGGCCTGCGAACGGCGCGGCGGGAGCGCCTGCTGCCGGAGTAGCGCCTGCGGCCGGAACCGTCGCAGCCCCACCCGGCGTGCCCGCGCCCGCGCCGCGACCACCACGGCCGACGGTGAGCGTGTCAGCGCGGGTGATGACGGACGGCGGCGTTGCCGGGTTGCCAGCAGGAATCGCGACCGTCCCGACCGTCGCAGTCGTCGACGCAACCGCCGTCGCCGGCGCGTCAATATCCTTGCCTGACTGCGTCTCGTACATCCTCATCATGCCGTTGTGGTTGTACGCCACCGAGCCCAAATAGCCCGGCGACCAGCCGTCCATGAATGCATTCGTGTATACGCCCGGCATTCCGTACTTCGTCAGCTGCGCCATCTCGAAGTTCGCGTACCACGGGAGTTCGGCGAAGAGCAGAGGATCGAGGTTTGGATTCTGCGGCATGCCGCCGCTGTAGGTGTAGAGGAGCGGCTGCGCTTCATGCAGATCGTGCATGATCGGCGGATGCGCCGTGAAGTACCAATCGACGATGGCGCGCATCTGCACCAGCTCGATGTTGATGTCGCGGTTGTTGTCGTGGTAGACGTGCTTGCCCCAGTAGGGGAGGGCACCGATGCCGGTGTTGCCGCGGCCGCCCGGGCCGAAGCCTTCCGCGCCCACAGCGGGAGCAGCACCAGCCGTCGGAGCAGCACCAGCCAACGGCGCGGCACCAGCTGCCGGAACCACGACCGCCGGCGTCGGATTCGCCGCCGCGAAATCGAGTCCCTTGTAGAACCAGTCGACATTGCGATCGCGGCCGTCGGCGTCCGCCACCGGCGTCACCGAGACGTAGACGTTGTTGCGGATCTGCGTGATCACCGGCGACGTCTCCGTCGCGAGGCGATACACGAGCTCCATCAACATTTCCGACGGGCCCGTTTCACCCGAGTGCAATCCACCCATCAGATGATAGTGCGGCTTCGTGTTCGCGATGAGCGTGTGAATCGTCTCTACGCTTGTCCCCCGCGGATCGGCGATCTTCGCGAGATTCGCGCGATTCGTTAAGAGGGTGCTCATGTTCGCTTCGCTCGTCACCCAGACCACGACGAGTTCGCGCCCTTCGTCCGAGCGGCCGATCGTCTCGACCTTCACGCGCCCGGTCGCTGCGGCGAGGCGGCGATAGTACTTCAGCTGGTCGGCGTAGTAGGTGAGTTTCTTCGGCGCGCCGATGTGATAGCCGAGTACGTCTTTTGGCGTCGGGATTCCCGCGACGAGCGGGAGGTGATCGACGAGCGGGCTGCCGTGCTTCGGATTCGCGAGCGCCGTCTTGTAATCCTTGGCGAAGCTGTCGTCCTGCTTCTGCTTGGGATCGCGCGTTTCGACGGTGAACTGCTGCGCGGCGGCCGAATGAACGGCGAAGATCACAAGCCCGAGGACGATGGCGCTGCGGGCGAGCGAGCGGGGGAGACTCAGGCGAAGCGGCATGCGCTCAGACAATCCTAGTAGGTGGGGGAGACGCGAAGGGCAGGGACCCGGCTCACTACGCGCCAGATGCCCCGCCCGTTCGGCGGCGCGGGGATCACGGCCGTGCCGGGCCCCCGCGCGCCGCAGTAACCGAGGGTGCTACTTGCCGAAGCCGTTTGCCTTCACGCGCTTCGCGGCGAAATCTCCGGCGGCCATTCCGCCGAAATCGACCGTCCCCTTCATCGTGTCGTCGGGGGTCGCGGCAGCAAACGTCAGCGTCAGCGGGCTGCCGTTGTACTGCACCGTGAAGACAAAGACGAGCCCCTTGTCGTCGATCGTTCCGGTGACCGGCAGTTCGCCGATCTCACCTTTCGCGACGCCGCTCAACTTGCCGGGTTCGGCCAGCTTGAGGGTGACCGCGACTTCGACGAGGCCCTGCGGGGTGTTGATCGAGACGGCCCAGTCGCCGACAGCGGTCGGTTCGGCGGCCGCGGCCTGCGCGAGCAGGGCGGTCGATGTGGCGGCCACCACGAACAGACCAACGAGCGCACTGAGGAACAGCTTCTTCATATAGAGGAGCTCCGGGAGGTTTTGAAATCGGTTAAGCGGATCGCCAGAACATAGCACGTCTGCGCCACCACGGAACCAGTACGACCCCCACCTTTGGGAAGATTCGGGGCCGGCCGGCTGAAACACGGGGTTGCACCGTCCCGTACGACCCCTCGACCGGTTGCAACCCATTGCCGGGGTGCTACTATCTAAGGCTGAGTCAGTCTGTTCCAAGAACATTCAGAACGTCACTGAGCGCGGGCCGGTGGCCCCCTCTAGGAGACCGATCCGCATGGTCCGTCCAATGTCCGTCCGACTCGTCGTTGCCGCCGCGATCGCCGCAGTCGCGGTGCTCATTGGCGCTACTCCGGCGGCCGCGGGCGCCCAGACGGCGCTCCCGACCGGAACCCCCGCCGGAATCGCCAAAGCCAAAGCCGACAGCGCCCGCTATCCGTATACCGCGGCCGACGTGCAGTTCATGTCGGGGATGATCGGCCATCACGCGCAGGCCGTCGTCATGGCGACGATGGCGCCGTCGCACGGCGCCGCGCCGATGGTGCGCACCCTCGCCTCGCGCATCATCAATGCCCAGAACGACGAAATCGTGCTGATGCAGAGCTGGCTCGCCGACCGGCTGCAGCGGGTCCCCGAAGCCAAAGCCGGCCCGATGAAAATGCAGATGAACGGGATGGAGCACCAGATGCTGATGCCGGGGATGCTCACCGAGGCACAGATGCAGGAGCTCGAGGGATCCCGCGGCGCCGACTTCGACCGCAACTTCCTCACCTTCATGATCCAGCATCACAACGGCGCGGTCTCGATGGTGAAGGAACTCTACGCCGGCTACGGCTCGGCGCAGGACGAACTCGTTTTCAAGTTTTCGTCGGACGTGAACGTCGATCAGACGACCGAGATCGCCCGCATGGAGAAGATGCTCGCCACGCTCCGCGGCGAGAAGTCGGCGCCCTAAGTCTTAGGACTGTTCTTTTGCACGTGCACTCGAGAGTTGTGTTATCCCATCACGCATCACCAAAGGAAATCGCAATGAATTTTGTGCTCCATTCCCCACTGACGACGATGCGCCGCGGCGCGGCTCCGGCCGTGATGCTCGCGCTGACCGCCGCACTTTCCGCGTGTGCGGCGTCGTCGTCGTCCTCGATGGCTGGTGGCGCTCCGTCGCCGAAGATGTCGATGGCCGCGCCGAGCCCGGACCCGCGCGTCGGGCTGAAGGGCGGCATGTACGATGCCGGCGAAGCGCTGTGGAACATGAAGCTCGTGTCGACGACGAAGCCGTCTGGGAAGTTCGTCGGCAGCACGAACTCCGACCTCGCGTTCACGGGCAACTACGTGATCCAAGGCAACTACAACGGCTATCAGATTTGGGACATCTCGAATCCGGCTGTGCCAACGCTCAAGTTCGGCAACTACTGCCCGGCGTCTCAGAGCGACGTCTCGACGTATAAGAACCTGCTGTTCGTCTCGGCCGAAGGAAACACCGGCCGTATCGACTGCGGCGATCAGGGCGTGAAGGATCCGATCTCGAAGGATCGCATCAAGGGCGTCCGCATCTTCGACATCAGCGATATCTCGAAGCCGAAGAACGTCGCGAACATTCAGACCTGCCGCGGTTCACACACGCATACCGTGCTCGTCGATCCGAAGGATAAGGAGAACATCTACGTCTATGTGTCCGGCTCGGCGCCGGTTCGTCCCGGCGAAGAACTCGCAGGCTGCTCGAGCGCGTCGCCCGACAAGGATCAGAACTCGGCGCTATTCCGTATCGAAGTGATTAAGGTTCCGCTCGCGCATCCGGAGCTGGCCGCGATCGTGAGTTCGCCGCGTATTTTCAACGATCTCATCGCGCCGCCGAGCCATGGCGAGACGCCGGGTGACATCGCTGAAGGCAAGAAGGCCGCCGCCGAGGCCCGCGCCAAGGGCGGCTACACAGCAATCATCTTCGGCGCCGAGCGCGTGCTTCCGCCGCAGATGGTGAAGCCGATGATTGATTCGGTCGCGAAGGCGAACGGTCACACGGTCGCCACCGGTGCCGACAGCGCGATCGTGCGCTCGGGTGTGCAGGCGGTAGTCGACAAGATGATCGGCGCCTCGGCGCCGAAGCCGGGTGCGGTCCGTCCTGGCCCGACGCAGTGCCACGACATCACGGTCTATCCGGGCGTCGGTTACGCCGGCGGTGCCTGCGAAGGCTACGGCTTGCTGCTCGACATCAAGGATCCGGCGCACCCGGTGCGTATCGCCGCGGCCGCCGATTCAAACTTCTCGTACTGGCACTCCGCGACCTTCAACAACGATGGGACCAAGATCCTCTTCTCGGACGAGTGGGGTGGCGGTGGCGCGCCGAAGTGCCGCGCGACCGATCCCAAGGAGTGGGGCGCCGACGCGCTGTTCAACATCGTCGGCAACAAGCTCGAGTTCCAGGGTTACTACAAGCTGCCGGCCGCGCAGACGTCGTTCGAAAACTGCGTCGCACATAACGGCTCGCTGATTCCGATCCCGGGACGCGACGTCATGGTGCAGGCGTTCTATCAGGGCGGCCTCACGGTGTTCGATTGGACCGACCCGAAGCACGCGAAGGAAATCGCCTTCTTCGATCGTGGACCCGTCGATCCGACGCGCTTCACGATGGGCGGATCGTGGTCGGTGTACTGGTACAACGGCTACATGGTCAGCTCCGAAATCGCCCGTGGTCTCGATATCGTCGAGCTCACGCCGAGCGCGATGATTTCGCAGAACGAAATCGACGCGGCGAAGTCGGTGAAGTACGAATACCTGAACGCACAGGGTCAGCCGAAGATGGTGTGGCCGGCGACGTTTGCGCTGGCGAAGGCGTATGCCGATCAACTCGAGCGGTCGGGCGGTCTCTCGTCGTCGCGTCTTGGCGCGGTTCGCAGTGGGATTGCCAGCGCCGAGGCGGCGTCGGGCTCGGCGCGTCGGGATGCGCTGATGAAGTTGGCGTCGACGATCGACAGCGAGGCGGGTTCGTCGAAGGATTCGGCGAAGGTCCGCGCGCTGGCCACCGCGGTACGGGATTTAGCAACGAAGTAAGTGGCGTGATCGGCAGGCAAAGAGCGCGGCGAGACGAAAGTCTCGCCGCGCTCTTTGCCTGCCGATCGGGCGAGGCGGCGGTCGTCGGCTACCGCATGTGCCAGAGTTCAGCCTGAAGCCGGTCGATGTTCTGCTCATTGGCTGGCAGCGCCACGGGAGCGACGGCATCCCGCACGGTGTCTGTTTCAAACGTCTGGCGCCACGAGAGCAGTGTCCCGATCCCGGAATCGGCGAGCGCGATGGTCAGCGTGAACTTCGGCACCGATTCGTGTTGGATCACAACGCGCTCGTTCTCGATCATCGTGCCGAACGTGCTGTGGTTCGGATACGCCTTGCCGTCCGGCGCGATCATCGTGCTTCGCCAGTCGCCGCCGGGAACCGGCACGCAAACGTCGAAGACGTTTGTGAAGCCTGCGGGCCCCCACCAGTTGATCAGATGGGCGGGTTCAATTAACGCGCGATAAATCAGGGCGCGCGGCGCGGTAATCAGCCGGCTCGTCGCGAGCGTACGGGCGTCCAGTGCTTCAGCGGACTCGCTCACAGATCGATCACGCGCCGACCGCCGCGACCATCCCTCTGAACGTCCGGCCGTGTACCATCTTCACCTGCGTACGATCGATCAGCGCCCGCACGTTTGCCGGCATGATCGATCCGCCGGCGACGATCATGATGCGATCGTGCGCGCGCTCGACGAGTGAGGCGAGTTTGCCGGCGCCCTCGGCGGCGGTCTTCGCGCCGCCGCTCGTGAGAATATGATCGACCTGCAGCGAGACCAGTAGTTCCAGCGCCTCGTCCTGATCCTTGATCTTGTCGAACGCGCGATGGAAGCCGACGCGCATCGGATGGGCTATCGAGATGAGTTCGGCCATCACGGCAACGTCGACCTCGCCTTCCGGCGTCAGCGCACCGACGACGACGCCGTCGGCGCCGAGTTCCTTCGCGAGCGCGATGTCTTTGGTCATGATCGCGACTTCGTCGTCCGAGTAGACGAAATCGCCGACGCGCGGGCGAACGAGGACCTGCACCGAGAGGAGCAACTTTTCACAGCAGCGGGCGATGAGGCCGGCGCTTGGCGTCGTGCCGCCCTGATGGAGGGGCCCGCAGAGTTCGATGCGCTGACACCCCTGCGCCTGCGCGTCGAGTGCATCGGCGAACGTATCTACTGCGGCTTCGACGAGTACCGGCATCGCGCACGTCCTGGTATCGGGGAAACTCAGTTTCGACTTGCGCTCTGAATTTACATCGATGTCCGGCGGAGTGTTACAGCAAGTCTTCGAGTCCAGCCATGCGAAGGAGCGGCGCGTAGCGCGGATCGACGGCGAGGCCGCACCGGTC
>JAYVPN010000088.1:0-25933 GCA_043757365.1 Gemmatimonadota bacterium | reverse complement strand
TCCACTGTCAATCCGATCTGCTGCATTTTCAGCGGATATCGACGTAGTTCAATTGTATCCAACAAAACCTGGTTTAGCTCCGTCGGCATCTTCTCCGGCGGATTTTGCCGTGCGAATGTCAACAATTTGGCCACAATTCTCGCGGCCCGCTTGGCTTCGTTGACAATTGTATCCAGCGCCCGCCTGGATTCCTCCTCATTTCCGCCCTGATCGCCCTGTAAAAGCTGGGCAAATGCAAGGATTCCGGTCAGTGGCGAATTTACTTCATGTGCCACACCTCCGACTAGTTCTCCCAAGGCGGCCATTTTGTCCTGCCGGACGACCTGTTCGAGCAGGGACCGCTCTTCGGTGACATCTCGGATGATGGCCAGCGCCCCCGAAATTCGCCCATGCTCGTAGATCGGCGCCGCCAGCACGGAGGCAATGCCCGTCCGGCCGTCGGCATACATAAATCTGAGCTCCCGGCGCTGGCGCTCGCCGGACAGCGTCTCGGCGAACATCAGCCACATCTCGCCCCGCTCCCCTTCGAGCAGTGCGTCGGCGAAATGCCGGCCGAGAATGACCTCGCGCCGCAGGCCGACGGCATGCTCGAGCGCCCGGTTGACCGAGGTGAAATTCCCCTCTTCGTCGACCGTACAAATGGCGTCCTCGGCGCTCTCCACGAGGCGGGTGTACAGCGCCTCGGCACGTTCGAGGGCGGCGGCGCGTTCGCGCTCGTCGGTCACATCGCGGGCGACGCCGAGCAAGCCGGCGACCGTGTCCCCGCGGCGAATCGGCGTATTGGAGACCGAGACCAGCCGGTGCGTCCCGTCCGGGCGAACGATGCGGCACTCGTACCGCCGGGCCTCGCCGGCGACGGCGGCGCGGAAGTGCTCCCGGACGTCCTCGACGTCATCGGCTGCGAGCATCGGCAGGATCGGCCGTCCGAGGAGCATGTCGCGGGACTGGCCAAGCAGCCGCTCGCAGGCCTCGTTCGCCGACGTAATGACGCCCGATGCGTCAAACGTATAGATCGCGTCGTCGGCGACTTCGACGAGGTTCCGGTACCGCGCGTTGGCCGCGGCGACTTCGTCACGGGCACGCGACTCGTCGCTGACATCGCGCAACGAGACGACGAGGCCCGACACGCCGTCGCCATCACGAATTGGCGCGAGACTCATCGACACGAGCCGGCGCTCGCCGTTCGGACGCATGACCGCGCCCGTGAAACGCATCGCCTCTCCATCGAGGGCGCGCCGGACCTGTGTCGCGACCTCCTCGACCATTTCGGAGGGGACGAGCCGCGTCAGCTGCAAGCCGGAGAGCGGCTGCAGTTGCCCGAACAGTCCGGCGGCGGCTGGATTCGAGAACTCGATCTCGCCGGTAGGCGAGGTGATCACGATCGCGTCGGTCGTCGATTCGACGACGAGCCGATAGCGTTCCGTGAGCGCGTGAAATTGCGTGACATCATCGAGCGTGACGACCGCACCACCGGCAGGATGCGGTGACGCCACGAGGTTGTATATGCGGCCACTCCACGCCTGCCGCAGTGAGCCGCGCCCGACCTCGCGCCGTCGAATCGCGACACCGAGCGGATCGTCGTCCTCGATTACGGTCGGTACGCGATGCATCAAATCGTAGAACGCGCGCCCAGCGCAGGCGCCGCCGTCCGTGACGTCAGCGAGCGCGCAAAAGCGGGCGTTGTGGCGGACGACGTACCCCTCACTGTCGACGACGGCGATGCCTCCGGCGATCGCATCGAACGCCGCGCTGAGTTCGCGCGTCGCTTCACTCGCCTCTTCGAAGAGCCGCGCATTCGAGACGGCGACGGCGAGCTGCGACGCGAGCCGCTCGAGAATCCGGACGTCGTCGATCGTGAAGTCGCGGTCGCGGTTCGCGACCGAGAGCACACCGATTGCGCCATCCGCCGTGGTGAGCGGCGAGGCGACCATGTTGCGAACACGCGCCAGCTCTCGCGTCCGCTGATACGCGTGCGGGGCGGCGTCGACGTCGTTGACGACGACCGAGCGCCCACCGATCATCGCGAGTCCGCTCTCGCTCTCGGCGATCGGGATGTAGAGCCCCTGCACCGGCTCGGCTGAGCCGATCGCGCCTACCACGTGGAGAAAATCACCGCGCCGCAGTGCGACCGAGGCGCCCTCGACGCCGAGGATTGCGGCGGCGTGGCGAAGCGCCAACTGCAGGACGTCGCTCAGCCGGAGCGACGATCCGATCGCGCCGGCCATCGCGGCGAGCGCTTCACTCTGCCGCTTCTCGCGCAGACTTTCGGCGAAGAGATTCGCATTGACGAGCGCCGTTGCCGCCGTTGCGCCGATCGTCTGGAGGAGTTCCTCTTCCTCGCTGCCGAAGGCAGTCGCTTCGTCACCATACACGGCGATGATTGCGGTGAGTCGATAGCCAACGAGCAGCGGCACCGCGAGCACCGCCGGCATCGGCTTTCCGTGTTCGCTGGCGGCGGCCGGTGCCGTTGGCACGCGGCTGGCCCGTCCGGAACGCGCCACCTCGGTGATCGCAGCCAGCGTTGGCTCGGCGCTCTCGCGCGTCGTGATCGCGCCGTCACGCCAGTGCAGCGCGATCACCGCCTGCGCATGCTCGCCCTCGGTGCGCGCGATGACCACGCCGGCGCAGCCGATCATCCGCGCGACCTGACGCGCGAGTTCGCGTTCGATGTCGTCGCGGTCGAGCGAGCGCGAGAGCGTCGCGCTCACTTCCTGCAGTCGCTGCAGCCGCTCGGCGCGCCGCTCGGCGAGCCCGACGAGACCGTCCCGCTCGCGAATCAACGCGGAGACGAGCGCCGCCTGTGCCTCCGGCAGGTCACGCAGGAGATCGCGCAGCCGTTCATCGAAGGGGGAGGCCGGCGAAGGGCCGGCGAGGGTGGGGTCGCTCATCTAGTTAGATGTCCGGCCCGAGGGAGTGGCGGACAACGAAAGCTACGACCGGCTACGAGGGGCCACAATCAGAGCGCCCGCACACGCAGACGCGCCGAACCCGGCTCGGCGACCGCATCGAGCCGGCCCGGCGGAATCAACTCGCCATCGACCTGGGCAACCGACGGCGGCATCGTTTCGAGTGAAATCTCCCGCCCGCGAGCGAAGAGGAGATTCCGGTGCGGCCGGAAGTCTTTGATGGTGCACCGACGGACCACGTCGAAGGCCTCGAGCGGGGTGTTCGCGGTAAAGAGACAGAGATCGAGCAGTCCGTCGCTCGTGCTCACGCCCGGGCCCGTGGCGATCAGTCCGTTGAGGAGTGACGGCACATTTGCGATCATCGCCATGCCGCACTCGCGCTCGAATACCGCGCCGTCGACGACGGCGCGCACCTGATGCTTGGCGTTCCGTAGGAGCGCGCGCGTCGAACTCAGGAGGTACGCCGCGACCCCGAACCGTTTCTTCATCGCCGGGGATGCGCCCTGCATCATCGCCGCGTCGATGCCGAATCCGGCGGTGAGGGCGAACCGCTGCCCGCCGATCAGCTTTCCGAGATCGATCCGCCGTTCGATCCCGCGCACGAGCTGCCGGGTCGCGGTGCCGATGTCGAGGGAGGTACCGAGATGCCGCGCGATTTGATTGCCCGTACCGCCAGGGAGAATGCCGACGGCGCAATCGCGACCGACGAGCGCACCAACGACTTCCATCGCGGTGCCGTCACCGCCGAGCGTGAAGACACTCTCGTACGAATCCGCAAGCGCGCCGGCGATCCGCGCGGCATGACCGGTTGCCTCGGTGAGCACGACATCGACGGCGACGCCGACCTCGCGAAAAGCCGCGACGGCCACGCGTTCGCCCGCTGCACCGCCACGCGATGCGGGGTTCACGATCAGGAGCGCCGATTTCATCAGAACCGCCAGAGTCTGAAGAGATCGATGCCGAACTGTCGTGGGGTCGGCGCGAAGCCGCGGGCATTCGAATCGCGGGTGCAGAGGAGCGCCGACGTCGCCGGATCCATACCAAGCGACGCGGTCACGCTCTTCGAGAGTCGATAGTCGAACTTGAAGCCGAGCGCATCGGCGAACGTCAGCGGATCGCTCGACGAGCCGCCGCCGAGGAGCTGCCCGACCTGGCACAGTCCGTAGTCGAGCCGAACGAACGCCTTCTCGCTCACTTGCTTGGCGCAGTTGAAGCGCGTTCCCGACAGAATATTGGTGCCGACGTCGCGAATGCGACCGGCGTAGACGTCGAGGCCGGCCGACGAGAACTGCGCGTCGTCACAGAGTACGCCGGTCGCTTTCGCGCCGAGCACCGAGAACGACGACGAGAGGAGGACGCGGGCCGCGGCCGACGTGTAGTCGCCGTTGCGTCCGCCGATTTCGTAGCTCGGACTGCCGGTCACGAGGTAGCTGATGAGGTCGGCATTCGTCACGCGCAGCGAGTCGGGGCTCGAGAGCTCGGCTGTCGGCGCGAGCAGCGTGCCGCCGATGTGCACGCGCACGCGCACGTCGGGACGCGCCGCCTGCTGACTGAACTGCCGGACCGTGTGCAACGCGTTGATGTTCAGCGTCGCATTGAGATCGGGGTCGCCGTAGAAGCGCATCTCGCCCTGCTCGACGTCGAAGGCGCGCTGCACGGGTCCGAGGTTCAGCCGGTACGTACCGCGCACGGTTTGCAGCGAGCCATCGAGCGCCAGCTGCAGAGCGCCGGCATTCGCGCCGCGCTGCACGCGGCCGCGCGTGACGTTCACCGACCCGCCGAGATTGATGTTCGCTTCTTCGCTGCGTAACCAGACGTCGCCGCCCATGCGAATCGGCACCGAGCGAACCACGAGATTGTCCATGAACACGGTCGGCGCGCCCGGAAGGAGGCGGCGGTCGAGAAAGGCTGTCGTATCAACGACGCGGTAGAGTTCGGGATCGTCGAGAGAAATCACCCGCTTCTGATACAGCTCCGGCACGAAGATCGTCCCGCGGTCGACCGTCAGCGCGCCGGAAAGCGTCGCCGCATCGAGCTCGCCCGTGACGCGCAAATCGCCGGTAATGTCGAGGTCGGCGACGCGCGCCCTATTCACGGCGTTGAAGCCCTGCGCGTTGAACTGCAAATCGAACCGCGGGATCTCGAAGTCACGGATGCCGATATAGCCGGTGAGCACAGCGTTCGACGGGCGCTGCGCGCTGCTGTGTGCGGCGACGCGCCGCACCGCGATACTGTCGCCGAGAAACGCGATGTCGGCCTCGACGCCGCTAAGCTTTACTTCCCCGAGCGGTACAAGCGACAGCGCGCCATCGGCGATCCGAAGCGCGCCGGCGAAACGCGGATGCTTCCATGTGCCGCTCACATCGAGATTCATCGCCATCGAGCCGCTGGCGTTCGTGACGCTGCTCGAGAACGACTCGAGCAGTCGCAGGCCGCCGCTGTCTGTGCGGATCCTGGCGGTCAGCGGCTCCTCGAGCAATCGCGAACCTTGGGCGCCGTTACCGAGATCGAGCGGCAGCGCTGCGCTCGCGTGGAGCGCCGGCAGGCCGTCACGGCTGTAATCGAGCGTCGTTGTCAGGCGCCGGTCGGCGTAGCGACCGTTGGCTTTCACCGATTCGAGGCGCAGTCCGGCGAACCGTGCGTCGGCGAGCGATGTCGAGAACGAGAAATCGGGTGTGGCGCGGGTTCCGCGCACGTCAATCCGCGCGGCGATGGTGCCGCTGATCGGCGACGACTGTGCAAGCTCACCGAAATCGGCGAGCGGGAATGCGTCGGCGACGATGCCGAGCGCGATCGCCGAATCGACGGGGACCCGGCCGGAGACGGTCAGCCGTCCGCCGCGCGCACCGGCGAGCGACAGCGAATCGACGTCGAACGCATCCGGTGTGATCCGCAATGATGCCGCGCGCGTGAGACTCCAGGCGTTGCCACTGGTGCGGACCGCGAGACTGTCGAGGAGGATATCGGTCGTGTCGTGGTGACGTCGGATATCGGCGTTCGCGCGGGCCGTCGCGCCCTGCGGCGTTTCGGCGTTCGCCGTCGCGATAGCGCGATAGCCGCCGAGCAGATCGGCGCGGCCATCAACGCGGGAAAACGAGATGCCCGCCGCATGGAGGGTGTCGAGCCGGAACGAAACGACGCCGGTCGCGGAGTCGGGGAGTGCATCGAGCTGTAGCGAGCTCGTGAGCGCGCGGGCACTCGTCTCGCCGACGCGGAGCCCGTTGCCGTCGATCGTCGCCCGGAGCGAGAGGTGTGCCGCGGCACCGGCGAGCGTACCGGAGGCCCGCAGGTTTCCGTCGAGCGAGTCGGCGAAGACCATCGTACTCGGCGCCGCCTTGGCGGTCGCCTTGGCGGTTGTTGAATCGGCGAAGCGCGCCGGTCGCACGGACACCAGGTATCGACGCAGTCCGCCAAGCGAGTCGATCACGACGGCGAATCGCAGTGTGTCGCTCGGCCCCGCGGCGATTGCCACCGCGCCGTTCGCGGTGAGCAGTCCCGCGGTCGACTCGACGCGCAACGAATCGACGCGCATGGTTCCGTCGGCAAAACCGAGGGTGGTATGCCCGGAGTAAATGCGCACCGAGTCGACGAGCGAGCGGTCGGCGAACAGCTCCGCCGTTCCGAAGAGATCCGCCAGCGAGCCACCGGCGAGATCGACTGCGAAGCGCCCGTTGAACGAACTCTGTGGAAGATTCGGCTTCGCCGTCGCTCGACGGAAATCGAACTGCGACAGCGCACCGCGCGCGACCGCGCGATAGCCGGGCGGCAGCAGGTCGAGCAGTGCGTCCATCTGCAGCCGGCCCGCGTCACCGGTGAGATCGGCGATCAGTGCGAGATCGTCGGCTGTTCCCTTCACGCGAACCGAACCATTGAAGAGGCCGCGCAATGGCAGCGACGGATACGACTGCGCCACCGACGACATCGACAGCGGCAGCGCCGCGGCCGAGACGTCGAATGAAATATTCTTCTCACCCAGCGTCAGCCGTCCACCGCCCTTGAACTTCGACGGCGCCGCGTCGTCACCGTCGCGATGCACGATCTCGGCGTCGCGAAACCGGAGGTCCGTCCAGATCGAATCGACCACGCCGTTCCCCGACACCAGCCCGTTGAGGCGCGGGAAATCAGAATTGAGAAACTGCGCCGTGCGGAGATCGAACTGTTCGATGTTGATCTTGAAACCGTGAAAGGCCGCCCGGCTCGGCGCGAGAATATCGACTTCCCCCGCACCGCTGCCGCGCGTGATCGCTCCCGGCACGTTACGGTCGGAGAAGACGAGTCTGGCGTCATCCACGAGGAAATGGTTCACCGGCCCGCCGCGCGCACGCACGTTCCCGGTGATCGCGCCGCGCCACGGCAACGGAAACTTCCCGCCGTTGAACGATTCGAGCAGTGCGAAATCGACCGGCAGCAGGTCCAGACTCACGTCCTTCACGATCAGCACGGGAGCGCCGACACCGTACGTCATCGCGCCCTTCAGACGCGACGGGCCAGTGTGCATGTCCATGTTGGTGATCGCGTAGTCAATCACGCGCAGGTCGCGTTCGTTCTTGATGTGCAGATCCATCGAGCCGTGACCGGTCTTCGGCAGGCCGCTGGTGATCCACGCGATGTCGGCGAGGCCGGTGGAATCGCTGTGAATCTTGATATCGTAGCGGATCGGCTGGTCGTTGCCCCACTTCGCCGTTCCCTTCGCACGCGCGACGCTGTTCGGCAACTCGAAATGTTTGAACTCGAGCTGAATCGTGTCGCCGAGCCAGCGCGCACTTCCGTTCAAGTTGCGGAACTGGAACGGCGGCACGTGCTCGGTCACGTCCATGCGCGCGATGTCGAACTGGCGACCGGTCGTATCGGGCTGTCGGAACCGCGCACGAGTGAGCGCGATGTTCCAGTCGGTCCATCGCCACGTGCGCTGGAAGCCGCGCTTCCCCTTCACCGTGACGCGGCGAATCTCGTGCGCCTTCACGGCGAGGTTTACGGCGATCGCACTATCGCGGCGCACACCGCGCAGCGTATCGTCCGGCTCCCACGGCAACGTCAGCTGAAATTGCCCGCCCTTGACGCGCACGTTGTGCAGCACGACGAACGCGCCGAATGCGCGGCGCGCCGGCGGTGCGTCCGGCGGTCCTTCGGCCTCGACCGGAAAGACCGTCCGGAAATTCCACTGGTCATCGTTCCCCCTCCGGATCACGGCGAACGGATGCTGCAGCTCCGCCGAGCGGATGATGATGCGTCCGTCGAGAATGTCGCGCGGATCGTACGTCAGTCGAATCGGCCCGGTCGCAATGAACACCGAGTCGTCCGGCCCCTTGAGCAGCACCGAATCGATCGTGAGATCGGTGATGAACGACCCGGAGAGTTTGCCGACGTGCAGCGTCCCCCTGATCCCGCGCGCCAGTTGCCGCGACAGTTGCCGGCGAATGAAATCGCGTCCGCCGTCGCTCTGCGTCGCCGCCATGAGGCCGCCGACGATCCCGCCGCCGAGCAGCAGCATAATCAGCGCGCTGACGAATACGACGAGACGGCGGCGGCCCATCGCTAGAACGCCTGCCCGATGGAGATGCTCGGCGTGAGCCGCCGCAGGAACGACGATTCGCGCGGCGGCTGGAACGTCGCCGGACAACTGCCGGTCTCCTGCTGCAACTGGCCGCCGGACGACGTCACACGCAACGTGTTGCCGGGACTGACGCAGAGCAGCGCGCCGCCAGACGCGACCGACGTGTCGAAGTACGCCGAACCGCTCGGACGTTGATAGGGATTGTACGCGATATCCAGCCGCAGAAATCCGATCAGTGTCTTGACGCGCACCCCGAGTCCGGGCGACCACCGCAACGAGCTGAACCCGAGTCCCGCCCCCGCAGCGCCGCGATTCCAGACTTCGCCGACATCGGCGAAGAGCGTCCCCTGCACGAGATCGGGGAGAATCGGGCTGCGGACGCGCGCTTCGAGATTCGCGACGATCAGCGCGTTGCCGCCCGTCGGAATGACACGAGGACTCGACGAGTCGGCACGCGCCCGGAAGTACACCGTATCCCGCGGATTCGCCGGGCTTCCGCCGCGCGCACCGCTCGCCCGGACGGTGTCGTAGGCGCCGGGAATGTAGAGCGCCGGCCCGAGTTCGTTCTGGCGGAATCCGCGGACCGTCGTCGGACCACCAGCGAACAACCGTTCCTGCGGCGGCACGTAGACGGAGTTGTTGGAAAACGAGAACCCGCTCCCGACGACGGCACCGAACCGCACGCGTGCGGCGAGCACGATGTCAGAACCGAGCGATTTGTACATCGCACCGTCGGTGAGAATCTTGCTGAAGCGGAGCTTGGCGTCCGATCCGGTAAACGAGCCGGCGGTCCGCACCTCGAGACGTACCACCGACCCCTGAGCGGGATTCAGCGGATTGTCACTCGTCTCGCGTGACACCGACGCGCTGAGGACTCCGAGCCGCTGGAGCCGCACGAACGACTCGCGGTCGGCTTCCGTGCAGGCGTTGAACACCGCGCAGAGGAGCGCCGGTTGCGCCTCCGTTTTTCCGTACTCCGCCGAATACGAGACGGCCTGTGTGATGCGCGCGAGTCGCCGCGACAACGACACGCTTCCGCCGACGGGAATCGTCCGCAGGAACGCGTTGTACTCGGAGCGACGTTCGCTGAATACGGAATAGCTCGGCACGAACTCGTGGAAGACCGGCGACTGGCTGATCGTCGCGCCGAGCGAGTAGTTGAGATCCTTGCTGTACGGATCGTCGCTCGCCTGCGGACAGAGCCGCGCGAGTCCGTTGAGCGGCCGACCGACGCCGATCTTCGAGAGTCGCGCCCGCAAATCGAAACGCGTCGCACCACCGAGAAAGTTGTATTGTGTCAGATCGCCGGTGGCGCGGAAGCAATCGAGCGTCCCGTAGCCGCCGCCGATTCGCGCCGAGCGCATCAGCCCTTCCGTCACGTCGATGCTCACGCGTACGGTTGAATCGCGCACTGAAACGCTGCTGTCGGGCAGCAGGCTGACCTGCGTGAACAGCTCGGTCTGATAAAGCGCCCGCTTGGCGCGCTCGAGCTCCTCCTCGCTGTACAGATCGCCGCGGCGCACGCCTGCGACCGTACGAATCGCCTCGTCGGTCACGGCGCGCGCCGTACCGGACCTCGGCGTCGCCTGTACGCCAATCTCACCGAGATAGACGCGCGCTCCTGGAACGACCGTGAAGACGACACGCGCCCGGCGCTCCGCGAGCCGCGTGTCGTAGCCGACGAACACCTCGGCGTCAGGATAGCCGCCGTTGCGGAGACGACGCGTCAGCGAATCGCGCGTCGCCTCGTTGGCGTATTTGTCGAACGGCTCACCGATCTCGGTCGCGAGGCCGCGCGCCACGTGTTCGCGCTCGGGCACGCCCTCGAGCCCGACGATCGACAACGAGTCGACGAGCATCGGCGAGCCTTCGCGAATCGAGAAACGGATGCCGACTTGCGACTGGCCCATCGGCGTCAGCACCGTGTCCACCGTCGCCGCAGTGTAGCCGTGATTGCGGTACCAGACCAGCAATCGCAGTACGTCGAGCGGAAACTGCGTCCGGTCGAGACAGCGTTTGGCGCCGAAGATGCGCAGGGTGCGCCGCGCCCACGTCGACGGCGTCGTGACGATGCCGTCGCCGAGCACTGTGCTCGAAAAGGCGTGGTTGCCTTCGAAGGTCAGTCGCGCGACTTCGAGGTCTCCGGGAGCGCAGCGCACGTTCTGCGCGAGCGCGACGTGCGCGCTCGCACCGAGCATCGCCGCCGCGATCAGCCCCCGGAGCATCAACCTCAATCGTCCTTCTGTCCGAACACGGCGAGGTTCGACGAGTGTCCCGGATTCACCTTCTTCTCCGGGTACACGAAGTGCACGGCCTGATTGACCGCCGTCGCCGACTCGGCGAAACCGGTGGCGATCAGCTTCAGCTTGCCGGGATACGTCGTGATGTCGCCCGACGCGTAGATACCAGCGCGCCCAGTCTCCATTTGCGAGTTCACGAGAATCTCGTCCTTCTCGAGCGAGAGCCCCCACTCGGCGAGCGCGCCGATGTCGCTGACGAAGCCGAGCATCGGCAGCACGACGTCGGCAGGGACCCGCTTCGTCGTCTTTGCCTTGATGTCCTTCAGCTCGAGCGCGACGATCTTTCCGCTCTCACTTACCACATCGGCAAGCTCGTGGAAGGTGTGAATGCTCGTTCCGCCTTGTGCCGCCGCCGCCTGCACCGCGCTGATCGTCGCGGCATGTGCACGGAAACGATCGCTCCGGTGGACGAGCGCGATACTCGTGGCTTTGCCGCGCAACTGGTCGGCCCAGTCGAAGGCCGAGTCGCCGCCGCCGATGATGACGACGTGCTGTCCGGCATAGTCGTTCGGATTCGAGACACGGTCGTAGACGCCCTTGCCATACCACGGCTCGGCGCACGCCTGCGGAAGACGGCGCGGTGAAAACGCGCCGATCCCCGCCGAAATCACGACCGCCCGCGTCGGGAATTCGTCGGTTTCGGTGACGAGGACAAAATGCCCGTCCGCTTCGCGCAACGCCGTGACGCGCTGGTTGCAGTGGATCGGCCCCGAGAACTGCTTCGCCTGTTCGACGAGCGAACGGACGAGATCCTTGGCGAGTACTTTGGGGAATCCGGCAACGTCGAAGATGTACTTTTCTGGATACAGCGCGGTGAGTTGACCGCCCGGCTCCGGAAGGGCATCGACGATCTGGGCCGAAGCCCCGCGCATGCCGGCGTAAAAGAGGGCGAACAGGCCGGCTGGCCCTCCGCCGATAATAGTGATATCTCGAATGTCGTGACGCATCTATTAAAGTTCACTACGGCCCACCCTGAATCAACCGGTTGACGAGAGGAAAAATGGCGATCCGAGATACGCTGCTCCCCGAGTTCGACCACGAGTTCGCTGGTGCCCGCAAGTGCCTCGAGCGGCTCCCGGCCGACAAATTCGATTTTACGCCGCACGCCAAGTCGTGGCCGCTGCGGCGTCTGGCCGCGCATGTTGCGACGATCGCGGAGTGGGCGACCATTACGTGCGAGCAGGACGTGCTCGATATGTCCGTGAAGCGCGCGCCGGCGGCGCCAATGAACAGTGCCGCCGAACTCGTCGCGCGACTCGACGAACTCGCCGCCCAAGGCCGGGCCGCGATCGCCGCGACGGATGATGCAAAGATGATGGAGCCGTGGACGCTCAGAGCGGGTGATCACGTCGTCTTCACGATGCCTCGGGCCGCCGTGCTCCGCAGCTTCGTCTTGAGTCATCTCATCCATCATCGCGCGCAACTCACGATCTACATGCGGATGCTCGATGTCCCGGTCCCGGGTCTCTATGGCCCCTCGGCCGACGAGCAGTAACTTAGGTCACCGATGACACCTCCGGTTCGCACGATCGAATACCTCGGCAAGTTCCGATTGCTCCGCCGCGTTGCCCGCGGCGGTATGGCGACCGTCTATGAAGCCGAGCAGGTCGGCGATCGCGGCTTCACGAAGCGCGTCGCGCTCAAGGTGATTCACGAGAAATACGCGTGCGAACCGGAATGGCTCCAGCTCTTCATCGATGAGGCGAAGCTCTCCGCCAACCTCATTCACGGCAACATCGTCCAGATCTACCAGTTCGAGGAAGTCCGCGGCGAGTTCTTTATGGCGATGGAGTTCGTCCGCGGCGTCACACTGCGCGCGCTGATCGATCATCATCGCGCAATCGGCGAGCTGCTGCCGGCGACGCTTGCGGCGTACATCGTGAGTCGCGTCTGCCGCGCCCTCGACTACGCGCACAATTTCGTCGACGACACCGGGCAGCGACTCTACATCGTCCATCGCGACGTCTCGCCGGGCAACGTCCTCATCACATGGGACGGCCAGGTGAAGCTCGCCGACTTCGGCATCGCGAAGGCGCGGTCGATGTCCGACCCCGCCGAAACGCAGCAGCTCACGATCGGCAAGAAGCACTACATGAGCCCCGAGCAGATCATCGGCGCGAACGTCGACTGGCGCACCGATATCTTCTCGACCGGCGTCGTGCTGTTCGAAACACTCGCACTCGAGCAGCTCTTCCGCGAGAACGAAACGGAGGCGTCGATGAATGAAGTCACGATCGCGCCCACGCCGAACATCCGCGCGCTCCTCCCGAAGCTCGACACGACGATCACCGGTCTCGTCTCGCTGGCGATTGCCAAGGATCCGAAGATCCGCCCGAACGCGGCGATCTTCGGTGCGGCACTCGATAAGTGGTGCGCCAAACAGGAGGCGCCGGGCTCGCCGGAGAAGCTCCAGATCCACCTTGCGCGCCAGTTTCCGCAGAGCTACCGCCCACCGAGCGATCTCCCGCGCGCCGATGCCCCGCAGAAACCGTGGTCGGTGCTGGACAAAGTCTTCGGCGAATAAGCGGCGCGAAGGGAGGCGGGACGGCGGCGGCGGATTTAGCTTTCGCGTATGGCAAACAAGATCTATACGAAGACCGGCGACGACGGCGAAACGGGACTCTTCGGCGGCGGCCGCGTGGCCAAGGACAACGCCCGCGTCGAAGCCTACGGCGACGTCGATGAACTCAACGCCTTCATCGGACAGGCCCGCTCGGCCGTCATGATGCCGCGCATCGACGAAGTGCTCGCGCCAATCCAGCGCGACCTCTTTGCGATCGGCGCGCTCCTCGCGACGCCGCATCCGGAAAAGCACAAAGAGCAACTCGAGAAAGCACGGATCACCGACAAGCGCATCGGACAGCTCGAACAAGCGATCGACGACGCCGAAGAAGAACTCGAGCCGCTCAAGGCCTTCATCATGCCGGGCGGCACCGCCAAGGCGTCGGCGCTCCACGTCGCGCGCACGGTCTGCCGGCGCGCCGAGCGGAAGATCATCACGCTGCAGCACACCGGGGAATCGGTGCCGCAGGTCGTGATCGTCTACTTGAATCGGCTGTCCGATCTGCTCTTCGTGTTGGCGCGCGTCGCCAGCAAGCGCGCCGGTGCGGGCGAAGTGACGTGGTAGCACGGGTAGTGGAGTTGCACGGCTCACGCATTCACATCGGCTCGGGCCTGCTCGACTCGTGCGGTGCCGAGATCCGCGGCGCGTTGCCGCATCATCGGCTCGCGATCATCAGCGACGACACCGTCGCACCGCTGTACGCCGAGCGTTTGATACACGCGCTCGGCGCATCGGCCCCGCTGTTGCTGATAATTCCGGCCGGCGAAGCGAGCAAGACGAGGAAACAGTGGTCGCGTCTGACCGACGACTTGCTCGACGCCGGATTCGGGCGAGACTCGGCGATTCTTGCGCTGGGAGGAGGTGTCGTCGGTGATCTCGCCGGCTTCGTTGCGGCGACGTTCATGCG
Source organism: Gemmatimonadota bacterium (assembly GCA_043757365.1). GTDB lineage: Bacteria > Gemmatimonadota > Gemmatimonadetes > Gemmatimonadales > Gemmatimonadaceae > Fen-1231. Next base: position 11,703 of record JAYVPN010000088.1, on the reverse strand, counting down.
CGGCATTCCGTTCGTCCAGATCCCGACGACACTGCTGGCGATGATCGATGCGTCGATCGGCGGGAAGACCGGCGTCGATACGCGCGCCGGAAAGAATCTCGTCGGCGCCTTTCATCATCCGGCGCTCGTGCTCGCCGATCCGTCGGTCTTTGCAACGTTGCCGCCGACGCACTTTCGAAACGGACTCGCCGAAGCCGTGAAGCACGCGGCGATCGCCTCGTCGACCGAGTTCGACTGGCTCGGCGCGAACGCGCCGACGCTCGCACACGACGCCGGTCCCGACATCGCAGCGGCCGCCCGACTCGTACAGCGCAACATCGAGATCAAAGCCGACGTCGTCGCACGCGACGAACGTGAAGGCGGACTCCGGAAGATCCTCAACTTCGGCCACACCATCGGTCACGCGGTCGAGACGCTGAGCGACTTCGCGATCCTGCATGGCGAATGCGTCGCCATCGGAATGGTCGTCGAAGCGCGGATCGCGGTTCACGTCGGCGTTGGCGATCCGAAAATTGTGCGTTCGATCACCGACCTCCTGCAGGCCGTCGGGCTGCCAACGACCGTGCCGGCGTCGATGACGACGGCGAAAATTCTCGACGCCACGCGCACCGACAAGAAATCGCGTGGCGGAAAAGTGGAGTACGCGCTGCCGGCCAAAATCGGCGCGATGGCGGGCGCGGATACCGGCTACGGAATCGCCATTTCTGACGCGATCGTTACCGCCTCGCTCGACGAAAGCCGGTAAGAAAAACTTGATAGCGACCGGCGTCACATATTTATGATATGACGCTAAGCCATTGCTGCACAATGGTTTAGCGTTTTTTTAAACGGCCGGTTTTCCGATGGCTCGGCACTTGGGTGTTGACCGGTGGATGTACCTCTACATATCCTCCCGCCTCGCCTCATGCGTTCGTGACGACGTTATGAGGGGTTGTCGGTGTCCTGTCTGCGCGTAGCTCTCCACCGTCCCACCGGGGTGTGTATGCAGCATGCTACTGAGTCGCGATCCAAGGGTTTTTTCCGTTCCTCACCTTCATCGGCGTTCGACCAGTACCTGCAGGACATACAAAAGCTCCCGCTCATCACCGACGTAAAAGAAGAGCGTCGCCTCGCGCGCCTCGCCCAGAAGGGCGATGAAGCCGCCGCCGAACGCCTCGTCACGGCGAACCTCCGTTTCGTCATTTCCTACGTTAAGAAATATCAGGGCCACGGTCTCGATCTCTCCGAGCTCGTTGCGATCGGCAACGAAGGCCTCCTCAAAGCGGTCCGTAAGTTCGATCCCGACCAGGGCGTAAAGTTCATCTCGTACGCCGTGTGGTGGGTTCGTCAGGCCGTATTGAAGGCGCTAGCCGAACAGACGCGCTCGGTGCGCATCCCGCTCAACCAGAACTCGCAGCTCATTCGTCTCTCGCGCGCTGAGACGGTGCTCTCGCAGGTCCTGCGCCGCGATCCGACCGACAGCGAAATCGGCCGCCTCCTCGACGAGACGCCGGAGCAGGTCCGCGCCTCGAAGCAGATGTCGGCCACCGAGCTCTCGCTCGACGCGCCGATCGATCGTTCCGATCGTGAAGCCTCGACGCTCGGCGAACGCTTCGCCGGCCGTGACGGACTCGAGATCGAAGAAACGACCGACTTCAAGCTGATGCGCGAGTGCATCGAGCGCGTCTTCAAGAACTACCTCACGCCGCGCGAGCGGAAGATTCTCCATCTGTACTACGGGCTCGACGAGGGTGCCGAAGCGATGACGCTCGAGAAGATCGGCGCGCTGATGGGCGTCACCCGCGAGCGGATCCGTCAGATCCGGGAGCGGGCCTTCGAGAAGCTCCGCCAGTCGCCCGACGGGCGCTCGCTGGCCGGCTTCTGGGCCGTGACCTGATGTTCATCCACTGGACTCCCCGGTGAGTCCAGCGTGATGAAGGGTGAAGGGTCGGGCCAATCATTTGGCCCGGCCCTTCCTTCTTTTTCGGCGTTCGGCACGACAAGAGACGTCCGCTCCGTTATCCTATTTCCGTGACCGCGCTCCAGCAGACTCTCGCTGCCATCGTCGGCCCCGCGCACGTCCTGACGCGGCCGGTGCAGTTGCTCGTCTATCAGACCGACGGACTTCCGGGCTACGAGAAGCATCCGCGCCTGGCGGTCTTTCCAGCGACACCGCAGCAGGTGATCGAGGTCGTGCGGGCACTCTATGCGGCCGGCGCGTCGTGGGTCGCGCGCGGTGCCGGCACGGGGCTCTCGGGCGGCGCGCTCGCCGACGACGTCGTGCTGCTCGGCCTCCAGCGGCTCCGTCGCATCGTCGCGATCGATCCGGAGGCGCGCACGGCAACGGTCGAGCCCGGTGTGGTGAATGCGACGCTCACGAAATCGGCGGCGCCGTTCGGCCTGCACTACGCGCCGGACCCGTCGAGCCAGACGGCGTGCACGATCGGCGGCAACGTCGCCGAGAACGCTGGCGGGCCGCACTGCCTCAAGTACGGCGTCACGCTCAATCATGTCGTGAGCGCGAAAGTCGTGCTCCCCGACGGCGCCCTCGTCGAACTGATCACCCCCGAGAGTGGGGCGGGCTACGATCTCCTTGGTGCCTTCATCGGTTCCGAAGGATGCTTTGGTATCGCCTACGAAATCACCGTGAAACTGACGCCCAATCCCGAGGGGATTCGCACGATGCTCGCCGACTTCCCCACCATGGAGAGCGCGGCGCAGGCAACGAGCGCGATCGTCGCCGCGGGCATCGTCCCGGCGGCGCTGGAACTAATGGACGCGGCGACGATTCAGGCGGTGGAAGCCTCGATCTACGCCGCCGGCTATCCGACCGACGCGGCCGCCGTTCTGCTGGTCGAAGTCGACGGCGCGGAAGCGGGGCTCGATGAAGATGTCCGCACGATCGAAGCGCTGTGTCTCGCGCATCAGGCGCGCGGCGTAAAAGTTGCGACGACGGCCGACGAGCGCACGCGGCTCTGGCAGGGGCGCAAGAAAGCATTCGGGGCGATGGGACGCGTCGCCTCGCATCTCGTCGTGCAGGACGCAGTGGTTCCGCGCACGAAACTCGCGGCGATCCTCGTGCAGATCGCCGAGGTCGGTACGCGGCACCGCGTGAAGGTGTGCAATGTCTTTCACGCCGGCGACGGCAATCTGCACCCGAACATTCCGTACGACGCAACGAATGCCGACGAAGCGTCGCGCGTGCATCTCGCGATGTCGGAGATCATGGAACTCTGCATCGCGGCCGGCGGGACGATCACCGGTGAGCACGGCGTCGGCCTCGACAAGCTTCGCTATATGGAACGACTCTTTCCCGGCGATTCGCTCGATGCCATGTGCCGGCTCCGCGATGCGTTTGATCCTGCGCGGCGGGCGAATCCGGGGAAGGTCGTACCGTCGCACCGCTGCCGCGAATGGCTGAGCGCGCCGGGGGTCGAGGCGTGAGCGAGCGGCCAACATCCGTTGCGGCGCTCTCCGCGCTCGTACGTGACGCGCACGATGCGAGCTGCCCGTTGCGCATCGCCGGCATCGGCAGCTGGCTGCACGCCGGCGGCAGCGTGCGCCCCGACGCGACGCGCGTCGAGACGACCTCGCTGTCCGGCATCATTGAATACGTGCCGGGCGACCTGACGCTCACCGCGTACGCCGGTACGACGCTCGCAGAAATCTCCGCCGCCACCGCACCGCATCAGCAATGGTGCCCGCTCGCCCCCGACGGCGGCGACGACGTCACGCTCGGCGCCGTCTTCGCGACGGCAACGCGCGGCCCGTTCTCACACGCGATGGGGAGTCCGCGCGACATCGCGCTCGGCATCGAGTTCGTCGACGGCACCGGCGCGATCGCCCGCGCCGGCGGGCGCGTCGTGAAGAATGTCGCCGGATTCGATCTCACCCGCCTCTTCACCGGCTCGTGGGGAACGCTCGGCATTATCACCGAGGTGAGCGTTCGCATTCGCGCTGTTCCGCCGGTCCTCGAGCATTGGTCGATCGCGATCGATGAAACCGACAATGCGGCGCTGCAGCGACGCCAGCAATTCGAACGTGTCGCCGCGCCACTCGCGTTCGAGGCGCTCTCGAAGCGACGTCGGCACGCGCTCGGATTGCCCGATGGCCACACCCATATCGTCACGATCGGCGGCAATGCATCACATGTCGACGCTGCGCGCTATGCGGTCCAGCAGCTCGGCGTCGCCCTGCAGTGCAGCGACGATATCTGGCCGCGCTATCGCGCGCTCGGCGTGGGCACCGTGCCGCCGACCGAGCGCTTCGCGATGCGCGACGCGCTTTCGCGGCGCATCAAGGCGCAGTTCGATCCACGTGGAATTTTGAATCCCGGAATCTTCGGAGAGCTGTCGTGAGCGCCGAACTCCCGGGCGCGTCTATCGGTACGTTTGCGCTGCCCGGCGCCGAGTTGTGCGTGCACTGCGGCTTCTGCCTGCAAGCGTGCCCGACGTATCTCGCGCTCGAGGACGAGAACGACTCGCCGCGCGGCCGCATCGTGCTGATGAGAGCGATGGCCGACGGACAGATCCCCGTTACCGACCCCGACGCGCAGCGCCACCTCGATCAGTGCCTCGGCTGCCGCGGCTGCGAGACCGCCTGTCCTTCGGGAGTGCCGTACGGACAGCTGCTCGAAACAACGCGCGAGAAGATCACGGAGCGGCGTCCCCTGCCGTTCGTCGCGAGAGTGATTCTTGCTGTCTTCGCGCGCCCTGCGTTGCTCTCGATCGCGATGTTCGGCGCGCGTCTGTTGCGGGCGACCGGCATTCCGCGATTGCTCGCCCAGCTGCCCGGGTCACCGGGCTTTGCGATGGCGATGATCGCCTCGACGTCGCGGTCGCACGTCGGCGGCGTTCTTGTTCCTGCGCGGCCGGCGAACACGACCGGCCCGGGCACGGTTGCGACGCTCGACGGCTGTGTGATGGAAGGGCTGTTCGCAAACGCGAACCGCGCCACCGAGCGCACACTCGTGAACAATGGCTATCGCCTCGCCGCGGCCGACGGCCAGCGCTGCTGCGGCGCGCTGCACGCCCACGCCGGCAATCGCGCGACGGCGCGGGAACTCGCGCGCGCCAACATCGCGGCGTTCGAAGCGGGCGGCGCCGAGTTCATCGGTGTGAATTCGGCCGGCTGCGGCGCGATGATGAAAGACTACGGGCATCTGTTGCACGACGATCCGGCGTGGCGCGGTCGAGCCACGGCGATGAGCGCCAGAGTGCGCGACATCAGTGAACTGCTCGCCGCCGTGGGTCCCAAGCACGGCGGCATGCTCGCTGGCGCGCCGAAGGTCGCGTACGACGCGCCGTGCCATCTGCAGCACGGCCAGCGCGTCACGTCGCCGCCGATGGCGGTGCTCACTGCCATCGACGGGCTGCGGCTCGTGACGCTCGTCGACAGCGACCAGTGCTGCGGCAGCGCTGGCATCTACAACCTGATCGAGCCGGATATCTCCAACCGCGTGCTCGACCCAAAGCTGGCGCGAATCGTCGAGAGCGGCGCGTCGATCGTCGCGACGGGAAATCCCGGCTGCCTGATGCAGATCGGTGCCGGGCTCATCCGGTCGGGGATCGACGCGCGGGCGATGCACCCGGTGGAGCTACTCGACGCTTCATACCGCGGCGGACGCTGAGCAGCATGAGCCCGATTGTCCTGATGGATTTCGACGATGTGCTGATTGCGATGCGCGAACCGCGCATCGAGGCGCTGCGTCGCGCACTGCATGACGCCGGGATCGTTCTCAAACACGAGCTGTACGATAGCCTCGCGGACGGACTCTCCTTCGCCGGCGGCGTTCGCGCCATCTATCGCTCGGCCGGGCGGCCGGACGACGAAACCGGCATCGAACTCGCGGCGCTGCGGGCCGGCGATTTCTTCAGCGATGCCATTCATCGAGCGCCGCAGCTCGCGCCCGGGGCGCGCGATTTCGTCTTGCGCGCGGCCGGCCAGGCGCGGCTGGGCATCGTCACGCGCGCCGAACGTCGGCACGTCGAGCCGGTGCTTCGCACGGCGGAACTGGGCGATGCGTTCGAGTGCGTCATTACCGCCGATGAATACGCCGGGCCGGAGCCGTCGCCCGAGCCGTTCACGCTCGCCTTGACACGGCTGTCACGTCGCGGCGGCGCGCGCCTCGGCGAAGCGCTCGCGCTCGTCGCGTCGTTGCATGCCATCGGCGCTTCGCGTACGGCGGGAATGCTCCCGGTGGTCGTGGGACCCGTCGCGTCGCCGGTCGCGTTCGCCGGAAACGGCTATCTTGCGACACTCGAGGGTGCGTCGATTGCCGACGTCCTCCGCATTTCCATGATCGACACTCCATGACCGACATCATCGCGACGATCGCTCCGGGCTTCGAACGCACCGAGAGTTTTGCAAACACCGCCAACGAGTACGCGGCGATCCGACACGGCGCCGCGGTCATCGACCGGAGCGCGCGGCTGCGGATGCTATTCGCCGGCGCCAAAGCCGGCGAAGCGCTCACCGGCCTCGTGACGAACGACGTGCTCGCGCTGAAGCCGGGCACCGGCCTGTTCGCCGCGGCGCTCACGGCGAAAGGCAAGATCATCGCGGACGTACGGTTCTTCGCGCGCGACGACGGCTATCTCGTCGACGCATCGCCGGCGTCGGGCGCGGGCTTCGCGCAGATGATCCGCAAGTTCGTGAATCCGCGCCTCGCACAGTACGCCGATGTCTCGCCGATTCTGCGCGCGGTGGGCGTGCTCGGTCCGCACGCGGCGGCGACTGTCTCCGCCGTCACCGGCGTGCCGATCGACATCTTGGACGCGCTCGCACCGTACGCACATCTGCGGTGCGCATTTGAGGGGGCGTCGCTCGACATTGCGCGCAGCGCCGACGTCGCCGTCGACTCCTTCGACTGCTTCGTTCCCGTCGAGCATGCGACGGCGCTCTGGAATCGGCTCGTCGCCTCCGGCGCTGTCGCCGCCGGGAGCGCGGCGGCGGAGATCGTGCGCGTCGAGAGCGGACGTCCGTTGTGGGGCGTGGACATGGACGAGAATACGCTCGCTCAGGAAGCGAACTTCGACGAGCTCGACGGCATCTCCTATACGAAGGGGTGCTATACCGGACAGGAAACCGTCGCACGCGTACACTTTCGCGGGCACGTCAATCGCCATCTACGCGGACTCTCGGGTGAGGTGCTGCTGGCGCCGCGCGCCGAGTTGTTTGGCGACGACGGTCAGCCGTGCGGCGCGGTGCGGAGTTCTGCAGAATCGCCGTCGTTCGGTGCGATCGCGATCGCGATGGTCCGGCGCGAGATCGCCGACGGCGCGCGCGTCACGGCGCGGTGGGACGGCGGCGAAGCGACGGCGACGGTGGTGGCGCTGCCGTTTCGCTGAGCGCCGAACCGCACCCTTGTTAAAGTAGAAAGGGCGCGGCCGTTGAGGCCGCGCCCTTCTGCTGTCCAAGAACGAACGAGATTACGGCTTCTTCGGGGCCGGCGTCGTCGTCGTGGTCGTCGTCGTGGTCGGCGCGGCCATCTTCGTCGTATCCTTCTTCGTCGAATCCATCTTCATCATCGAGTCGGCGGCCGGAGCGGTCGTCGTCGTCGTCGTGGTCGTCGTCGCGGCCGGAGCCGCCTCTTCCTTCTTCTCAGCGGCGCACGCGGACACGGCGAGCACAGCTGCGACAAGAGCAAAGCGCTTCATGTGGGGAATCTCCAAATGGGTACAAGACACAGTCGAGACTGCGTCTTGTACGCAGTCCTCGGACAGCACCACAAATTACCATGTCCCGAGGGCCGGGTCAAGTCTCGGCGGCCAAGCCCAAGTCCAACGGGCGCAAGACGTTCCCCCCTAACCCGTGTAGATTTCTTGCGATCCCACTTCGCACCGGTCCCCCGATGACCTCGATCCCACTCCGAGCGCTTGATGACACCGGAACCCGCATCGTCCGCGGGGGCTGCCCGCACGACTGCCCGGATACCTGCGCGACCATGACGACGGTCGAGAACGGCCGCGCCGTGCGCATTCAGGGCGACCCGGACCACCCGTTCACGCAGGGCTTCCTCTGCGCGAAAGTGAACCGGTACCTCGAGCGCACCTACCATCCGGATCGCCTCACCGTACCGCTGCGGCGCGTCGGTCCGAAGGGGAGCGGCCAGTTCGCACCGGCCACCTGGGACGAGGCACTCGACGACATCGCCGGCCGGCTGAACGAGATCCGGGGCTCGGCCGATGGACCGGAGTCGATACTGCCCTACTCGTACGGCGGCACGATGGGCTATGTGCAGTCGCAGTCGGTTGATCGGCGATTCTTCCATCTGATCGGCGCGTCAAAGCTCGACCGCACCATCTGCGCCTCGGCCGGCACGATGGGAATGCAGATGACGGTCGGCGCCAACATCGGCGCCGACGGCGAAGGAATTCCCGAGAGCGACCTCGTCCTCCTCTGGGGGACGAATACGCTTACCTCGAACCCGCACCTCTGGCCGTTCATTCGCCAGGCGCGTGAGAAAGGGACGCCGATCATCGCGATCGATCCGATCCGAACGCGCACCGCCGAGCAGTGCGACGACTGGATCGGTATTCGTCCGGGCACCGACGCGGCGCTCGCGCTCGCGATCATGCACGTGATCTTCGCGGAAAATCTGCAAGACGACGACTACATCGCGCGGTACACTCTGGGCGTCGAGCCGCTGCGCGAACGGGTGAAGGAGTACACGCCAGAACACGCATCGCAGATCACGGGCGTGAGCGCCGAGCGTATCGTGGCACTGTCGCGTGCCTACGGAAAATCGAAGGCCGCGTTCATTCGCGTGAACTACGGCCTGCAGCGGCACGCCGGCGGCGGGATGGCGGTGCGGACGATCGCCTGCCTGCCGGCGGTCACCGGGCATTGGCGACGCGCCGGCGGCGGCGTCCAGCTCTCGACGAGCGCGAACTTCGCGTTCAACAAGGCGGCGGCCGAGCGTCCCGATCTCTCGCCGCCGGTGCGGACGATCAACATGATCCGGCTCGGCGAGGCGCTCACGCAATCCGATGCCGGCGTCGGCGGTCCGCCGGTCAAGGCGATGATCGTCTACAACTCGAATCCGGCCGCGGTCGCACCGGACGTGAACGAAGTGCGGCGCGGGCTCGCCCGTGAGGATCTGTTCACCGTTGTCCTCGAGCATTTCCGCACCGACACCGCCGACTGGGCCGACTGGATTCTACCCGCGACGACGCAGCTCGAACACTGGGATCTGCATTTCTCGTACGGCCATCACTACGCGACGCTCAACCGCCCGGCCATCGCGCCGCTCGGCGAAGCGAAGCCGAACAGCGAGATCTTCCGTCTGCTCGCAGCGCGGATGGGGCTCGATCATCCGGTGATGCAGGACGATGATCTCACGATTATCCGCACGCTGCTCGACACGCCGCACGAGAAGATCAAAGGCGTAACGCTCGACGCGCTGCTTGAGAAGGGATGGGTGCGGCTCAATCTCCCAACGCCGTATCTGCCATACGCCGAGGGCGGTTTCTCGACGCCCAGCGGCAAGGTCGAGTTCTATTCGGAGCGACTGAAGCAGATGGGACTCGATCCGGTCCCGACGTTCACGGCGCCGTACGAGTATCCGGAGCACGTACCGGCGCTCGCGGCGAAGTATCCGCTGACGCTGATTTCGTCACCCCGCCACCAGTTCCTCAACTCGACGTTCGTGAACGTCGATTCACTGCGTCGAGATGCCGGCCCGGAAGTGATGCTGCACGTGAACGACGCGGAGCGGCGTGGCATTGCCGACGGTGTGATGGTCGTGGTCGAAAACGACCGCGGGCATTTCCACGGGATTGCGCGGGTCGGGGAGAGCATCCGCGAAGGCGTGGTGTGGGCGCCGTCGATCTGGTGGACGAAACTCGCGGGTGACAAGTCGAACGCGAATATGACGACGTCGCAACGCGAGACGGATATGGGGCACGGGCCCGTCTTTTACGACAACCTCGTACAAGTCATGCCCGCCTGAAACGCGGCGCCCTCGAAGGCACGGTGAACTTCGTGGCGCCCTCCGGCGTTATACACGTGCAGCACTTCCCAATCCCCGGATGAATCCGACCGTGTCCCAGCAGCTTCCGACGACCCTTGGTGCCCTGAAGCGCTCGCCGTTCGGCGAGCACGACCGCGCGACTCGAACGGTGAAGGATGAGATTCGCAAGAATCTCCTGGCGCGCCTCGCCGCCGGCGGCCCGCTCTTCAAGGGCGTACTCGGCTACGAAGAGACGGTGATGCCGCAGATCGTGAATGCGCTGCTTTCGAAGCACAACTTCATTCTGCTCGGGCTTCGCGGTCAGGCGAAATCGCGGATTCTCCGCTCACTGACGACGCTCCTCGACGACGTGACGCCGATCATCGCCGGCAGCGAAATCAACGATTCGCCGTTCCATCCGATTTCGAAGTTCGGCCGCGAACTGCTCGCCGCCGGCGGCGACGACACGCCGATCGCGTGGGTCGGCCGCGACCAGCGCTACGTCGAAAAGCTGGCGACGCCTGACGTGACGGTGTCCGATCTCATCGGCGATCTGGACCCGATCAAGGCGGCGCGCGGCGGACACATGCTCGCGGACGAGCTGACGATCCACTACGGCATGCTCCCGCGCGCGAATCGCGGCATCTTCGCGCTGAACGAGCTCCCCGATCTCGCCGGCAAGGTGCAGGTCGGCCTGTTCAACATCATGCAGGAAGGCGACGTCCAGATCAAAGGGTATCCGGTGCGGCTCGAGCTCGATGTACTCCTGTGCTTCACGGCGAACCCCGAGGACTATACGGCGCGCGGCAAGATCATCACGCCGCTCAAGGACCGAATCGGCAGCGAGATCAGCACGCACTACCCCGAGGCAGTCGAACTCGGCATGGCGATCACCGCGCAGGAAGCGTGGGTCGATCGCGGCACTCTGCCAACGCGAGTGCCGCCGCTGTTGTCGGAGCTCGTCGAGCGGATCGCGTTCGAGGCACGCATCGACAAGCGCATCGACCGCCGGTCGGGTGTTTCGCAGCGCATGCCGATTTCGGTGATCGAGAATGTCGTGTCGAACGCCGAGCGCCGGGCATTCCGGCTCGGCGAGAAGGAGATCGTTCCGCGTCTCGCCGATGTCTACGCGGCGTTGCCGGCGATCACCGGAAAAATCGAACTCGAGTACGAAGGCGAGCTGGTCGGCGGCGCGGCGATCGCACGTGAACTGATTCGTCGCGCGGCCGATGCGACGCTCAAGGCCCACGCTCCGCATGCCGACGTGGATGACATCATCATGTGGTTCGACGGCGGCGCGGCTCTGCAGGTGACTGAGGAAGCGACAGCGTCCACATTGCGGTCGGCCTTTGAGACCGTGCCGGGTTTGCTGAGTCTCATCGTCGAGCACGATCTCGCCCCTGCGGGTGATGATCAGCTGACCGCCGGCGCCTGTGAGCTCGTGCTGGAGGCGCTCGTCGGCCGGCGGAAGATTTCACGAAGCGACGCCGGGGCTTATGGTCGGGCGGAATCGCCGAAGCGGCGGCGTCCAGGACAGGATTTCGACGATCTGAGCGCGTAGCGCGGGGGCAACGGCAGGGTGACGCTCCCCTGCCGTTGCGGTTGACGCCAGCCGTGCGGTTGGCGAAATACAGTAACTCGATATGAACTCCGACCAAAAGTATCCGGCGATTTGGTCCCGCTTCCGCGGTGCGGCCGGGATTCGTGTGCGCCTCACGGTGCTTGTTTTCGTGGCTCTCGCGCCGATGGTCGGGCTCGTCACGAGCCACTTT
>JAYVPN010000087.1:0-6977 GCA_043757365.1 Gemmatimonadota bacterium | reverse complement strand
GGCCGATGAGGCGGTCGCGGCGTTGCATGAAGTTGGCGGCGTCATTCGCCGCGCGGTTAACGAGCCACCGCCGCCGGTCCGATGAGCACGCGTTTCCGGAATCCGAGAAAGCCGCCGCGTGGCGCCGAGCCGCGGGTGATCGTCGGGCTGATGTCGGGAACGTCGCTCGATGGTATCTCCGCCGCCGTCGTGCGGTTCGATGAACACGAGGGCAAGGTCGGTGCCGAGTTGCTCGCGTACATTTCGCATCCGTACAATCCACCGCAGCGCGCGCAGCTCTCGGCCGCGCTCACCGGTGCCGCGCCGCGCGACTACACGGTGCTCGACTTCGAGCTCGGCGCCTGGCTCGCCGATGCCGCCGTCGCCGTGATGGCCGAAGCGGGCGTCGCGCGCGATGATATCGACGTGATCGCGTCGCACGGCCAAACACTCTGGCACGAGCCCGCCCGTGCCACGTGGCAGATGGGGAACGCTGCCGTCATCGCCGAGCGCACCGGAGTGAGTGTGATCTCCGATTTCCGCAGCCGCGACGTCGCCGCCGGCGGACAGGGCGCGCCGCTTGTCACGATCGCCGATGCGCTGCTCTTTGCCTCGAGCGATCGGTGGCGAGGGATGCTCAACTTGGGCGGGATCGGCAATGTGCAGATCATCCCGCCGAACGGCGTGCTCGAGAGCGTCCGCGCCTTCGACACCGGCCCCGGCGTCGTCATCATCGACGGCGTCGTGCGGGCACTCACCGAACAGGTGATCGATGAACATGGCGCGCTGGCTCGCAGCGGCAGCGCGATCGCACGTGTTGTCACGCAGGAGCTCGCGCATCCGTTTTTCAGTGCGCCGCCGCCGAAGAGCACCGGACGCGAATTGTTCACGCCGCTGTATATCCGAGCGTTCATCGAGCAGTGCCGCGCCGCGAAAGCAGACTGCACCACCGGCGACATTGTCGCGACCGCTGTGGCGCTGACGGCGCGGAGCATCGCAATGGGCTTCGAACGGTTCATCGCCGAGCCCGTTACGGAACTGCTCGTCTCCGGCGGCGGCGCCCGCAATCCGGCGCTGCTCGATGCCATCCGCGAGTCGATGAAGCCCGTAGTCGTGTCGAAGTTCGAAGATCTCTACTTCGACGGTGACGCGAAAGAAGCGGTCGCCTTCGCTTTCCTCGGCTGGCTGCATCTCGAGCACCGCGCGGGCAATGTCCCCAACGCGACCGGCGCCGCCGGTCCCCGCATCCTCGGCTCCTACACTCCGGCCTGAGGTGTCGGAACTCGCACGCATCCTCGTCCCGGCGCTCCGCTGGGATTCGTCGCGCCGCTTCTCGCATCTCGCCGAGTTTATCGATGACGCGCTGGAGATCGGTGTCGGCGGTTTTCTCGTCTTCGGTGGCTCGCGCGACGAAGCGCGCGAGCTTACGTCTGATCTTCACGCCAGGTCGCGCATTCCACTCTTGATGGCCGCCGACGTCGAGCGCGGAGCAGGACAACAATTCTCGGGTGCCATAAGCCTGCCACCGTTCGCCGGCCTCGCACGCTCGAGCGATCCCGATACGATGCGCCGCGCCGCGCGCATCACGGCGCGCGAACTGAAGCAACTCGGTTTCAATTGGGCCCTCGCGCCGGTCTGCGATCTCGACATTGTACCGTTCAGTCCAATCGTCAGTACGCGGTCGGCGGGCGGCGATGCGCAGCGCGTGAGCGCGCTGGTAGCGGAATGGATCGACGCCTGTCAGGCTGAAGGCGTACTTGCTTGCGTGAAGCATTTCCCCGGGCACGGCCGCGCCGACGGTGATTCACACCATCGGATGCCGACGGTGAACGCGAGCGCGCGCGATCTATTGACCGATCTCGCGCCATTCCGGGCTGCCATAGACGCCGGCATCAAATCGATTATGACGGCGCACGTCGCCTATCCCGCGCTTGATCCGAGCGGCCGGCCGGCGACGCTCTCGGCGCCTATTCTGCAGCGGATGCTCCGCGCCGAGATGGAGTTCGACGGGCTCATCGTGAGCGATGCGCTCGAGATGGAAGGCGTCCTTGCCGCCGGCAGCGAGGCCGACGTCGCCGTCGCCGCCGTGAACGCGGGCTGCGATATTCTGCTCGCGCCGATGGACATGATCGGAACGGCGCGCTCGCTCGACGTCGCCGCGCAGCGCGGGCAGATCAGCGCCGAACGCGTCCGCGAGGTGCTCGAGCGCCGCGATCAGTGGGCGCACTGGGCACGTGTTTCGCCCGGTCGCGAGGCGACGCTCGACGATGTGATGTGGGCGCGTCAGGCGGCCGATCAGTCCATCTACGTCATTCGCGGCGCACCATCCCGCATCGGCCGCGGGGTGGAGATCGTCGAAGTCGATGACGACGCCGACGGCCCGTGGCGGACACCGAGCCGCGCGGCATTCGCCGCGACCATGCGCACCCTCGAAGTCGACGCACCGGTCGTTACCGAGCCGACGACGAACACGAAGGTTCCGGTCATCATCGCCGCGTATGCCGACGTCGTCGCCTGGAAGGGCCACGACGGCTTCGGCGAAGACAGCCGTGCGATCGTGTCGCGCACTCTCGATGTCGCGGTGCACCAGAAGCGCGACGCGACGATCGTGTTGTTTGGTCACCCGCGTCACGCCGCCGCGTTTCCTTCGGCAAAGAACATCATCTGCGCGTGGGGCGGGGAAGAGCCGATGCAATCGGCGGCGGCACGGGTGTTGGTGCGCGGGGTGAGATTGTAGAGTTGCAACTGCAACCGCAACTGCAACTGCAACTGCAACTGCGGCCGCGGATTTCGCGGAAGCGCGCGGATACTGCAAAAACAGTAAAGGGAACCGGGCTCAGCAGAGTCCTGTTCCCCCAAGTCGTCAGTTGTATCCGCGCGTTACCGCGAAATCCGCGGCCGCAGTTGCGGTTACCGCACTATCCCGGCAGCCTCACCAGGCAGCTGCGCGGCGAGCTTCGCCGAGGGCACCGCGTACACGATCCGCCCGTTGCTCTCTGTCTGCCCGCCGAAGAGCACGCCGATCACGATCCCGCGTGCGTTGAACACCGGACTCCCGCTCGATCCCTGCGCAGCGAACGCGTCGAACTGGAGCGTGTCGGTGAGCGCCTTGCTGATGACGCCAATTCCCATGGTGCTCTTCGGGGCGAGCTTGTTGATGTCGCTGCCCATCCCAGCCGTGCTCGCGCCGAGCGGATAGCCGAGAATCGCGACCGGCGCACCGACCTTCGCTTCGTTCGTTTTTGCGACGCCCTCGACCACCGGATAGGGTCCCGCATCGTCGATCTTGATGAAGGCCAGCTCATCCGTTGCACTCACGCCGACTACCTTCGAGCGCTTCCACTGGCCTTTCGTGCCATCGAAGATCACGCTCACACGCTTCGCCGGGCGTCCTTGTTCGTCCTGCACCACGTGCCGGTTCGTGACGATGAGTCCCGACGGCGACACATTGAACCCCGAGCCGCTCACCATGTCGCCATTCGCGAGCTCGACGGCGATGAAGACCACCGCCTTGCTGTTCTTGGCGGCGATCGCTTCGTAGTCCACCCGCGACGCCGTGACGATCGCGCGCTGGCGGCTTTCCACCCGACTGAGCTGCGTTGTCAGCGCCCCGACATTGGCGTCGTCGCCCTTCGTCATCGCGCCGCGCATCGCCGCGCGGAGCTTGTCGCTCTCCGACTTTGAGAGCGCGAGCGCCGAGTCGAGACCGGCGACACGCCCCTTCATCGAACCGACGGTCTGCTGAATGAGCGCGCTCAGCGAGTCGTTGCGCTTGAGGAGCAGATCGATCTGGGCCTTCGCCGCGCCGGAGTCGCGGCTGCCGTACCAGTAGGCGGCGCCGGCGCCGACAACGACCAGCGCGCCAAGTCCGAGGATCAGTTGGCGCAGCTTGCCCGTCTGATGCTGCACCGCCTCGGCGATGCGCATGTTGGTATCGCGACGCGGTGCTGACGGTCTTGGTGGCGTTGCCAGGGCCGCCGCAACGGCCGGTGTGCCGGCATCCGGCGTCGCGACGCGCGTCGTCTCGGGCACGGGGGCGTCGGTGAGCGCGTGGAACTCGACGTGCGGACCGTCTTTGCCACAGGCGATCAGATCGCCGTCAAAGAGCGCCCGCTCGCCGTTGACGCGCTGGCCGTTCACGAACGTGCCGTTCGTGCTCTCGAGATCGTGCAGTGTGGCCTTGTTGCCAAGGACGCGAATCTCGGCGTGTCGCGAACTTGCGTCCGGGTCATTCTCTGGATGGAACCGGAGATCGTTCATCGGATACCGCCCGATGCTGATGACCGATTTTTCGAATGTCTCTCGCTGACCAGCGCGTGACCCGCTGGTGATGCGGAGTTCGACGCGCATTAGCCGCGGAACTTCACGTAGAGATAGACGGCGATCGCGAAGGCGATGAGGCCGAATGTCACGCGCAGATAGGCGACGGAGATGCGCGGTTCCGGCTTCGGCGTGTTTGGCGGACTCGCGACGGTCGGCGCACCGCCCGACTTCGCGAAGCCACGCGGCGCGGTCGTTGCGACATCGGGAGTCGCGGTCGGCTTCGGCATCGCGGCAATTTCATCGGTCACCGCATCGGCGGGAATCGACGCTGCTGACACCGGCGTCGTCGGCCGCGATGTCGTCTCGCCCGCATACACTTTGTGTCCGACGACGTCCGACGACGTCGCCGCCATCAGCCCCTCGCCCTCGAAGCGGGCGGCGATCACGGTGATGTTGTCGGGGCCGCCGTTCTCGTTGGCGAGATCGATCAGCGCCCTGCACGTCGCGACGAGATCGGGGCTGTCGGTGACGATCTGCGCGATGTCGGGTGCACGCATCTGTCCCGAGAGGCCGTCGCTGCAGAGCACGAGTACGTCGTTGCGGCGCACTTTCTGACTCGTGAGATCGACGCGCACGATCGACTCGGGGCCGAGCGCTTGGAGAATGATGTTGCGCCGCTCGCTGACCTCGGCCTCCTCGGCGGTCATCTCGCCGGCCTCGATCAACTTTTGCATCAGCGACTGGTCTTTCGTGATCTGCCGCGCCGTGCCGTCGCGCACGAGATAGGCGCGGCTGTCACCGACCTGCGCGAGATAGAGCGTGTCGTGGAGCAATCCGGCGATCGTCGCGGTGGTCCCCATGCCGCGATTTTCCGGATGCTCAGCAGCGTAGCGATTGATCCGCGCGTTGGCCTGCTCGGTTGCCGCCTTGATCGCAATCGCGAAACTGTCCGGATCGCCCACCGCCGCCTGGCGCCAGCGATGTTCGAGCTCGTGCAGCACGACCTCGGTGGCCATCTGGCTGGCGATCTCGCCGGCCGCGGCGCCGCCCATGCCGTCGGCGACCATGAAGAGCGAACCCTTGGGACCGGCGACGTGCGTACGCACTTCGGGCTGGAGGGTCGCGTTCCCCGTGGAGAGATCGGCGACAACGAAGGCGTCTTCGTTGTGCTCGCGGGTCCGCCCGACGTCGGTTTTGCCGAAGACGTGGACGATGATCTCGCTGGTGCGATTCGGGGTATTAGCGTTCACGAGGTGGTAGTTGCGTTGTTAAGCTAAAATCTTGGCCAGTGGAACTTTACTCGCCAGTTGAGCTGAGCGCGAGGCGTGGTAATACTGCGATCTGGTGACGGGGGTCACTTACAGGCGTTGGAGAGGTCCTGAACCGCGGTTTTGTTCCGGGAGGATACGCCGATCGCCGCCGCACGTTTTACAGCGTCGCACGCCTCCCCCTCCTTGCCGACAGCGCTGAGAAGCGTCGCCTGAATCATGTACAAATCGCCCTTGTCGATTCCCGACGCCGACGGGAGCAACTTTGCGGCGTCGCTCAGCGCCTGGGGGGCCTTCGCTTCGGCCTTCGGATCGAGCGCGATCGCTTCGAGGCGCGCTATCTCCGCCTCGAGCGACGGCGCGCCGCCACCGGCCGCCGGAGCCCCGTTCGTCGCCGGCGGAACCTGCGTGCCCGGCGCCACCGGCTTGCTCATCAACTCCGACTTCGTCGTCGAACCCTTCGACGCTCCCGTCGCAGCCACTCCACCGGCCTTATTGTTCACCGGCGAACTATTCACCTGCGCAGTCGTCGTCGTCGCTGGATCTGCCGCCTTCGCGCCGTTCCCGTTCAGAAAGAAAATCCCGCCGCCAATCGCCGCCACCAACACCACCGCGCCCATCAGCATCGGCGCCGAGCTCTTCGTTCCCGTCGTCACCGGTGCCGCCGCCGTAGCCTCCACCGGCCGCGTTCCGCCCTTCGGCCCGGCGACGCGCGTCGCCGGCACCGACGGCGCTGCCGCCGTCTTCGCCGCCGCCCCAGCCGCCCCCATCACCATCGTTCCCTCACCGGCCGCCACACTGGCCGGCATACTCTCCACGGCCTTCGCCATCTCCCGCCCGAAGTCCGCCGCCTTCAGGTACCGCTCGTCCGCATCGCGCGCGAGCGCCTTGTCCATCACGTGCTGCAGCTCCACCGGCCACTCCATATCCGGCTTAATCTCGGCGAGCGTCTTCGGGAAATCCGTCAGACGCATGATCATCGCCTCCTGCGCCGAGTTACTCGGGAACGGGAGCTTCCCCGTGAGGCAGTTGAACGCCACGAGACCGAGCGAATAAATGTCGCTGCGGCCGTCCAGCTTGTCGCCGGCGAGCTGCTCGGGGCTCATGTACTCCGGCGTGCCAACGACGAGGCCGGTCTTCGTCACCTTCTGCGCATCGCTCGAGCTCGCCTTCGCAATACCGAAATCCACGACCTTCACGAGATCGCTGCCGTCGCGGTTCCGCGAAATCATAATATTGTCAGGCTTCAGGTCGCGATGGACGATGCCATAATCGTGCGCCACGCTCAGCGCGTCGGCGGCCTGATGGATGATGCTCGCCGCCCGCGGCGCGGCGAGCGTTCCGTTCTTTTCAATCAATGACGTGAGTGACTCACCCTCGATGAACTCCATCGCGAGGTAGATCAGCCCCTCGGGTGTCTCGCCGAAATCGTAGATCGCGCAGACGTTGGGATGGTTCAATCGGCTC
>JAYVPN010000086.1:0-7001 GCA_043757365.1 Gemmatimonadota bacterium | reverse complement strand
GACTTCTTGCCCTGGTACATCAGGACGTTGATGAACTTCGAGACAGTCTGGCTGTCGTAGCGCGAGTCGGCGAGGATGACACGCTTCACGCTCTTTTTACGGCGGCTCACTTCTTACCTCCGGCGGCGCCGGCCTTGGGCTTCTTCGTGCCGTACTTGGAGCGGCTCTTGTTGCGGCCGTTGACGCCGGACGCGTCGAGCTTGCCACGGACGATATGGTAACGGACACCCGGGAGATCCTTCACACGGCCGCCCCGAATGAGCACGATCGAGTGCTCCTGCAGGTTGTGGCCTTCGCCCGGGATATAGGCGGTAACTTCGAAGCCGTTGGTGAGGCGGATACGCGCAACTTTGCGTAGCGCCGAGTTCGGCTTCTTTGGGGTGGTCGTGTACACGCGGGTGCACACTCCGCGCTTGAACGGATTCGCCTTGAGCGCGGGGGCCTTTTCCTTCTTGGCCACATCGCGCCGGCTCTGGCGAACGAGCTGGTTAATCGTTGGCATGATACCCTAACAGTGTTCGTCGATCTGCATCATACGTGGATCGCCCGGCGGGCGGCACGGAACAGAGCCTAAGAAGATAGCCCAGTGAGGAGTGGGGGTCAAGTTCGGGGCCTCTTTTGACCTGAAACGGGCGGGGCGTGGGTCAGCCCGAAACGCGTATACCACAGACTACTGACCGCTCTGTGGTCAACGAGTTCCGGGCCGACCCTTGCCCCGCCCGCCCAACGAGTCAGGCGTCAAAAACAGCCGCGTGCACCGGCAACGCATCCCGCGCCCTCACCGCCGACTCGAATTCGCCGAGCAGATGCGCGATCGAGTTCGCGTAATAGGAAATCAGCTCGCGGCCGCGCGGAAGTATCACGTAGCCGCCGCCGCTCGCCGCAATCACGCGACGGAGATGCAGGAGTTCGTATGCACGGTCGAAGACACCCGCGATTTCCTCGGTCGGATTCATCACCTGACGCCCGTGATGCACGAGCGAATCGCGGAGTTCCCGTAGCCGCATGAGCAGCGTCTCGCGCGTCACGAACTCGGCGTCGAATGTCTGCAATGCCGCACAGACGAGCGGCACACCCGTGACCGGGATGATTTCTCCGATGCGGCGCATCGCGTCGTCGGCGAGTCGCTGCACTTCGCCGAGCCGCCCGGCACGGTCAAGCGTGAAGAGTCCTGCGCCTCGCTGCTCGAGACCATGGAACCACGGCGCGAGCGGCACCGGTTCGCCGATCACGACCGCGGCGGTGCCGTAGCGCTTCCATCGCCGCGCCGCGAGGCGCCATACGTTCCAAAGGGCGAAGTTCGACACTTCGCGTAACTGGGCCAGTCGCCCCGACTGCGAATGCCCCTCGCTCGCGCGCAACTCGCGCAGCAGCGAGCGGTCCTCAAGGACGCGGTCGAAGTTGATCGCCACCGGCACGATGTACATGCGCTCGACGAAGCCGGGTTCTCGCGCCACGCCGAGTGCGTAGTCGAGGAGGCCGATCTTTGCCGGACGCAGCTTGCCGTCGCGCGTCAGTCCGCCCTCGGGAAAGACGCCCTGCGTGACGCCATTGCGCGTGATGAGCTGCACGTACCGCTCGAGCACCGTGTGGTAGAGCGGCTCTCGGTAGCGGCGACGAATGAAATAGGAGCCGAAACTCTTGAAGATGTATTCCAGCGGAAAGACGCGCGCCCATTCGCCGACTGCGTACGAAATCGCCACCTCCCCCGCGAGTGCGTAGCCGGCGAGAACGTAGTCGGCGTTCGAGCGATGGTTCATCAGATAAATGACGATGCTCTCGCGCGGCATCGCGTCGAAGCTGTCGCGGCGCGCGTAGCGCACGTCGAGCTTGTAGAACAAGTTGAGCAGCGTACGGCTCGCTGCGAGTCCAAATTGATAGTACGCGAGGAGATTGAAGACCGGGACGATCTCGTCGATATACGTGTTGACGCGACGCCAGACCTTCGCCGTCGGAACTCCGTGTTCCTCGGCGTGCGCGCGCACGGCGGCGGCGATCGCGTCGTCGGCGATCAGCGCTTCGGTGATGTACGTTTTGCCGGTGAGCCGAAAGCGGTCGATGCGGGCGCGAAAGCGATGGACGGCGCGCACCGCGGCGCGGCGCGTAAAGCGCCGCCAGAACTGCCAGCCGAGCAGGGCGAAGAGCGCGACGGCGCCGCCAGCCAACCCGATCTTGAGCGCGAGAGAGTTCATCTGCCCCGAACGTGCGGTTCGAAGCTCCAAGGGTCAAGACGCCACGCGCGTTCCGGTTGTGCCGCGATGCGCCGCCGGCCTATCGTACCTCACAGTACGAACGAATACTGCCGAGGATCATGGCGACGATACTGCACTGTGACGACGATCACTCCACCGCTGCTGCCGTTGCCGATGCGCTCGACCGCGCGGGGCACGAGCCGGTCCGCGCGACGAGCGTCAGCGACGCGATGCGGCTCGTCGCGCGCGGCGGCATCGATCTCATCGTCGCCGATCATCAGCTCCCGGGACTGACGGGCCTCGAGTTTCTCGGCCGCCTCCGACGCGAGGCGCCGCAGGTGCCGGTGATCATGCTCACCGGGTTCGAAAGCAGCGAGCAGACCGGAGCGTTCATCGGCGCCGGTGCTGTCGCGTGCGTCAGCAAACCCGTGCGCGCACCGCAGCTGGAACTCGCGGTGGAGCAGGCGCTCGACAAGGCGCGGCTACGCCGCGACAACGTCGCGCTGCGCGCCGAACTTTCGGTGCTGCGCGATGCGCACGCGATCGTCGGTGAATCGATGGCGATGCGTGCTACGCTGCGCCTCGTGTCGATGATCGCGCCGTCGCGAGCGCCCGTCGTCATTCGCGGTGAGCCCGGCACCGGTAAGACGCTGATCGCCCGCGCGATTCACCGACGCAGCGACCGGAGCGACGCGCCGCTCATCGAGGCCGACGGTGCGGCGCTGTCGGACATCGGCAACACGATCACGCGGTCGCAACGCGGCACCTTGCTCGTCGACCGCGCTGACCAACTCAACCGCGCCAGTCAGGAAGAGTTGGCGAGCGCGAGCGGGCATCGGGACGTCCGAATCATCGCCGTGATCGATGACGTTCCCGACATTGCCGAAGCCGATGTCCCGGCACATGGTGAGTTGCTGACGGCGCTCACGGCAATGCCCATCGTCGTTCCGCCGTTGCGTACGCGCCGGGACGACATCGCCGCGCTCTCCTCGTTCTTCGCGGCGCGAATCGCTCGCTCGATCGGCAAGGACTTTCGCGGCTTCACCGGCGAGGCACTGGCCTTTCTCGAGCGCCGAGAGTGGCCGGGCAACGTGCTCGAACTCAAGCAAACGGTTTCGCGCGCCGTACTCGTTGCCGAAGTTCCCGTGATTCCGCTCGCGGCGTTCGACGGCGGCATCGATCAGACGACGGACATCGTCCTCCAGACCCTCAACATCGACGACGCCGAGCGCGCGCTCATCGAGCGCGCACTCGGCGCCACGGGAGGAAATCGGACCCAGGCGGCAAAGCTGCTCGGGATTAGCGACCGCACGCTGCGCAACAAACTCACACCGCGTTCTTGAGCGTCGCCCAATCGCGCCTTTCGTCGCTGACGCGCCAGAGAATCGCGAAAGAAACGAGCACCATCGCGAGCAATGTGAGAATCGCGAACGCCTGCCCCTTTACCTCGGCCATGCCGCCGCGCTCGACCGTGATATAGGTCGTGAGCCCCCAGAGCAGCGGCCCGGTCACGGCAGAGAAGCGGCCGACCATTCCATATAGACCATAGAACTCGCCGATGCGGTCCGGCGGTGTGAGCCGGAGCATCAGTGGGCGGTCCGACGCCCACGTTCCGCCGAGGCAGATCCCGGCACCGCACGCGACGCCAAAGAGCCAGCGGATGTGCAAATCCATGAAGCCGACGGCCGCGCCCGTGCCGAGCACGAACATCCACAGGGTCAGCACGATCGTGAGCGTCTTCTTGGGGCCGATCTTGTCGACCACGAAACCCCAGATGATGCCTCCGAAAATCGCCGCCGTGATCGCTGACATCAACACGAGTTGCGCCTTGGACTGACCGTCGGCGCGCGTGAGGCCGGTGGAGATCGCGACGTTCACAGTGTACAGCGACATGAACGAGATGACGGTATTGATGGCGTCCGTGTAGAACGCGCGTCCGAGCAGAAAGCGAAGCAGCCCCGGGAATTTGTTGCCGGACTTCAGCGTCTGCACGGTCTGCGCGACCGATTCCTTCACCGCGCCGAGCGTGAAAATCGGTCGCGGCGCTGGGTTGCCGGGTTCTTTCACGAAGAGGAAGCACGGGATCGCCAGCGCAAAGAAACAGCCGGCGACGATGAGGAAATACTGGGCGTACGGAAACGGCTGATCCTTCGTGCCGATCATGAAGGCGAGACCGACGGCGATATATGACCCGAGGTAGCCGAGACCGACCGCGAGACCGTTGATGCGGCCACGGTTCTCCTCGGTCGAGACCTCGGGCAGCAGCGAGTCGTAGAACTGCACGCCAGCCTGGTAGCCGCCGTTGGCGACGATGAAGAGCAACGCGCTCACCATGAACGGTCCGCGCGCGATGAGGGCGGTCGCGGTGCACGCGATCAGCGTCGCCCAGATGAGGAACGGCATCCGCTTCCTCGCCCGGTCGGTCATCGCGCCGAGGAGCGGCGAGAGCAGGAACATGATTCCCATCGAAATCGCTGTGATCCGCGCATAAACGCTGTCGGCACGCACCGACCCGACCTCGTCCTGCACGTAGAGCGAGAACTTCAGGGAAATCACGCCCATCGAGAAAATCACGTTCGCCAGATCGTACAGAATCCACGCGGCGACGGCACGCTTCGGAATCACGCGATGGGCGTCAGCGCTCACGGGCGCAGTGGTTAGCGTCATGGTATTAATGTGCAAATGGGCTGGCATTAAAGCGAGTAGTTCAGTCGGACTAGTGCGGATTGTGACGTCCGCGGGGGCTCAACCGACCGAAAGAAACGCGGGGCCGGCACTGGATGCCGGCCCCGCGTTTCTTCAATCAAAACTGCTTACGCGTCTGCGGCAGGCAGTGCCGCGAACGGCGACTGCTCTTCGAGAAGCGCTGCAGCCATCGGCGACACGCTCGGCAGTTCCGCTCCGAACGGCTGCTCCGGCAACGCCGGCGGCGCGATGTCCATATCCACTTCCTGGTACCGGTACATACCCGTACCGGCCGGGATGAGATGGCCGATGATGATGTTCTCCTTGAGACCGAGGAGGTTGTCCTTGGCCCCGCGGATCGCCGCGTCGGTGAGCACGCGCGTGGTCTCCTGGAAGCTCGCCGCCGAAATGAACGACTGCGTGGTGAGACTCGCCTTCGTGATGCCGAGGAGCAACGGCTCGCTCGTCGCCGGCGTGGTCTTCTTCTTCTTCGACCGATCGTTAGCGTCGCGGAACATCGCCTTGTCCACGTGCTCGCCTTCGAGGAACTCCGTCTCCCCGGGATCGATCACGCGAACCTTCTGTAGCATTTGGCGCACGATCACGCCGATATGCTTGTCGTTGATCTTCACGCCCTGCAGACGGTACACTTCCTGCACTTCGTTCAGGAGGTACTCCTGCACCGCGCGCGGGCCCTTGATTCGCAGAATGTCGTGCGGATTCACCGGACCTTCGCTCAAGCGGTCGCCGGCGCGGACACGATCACCTTCGTGCACGCGGAGATGCTTACCGGCCGCCACTTCGTACAACTGCGCTTCCTGCGTCTCGTCCGGCTGGCCGTCGGCCTTGAGCGGCTGCACGAAGATCTCGCGCTTGCCGCGCTTGATCTCGCCGAACCGGACAACGCCGTCGACTTCCGAAATCGTCGCCGGATCCTTCGGACGGCGCGCTTCGAACAACTCGGCGACACGCGGCAGACCGCCGGTGATGTCGCGCGTCTTGTACGCTTCGCGGTTGACCTTGGCGATGATCGTACCCGCCGTGATCTCGTCGCCATTGCTGACGATCAGCTGCGCGCCCACCGGGATGACGAAGTCGCGGATACGCTTTTCCTTGCCCGCCTTCGTCTGCCAGATCTCGATGTGCGGATGCAGTTTCTTTTCACGGTCTTCGATGACGACGCGCTGACGGAGGCCGGTGAGCTCGTCGAGCTCCTCGGACACCGACTCTTCCTCGACGAGGTCCACAAAACGGACTTCGCCGGCGACGTCTGCGATGATCGGGTTGGTGTACGGATCCCAGCTGAAGATCACCTGCTCCTTCGCGACCGCCGCCCCATCCTTGACCATCAGGATGGCGCCGAGCGGAACCTGCAAGCGCGCCGCAACCGTGGCGTTCTTGTCGGCCGAGGCGCGGATGAAGATCTCGCCTTCATATGACGTCACGATTTCCTGGCCTTCGGCATTCGTCACCGAGATCAGTCGATCGCCGTACTCGATAAAGCCCTGCACCTTCGACTTGCGTGCCGTCTGCTCGGCGATACGAGCCGCCGTGCCGCCGATGTGGAACGTACGCAGCGTCAGCTGCGTGCCCGGCTCGCCGATCGACTGCGCGGCGATGATGCCGACCGCTTCGCCCTGATCGACCATCGCCATCGTCGCGAGGTTTCGGCCGTAGCACATCCGGCAGAGACCGCGCTTCGCTTCGCAGGTGAGCACCGAACGGATCTTGATGCTCTCGATGCCCGAGTCTTCGATCGCCTGGGCGGTCTCTTCGTCGATCATCGCACCGGCTTCCACCAACAGGGCGCGACGGCCCGAATCGGTGAGCAGCTGCGGATCTTCGACATCCTCCGCCGCCACGTTTCCGACAATGCGCTCGGCCAACGGCTCGATCACATCTTCGCCTTCCTTCAGCGCGGCCACCTGCAGGCCCATGATCGTCCCGCAATCCTCCTCGGCGATCGTCATGTCCTGGGCGACGTCGCAGAGACGACGCGTCAGATAGCCGGCGTCGGCCGTCTTCAGTGCCGTGTCGGCCAGACCCTTACGGGCGCCGTGCGTCGACGAGAAGTACTCGAGCACGCTCAAGCCTTCACGGAAGTTCGACTTGATCGGGTTCTCG
>JAYVPN010000085.1:0-7009 GCA_043757365.1 Gemmatimonadota bacterium | reverse complement strand
AAGTGGGTGAAGCGCTGTCATTCGCGCATCGCCACGGCGTGCTCCATCGCGATGTGAAGCCGGAGAACATCCTGCTGTCGGACGGCGGTGCGGGCCTTGCCGACTTCGGGATCGCACGCGCCCTCGGCGGTGACGGCGCCGATCGGCTTACCGCCACCGGGCTCGCCGTCGGGACCGTGGCGTATATGAGCCCCGAGCAAAGCGACGGACAACAGCCGATAGACGCTCGAAGCGATGAGTACGCGCTGGCGTGTGTGACTTACGAGATGCTCACGGGAGAGGTCCCGTTCTTCGGACCGACTGCGCACGCGATTCTCGCACGCCGCCTCACGCAGGATCCACCATCGGCCCGCATCGTTCGTCCGTCCATTTCCGAGGCACTCGACACAACGATCCACCGCGCGCTCGCGCTCGTGCCTGCTGACCGATACGAGAGCATTGAAGCGTTTCGCGCGGCCCTCCGCGCGGCGGTCGTCACCGGCGAGATGGCGACGACGCTCGTGAAAACGGGCGAGCGCCGAACGGACCGTCCACGGCGGCTGGGAATGATCGCGGGTCTCGTAGCTACTGTCGTCCTCATAGCCGTGGCGATCTTCGCGATGCGCGATCGACCGGCGAAGGCTGCCGCACCCGCCGCCGACTCGCTCCGCCTTGCGGTGCTGCCATTTCGTTCCGTCGGGCCGGATTCTGCCGACCGGGTGTTTACAGCCGGGTTGGCCGAAGAAATCAGCGCGACACTCGCGAACATCCGTGGCCTCCGTGTCATCGCCCAGACTGCCGTCGAGGCAGCGGCGCGCGGCGGCCGAAGCCCGCACGAAATCGCCCGGGAGGTACGGGCGAATTCGCTGGTGACTGGCGAGATCCAGCGGGACGGCGACGTGGTGCGCGTCCGCGTGCGGTTTGTCGATCCGGTGAACGACGTCGACCGATTTACAAAGGTCTTCGAGCACCCGTCACGCGATGTCTTCAAGGTACATTCCGAAATCGCACTTCGCGTTGCCGACGTGTTTCGCATTCAGCTCGCGGAAGGCGAGGCGAACGCGCTGCGGCGTCCGCCGACGACTGATCCCGCAGCATACGACGCGTATCTGCGTGCAAGGCGTTTTCAGAACATGGGCAGTCAATTGCTCGACAGCGCAATCCGCAACTTCACGTCAGCGCTGACGCGCGACTCGACCTTCGCTGCGGCATATGCAGGGCGCGCCACGATTTTCATTAACCAAGTGTTCGTTGACGGGGCGCCCGCCGACCGACTCGACAGCGCCGAGCGCGACATTCGTCGCGCACTCGCCCTCGACTCGACCGTCGGACTTGCGTGGTCCGCCCGCGCCAATCTCGTGTGGAACGCCGAGCGCGGCTGGCGCGCGAAGGAAGCGATCGCCGACTATCAGCGCGCGATCGTCATGCAACCCAGCACGGTGTCAGCGCATAATTCGTACGGGGCACTGCTCTTCCACTACGGCTTCGACGACGAGGCGCGGCGTGAGTTTCTCACGAGTCTTGCCCTCGATCCGACGGACGGTTGCCCGGACGGCGGAGCCTGTCTCGGATTCTCGCGCGGCCGACTGGCACGCCTCGATTGGTATGCACAACGGTTCGATTCCTCGGCCGCGAAGTACGCGCGCATCTCATACGTAAGCGGCGCAGCGCACGACTATGCGCGTGCGCTCGCCGGGCTCGGCCGGGTACGCGAGGGGCTGGCAATTGTTGATACCTCCGTAGGTGTCGCACCGGCCGACCGCGCCGCCATCCAGTCCCTGCTCCTCGCGATGCTCGGCGACCGGGAAGGGGCCCTGCGTGCCATCGCAATCGCATCGCGCCCTCCGACCGCGCGCTCACATTACCATCATGCGCAGTACTACGTCGCGTGCGCCTACGCGCGACTCGGGATGAAAGCCGAGGCGGTCGACTGGCTCACGCGCACCGCCGATAACGGTTTCGCAAGCTACCCGCTCTTCCGGTCGGATCCGGAGCTGCGCACGTTGCGAGGCGACAAGGCATTCGAAGCACTGATGGTGCGCGTGCGGCAGCAGTACGACGAGCTGGCTCTGCTCGTTCGAGCCGGCGAACACTGACGCACTCCGTGTGGCTTAGACCACGACGCTGAGCAACCGCCTCGGCACGTAGATCACCTTTTTCGGCGCTCCGGTCACGAACTTCGCGATCGAGGCGTCGGCCATCGCCGCCGCCATCACCACGTCCTGCGTCGCATCCTTCGCAACCGTGACCGTGCCGCGCGTCTTACCGCCGATCTGAACGGCCACCGTGACCGTATCAACGGCGAGCATCGACGCGTCGAACGCCGGCCAGCCAGAGTCGAACACACTTTTCGTATGGCCGAGCATCTCCCACAGCTCTTCGGCGATATGCGGCGCGAACGGCGCGACGAGCTGCACAAGCGGCTCTACTTCGGCACGATGCGCCGTCCGTTCGCCGCGACGCACGGCATTCATGTACTCCATCATCGCAGCGATCGCCGTGTTGTACGACAGCTTCGGCGTGTCCTCGCCGACTTTCTTGATTGTCTGCTGCAACTTGACCATCACGTCCCGGTCCGGCTCGCCGGCGGTCACGCAGTCACGCACAGAGATCCAGAGACGGTCAAGGAAGCGCTTCACGCCGCTGATGCCACCGTCGCGGAAGTCGCCGCCCTCCTCGAAGGGGCCAAGGAACATCAGGTAGGTGCGGAAGGTGTCCGCGCCCCAGCCGTCGATATACTCGTCGGGATTCACGACATTGCCTTTCGACTTCGACATCTTCGCGCCGTCGCGAATGATCAGCCCGTGCGCACGGAACTTCGTGAACGGCTCTTCGAAATCGAGATGCCCGGCGTCCTTCAGCACCATCGTGAGGAAGCGCGAATAGAGCAGATGCAGCACGGCGTGCTCATTGCCCCCGATGTACGAATTGACCGGCAGCCACTTCTTCGTGATCGCCGTGTCGAACGGCACGTCGTCGCGGCCAACGCTCGGATAGCGAAGGAAATACCAGCCGCTGTCGAGGAAGGTGTCGCTGACGTCCGTCTCGCGGCGCGCCATCTTGCCGCACGTCGGGCACGGCACGCGGTACCACTCCTCGTGACGCGCGAGCGGCGAGATGCCGGAATCATCCGGCTTGAAGTCGGGAATATTCGGCAGAATCACCGGCAGATCTTTTACCGGCACCGGCACGGTGCCGCAATCATCACAGTAGATGACTGGGATCGGCGGCCCCCAATAGCGTTGACGCGAGATGCACCAGTCGTGCAGGCGGTAGTTCACCACCGGCGTCGCCGCATGCTTGCTCTCGAGCCAGGCCGTCATTTGACGCTTCGCTTCATCAATCGAATAGCCGTTGAACTCGCCGCTGTTGCAGAGCATCGCGCCGACGTCGTCGGTGTACGCCGCGGCTAGCGGCGTATGCGCATTGTCGTCCGGACCGTGCACAACGCGGACAATCGGCAGCTTCTTCTCGACGGCGAATTCGAAATCGCGCTCATCGTGACCGGGGACAGCCATGATCGCGCCGGTCCCGTATTCCATCAGCACATAGTCGGCGATCCAGACGGGAATCATCCCGCCGGTCGCCGGGTTGATCGCGTACGAGCCGGTAAAGACACCGGTCTTTTCCTTGTTCGTCTTGCGGGCGATCAGATCCTGCTTCGCCGTGGCCGTGCGGTACGCGGCAACGTCGTCGCGCTGGTCGGTGGTCGTGATCGACGCAACGAGCGAATGCTCGGGGGCGAGCACGAGGTACGTCGCGCCGAAAATCGTATCGGGGCGCGTCGTAAAGACGGCGATGTCCTGCGAACCGGACGACATCTCGGCCGTCACGTGTACCGCAGCCGACCCCGCATCTTCGAGCGGATTCATCACACGGAATCGCAGCTCGGCGCCCTCGCTCCTGCCGATCCACGTCCGCTGCGCGGTGCGCGTCGTGTTCGACCAGTCGAGGCCGTCAAGATTGCTGAGCAGTCGCTCGGCGTAGTCCGTAATGCGGAAGAACCACTGTTCGAGCAGCCGCTGCTCGACCAGTGCGCCGCACCGTTCGCAGTGGCCCCCTTCGACCTGTTCGTTCGCCAGCACCGTCTTGTCGTTCGGGCACCAGTTGACCGCCGCCTTCTTCTTGAACGCCAGCCCTCGCTCGAGGAGCTGCAGGAAGACCCACTGGGTCCACTTGTAGTAGTTCGGATGCGTCGTGTCGACCGTGCGCGTCCAGTCCACCATCAGGCCGGCGCGGCCAAGCTGACGGGTGAAATTCGCGATGTTACTCGGAATCAGTGCGGTCGGGTGCATCCCGACTTTCAGCGCGTGATTCTCCGAGTGGATCCCGAAGGCGTCGAAGCCGATTGGCTCAAAGACGTCGAAGCCTTGTAGCCGCTGGAACCGCGCGAAGATATCATTCCCAGTGAAGGCGAAGAGGTTGCCGACGTGTAGCCCTTCGGCCGACGGATACGGAAACATCATCAGCGCGTAGTACGGGCGCTTGGCGCCGTCGATGTTGGCGACGTTCGTGGCGCGCTCGGACCAGCGGTCGCGCCATTTGGCTTCGACCGCAGCGGGATCATAGGTCACCGGCTCGTCGAGCGGACCGGCCGGACCGGAAACGAATTCAGTCATCTTGGGATGGCGGGGATGAGCGAGAATATCGTGAGCAATCTAGCCGCAACCTCTCGCGGAACAAACACGCCGCCCCGCGTCTCGGGCTCGGTCAGAAGTCCGTTGAACCCATCGCCGGTAGAATCGCACGCCATCGACCGCGTCGCGAGCTGGCTGGCCCTCCTTGCCGGAATCGCGCTCGTCGGACTCCTCATTGCCGGGCGTGACGACGTCGCCCGCCTAGCCGACGGCGGCGACGCCTGGCTGTTGATCGCGCTCGCTGTGACGTTCGCGCTCGTCGCGTCGGCGCTCGCGGTACGAACGATCATCTCACCGATGATCGGCAACCAGCTCCGCGAACTCGCCGAAGTGGCCGAAGCGGTCGCCGGCGGCGACCTCACCAAACGCCCCGCCGCAGCGACCGAGGGCGGCCAGCTCGGCCGGCTCGCCCGCGCCATGGTCGCGATGACGCAGGAACTCCGCGACGTTGCCTCGCTTCTGGCCTCGACCTCGGCCGACTCGTCGCGCCTCTCGACGGACATCACACACGGCACCGAACACATGGCGCAGGCTGCCTCCGGCATCGCCGAGACCGCCGGCACGTTGAGTGAACAAGCCAGCGCGATGGCCGGCACGATTCAGCATTTGACGACCGACGCCTCGCGCCTGTCGTCCGTCGCATTGACCGTCACCGCGGGGGCGCGTGACGGCACGGCGCGCAATACGCGACTCCGCTCGCTGGCATCGCAGAATCACGACCGACTCGACGACAGCGCCCGACAGCTCGAGGATCTCGCCGCGGGCGTGCGCGAAAGCGCCGAGGCGACGGAGTCGCTGGCGCACGCGACGGAGCAGATCCGGCAGTTCGTCGTGCTCGTGCAGAAGATCGCGCGCCAGTCAAAACTCCTCGCACTCAACGCGGCGATGGAGGCCGCGCGGGCCGGCGAGCAGGGCGAAGGTTTCGCCGTCGTCGCGAACGAAGTGCGGCGTCTCGCGGCGAGCGCCGCTGAAGCCGCCGAACAGACCGACGCACTGATGAAAGACGTGGTCTCGACGATAGCAACCGCGCGCTCGACCGGTGCGAAAACCCTCGTCTCCGTGAGCGAAGTGCAGCGCTCCACCGAACTGGGCCGCGGGTCGTTCTCGCAGGTCGAGTCAGCGGTCGAAGAGGCGGAAGGATGGATGTCGGCGATCGCCGATTCCGCGAGCGCCGGGAGCACACTGGCATCGGAAATCACGCGCCGTCTCGATTCGCTCACGTCGGGCACGCAGTCGTTTGCGAGCGCGATGCAGGATGTCGCCGCGGCGAGCGAGGAACAGTCGGCGTCGACGCAGGAGATCGCCGCTGCCGCCGCGCACCTCACGGCCGCCGCCGAGCGCGTCCAGCTTGCCACCCGGTCGTTTCGATCCTGAGGCGCGCCGAACGCCAGAGCTGACCGAACTACGCGGCGACGCCCGCCGTCCGCAGCGTCTCGACCGACGCCGGATCGCCCATCACGATCAGATGACAGCCCAACTCGACGCGACTCTCTGCCGGCGGATTGAACAG
This sequence comes from Gemmatimonadota bacterium, assembly GCA_043757365.1. Classification (GTDB taxonomy): domain Bacteria; phylum Gemmatimonadota; class Gemmatimonadetes; order Gemmatimonadales; family Gemmatimonadaceae; genus Fen-1231. The sequence continues at coordinate 883 of JAYVPN010000085.1, read as the reverse complement.
ATATTCGCCGGCCGCCGTTCGCATCGCGAGTAGCAACAGCCCGGTACCGTAGTCGTGCAGCTTCAGTGCGCTCACTGCTTGCCCGGCGAGCGCACTACCGCCGGCTACGGGGATTTCCTCGAGCCGCAGATTGCGATTCGTGTCGCGCAACATTTGATCGAGAAAGGTCACGACCGTCGGACGGACGAGTTCGCTCGCCAGTCGCATACCGCCGATCCGCGCTGGCGACACCACGCCATCGGCGCCGGCCTGCTTGAGCCGCGTCGCCGCGCGGTCGGTCGTCGCCCGCGCGACGATGCGAATATTGGGATTCAATTGCCGCGCCAACACGGTCGTCACGAGCACGTTCTTGTCGTCGTCAACGCAAACAACAATTCCCGACGCACGCTGGACGCCGGCTTTCGTCAGCGTTTCGTCGTCGGAACAGTCACCGTGCAGCGCCGGCACCCCTGGGAAATCCTGTAGCACATTCGCCACGTGCTGATGATTGTGTTCGACCACGACACAGTCGCGGTTCGTGTTCCGGAGCTCTGTCAGCACCGATTGGCCCGTCTGTCCGGCGCCACAAATAATGATGTGGCCGTTCATCTTGTCAATTTGTGCCTGCATGCGTCGTCTCCTGAAACCCTGCGTCAGATCGCCTTCGACGATAAACGCGGTGATGGTCGACAGCGTGTACACCGCAGCCGTCGCGCCGAAGAGCAGATACAGCGTCGTGAACACCATCGCGGGCTCGGACGTGGTCGGAATGACCTCGCGAATGCCAACGGTTGTTAGAATGACCGTCGCCATGTAGATCGCTTCAAGCCATCCGTGTTGGTCGCCGCCGAGAATACGGAAACCGATCACGCCGATCACGAAGATCGTGACGAGCAGCAACACC
>JAYVPN010000084.1:0-27134 GCA_043757365.1 Gemmatimonadota bacterium | reverse complement strand
TGGATCAACTGGGCGATCGTCATCGCATGGCTGCTGTACGTCTCGATCGACGGCATCCGCCGCTCGAAAGGCACGCAGAAACTCGAGGGATATTTTCTTGGCGGGCGGTCGCTGCCGTGGTGGGTGGTCGGCCTTTCCGTGATGGCGACGCAGCTTTCAGCGGTGACGATGATCGGGACGACGGGGCAGGGCGCCGTCGACGGCATGCGTTTCGTGCAGTTTTACTTTGGTCTGCCGATTGCGCTCGTGATTCTTGGCGTGACGATCGTGCCGTTCTTGCACGGTGCCAAGGTCTACACGGCATATGAGTTTCTGGAGCGCCGTTTCGACGCAAAGACACGATCACTGACGAGCTTCTTGTTCTTACTGTCGCGCGGGTTGTCGTGCGGCACGATCATCGCCGCGCCCGCGGTCGTCTTCTCGGCGATCTTCGGCTGGCCGCTGCTGTATTCCGTCGCGCTCATCGGTGTGCCGACGGTGATTTACACGATGATCGGCGGCGTCCAGGCGGTGGCGTGGACGGACGTGAAGCAGATGGTGCTCGTCGTCACGGCGCTCGTCGCGGTCGTCGTCGTACTACTGACGCGAATTCCCGTGCATCCGGATGAAGCGCTGCGGCTTGCCGGTGCGGCCGGCCGACTGCGCGTTTTCGATTTCTCGTTCACGCTAAAGGAAACCTACACGTTCTGGTCGGGGATCATCGGCGGTACGTTCCTGATGCTCTCGTATTTCGGCACCGATCAGAGCCAGGTCCAACGATATCTCACGGCGAAGTCAGTCGATGAAGCGCGCAGCTCGCATCTCATCAGCGCGTATTGGAAGATCCCGCTGCAGGCGCTGATCCTGATGGTCGGCGTGCTGGTGTTCGTCTACTACATCTTCGTGACGCCGCCGCTGTACTTCAATCCGGCGCAGGAGAAGCGTGTCCGCGCCGCGGATCCGGCGGCGTACTCGACGCTCGAGTCGCGCTATGCCGAGGCCGTAGCATCGCGGGCGACGGCGGCGCGCGCGCTGGCCGCCACGCATCGTGGAAGCGACAATGCGGAGCGCGAGACATTTCGCACGAGTGATGTCGCCGTGACGGCGGTTCGAACCGACGCGTTGAAACAGGCCCAGCGTGTGACCGGCGCGTCGTCGAGGGACGTGAACTACATCATTCCGCACTTCGTCCTCGCCGAACTTCCGATCGGGCTCACCGGACTGTTCATCGCCGCGGTGATCGCCGCCGCGATGTCGGCTGTGGCCGGCGAACTCGCGTCACTCTCCAGTACGACGGTGATCGATTTCTATCGTCGCTGGGTGAAGCCCGAGGCGGACGACGAGCACCTCCTTAAGGTTTCCCGAGCTGCGACAGGATTCTGGGGGCTGTTCGCCTGCGGCGTTGCGACCTTCGCCGCGACGCTCGGTTCGCTGATCGAGGTGGTGAATCGCTTCGGCTCTTTCTTTTACGGATCCATTCTTGGCGTTTTCATTCTCGCGATGATCAAGCGAAGCCGCGCCAATGGTGCGTTCTTCGGCCTCATCGCCGGCATGGCGACGGTCGGTGTCGTGAGCTTCGGCGCCCCGCAAGTGTCCTTCCTCTGGCACAACGTGATCGGGGCAGTTACGGTTGTTGCGGCGGGACTTCTCATCAGCGAGCTCTGAGCCGTGGCACGTCCGCATATCGTCATCATCGGCGGCGGGTTCGCCGGACTCTCTGCGGCGCGAAAGTTCCGCGGCAAAGCCGTCGATGTCACTCTCATCGACCGCACGAACCATCACCTGTTCCAGCCACTGCTGTATCAGGTGGCGACGGCATCGCTCGCGCCGAGCGACATCACGGTGCCGATCCGGTGGATTCTTCGTAATGAGCGAAACGTAACCGTCCTGCTCGGGACGGTCCTCGCGATCGATGTGCTTCTCAAAGAACTCTATCTCAACGATGCTGTCGGACCGGTTCGTTACGACTATCTCGTTGTCGCAACTGGAGCGCGGCACTCGTATTTCGGCAACGATCAGTGGGAAGTGTTTGCGCCGGGGCTGAAGAGTCTCGAAGATGCGCTCGAAATCCGCCGCCGCTTTCTGCTGGCGTTCGAGCACGCGGAGCGTGCCGAGAATCCGACCGAACGCGAGGCGCTGATGACGTTCGTCATCGTCGGAGGCGGACCGACCGGCGTTGAGCTCGCCGGCACGATCACCGAGATCGCGCACAAGGCGCTGCCGCTGGACTTCCGACGCATCGACACGCGGCGGTCGCGCGTGATTCTGGTCGAGGGCGGATCGCGAATCCTTCCGTACTTTCCAGAATCGCTCTCGAGACGCGCCCAGACGGATCTCGAGAATCTCGATGTCGATGTCCGTGTAAACTCCGTTGTGACGGACATTACGGTCCACGGCGTGCACATCGGCGACCGTTTTATCCCAACGCGGAATGTGTTCTGGGCGGCCGGGAATCAGGCGTCGCCGCTCGCCGAATCGCTCGGCGCCGAGCTCGACCGGGTCGGCCGGGTCCTCGTCGAGCCGGATCTATCGGTGCCGGGTCACCAAGAAGTCTTTGTGGTTGGTGACTTGGCGGCCGTGAAGCGCGATACTGATCTGTGGGTACCGGGCGTCGCTCCTGCGGCGAATCAGGAAGGGACCCACGCGGCCGGGAACGTCCTACGACTGATCGGAGATGAGGCAACCCGGCCGTTCACGTACTTCCACAAGGGTGACCTCGCAACGATCGGACGCAATCGCGCGGTCGGCGTGTTCGGAAAGTTCAAGTTCGCCGGCTATCCGGCGTGGCTAATGTGGCTGTTTATCCACATCATGTATCTCGTCGGTTTTCGCAATCGGATCAGCGTGCTCGTGCAGTGGGCGTACGCGTATCTCACGTTCCAGCGCGGTGTACGTCTGATCACGGAAGCCGAGAATGTATCGCCGCCGGTGACTGGCGAATGGGAGGTTACGCGATTGTGAGTGAGAGGACGGGAATGAATCGGGTACCGGCTGCGGTGTCCGAGGAAGAGCTCGACCGGCGACTCGAAGCGATGCACCGCGTCGCCTCGGCGCTCGTGCACGAGATCCGTAACGTCCTCAATCCAATCGTGTCGGCGGCATATCTCCTCGACGCGCACGCTGATGATCCGCAGAAAGTGCGGGAACTGGCAAAACGCATTGAGAATTTCGCCAAAGCCGAGGACCGCGTGGCCGCCAAACGCCGCGAACTGCTCGATCGCGAAGCAACTGCCCCAATCGGCGAAGCCATTGACGAAGCCGCAGCACCTCCATCACGCACCGCGTAGGATCACGTGACCACAGCGATGAAGCCAGTGACTAACCACGACATCAGCACCCGCCTTCGTCTCCTCATTGCCGAAGATGACATCGCGGCGCGCGAGACGCTCACCGAAGTACTCCACGCGCTCGGCTACGATGTCGTCGCGGCCGTGTCGAGCGGCGTCGAAGCCGCCGACCGCGCGCGGGAGATGAAACCCGACGCGGTGCTCCTCGACGTTCACATGCCTGACGGTTCCGGCATCGAGGCGGCTGAAGTCATCAGCCGCACTTTGCCAGGCATTGCGGTGATTCTCTTCAGTGGTGATGACAATGTCTCCCTCTCCGACAAGGAGGCGGTGACGACGGGCGCACTCGCGTTCCTGCCGAAGCCGGTGCCCCCGAAGATGCTTGATTCGACGATCCGACTCGCGGTCACGCGATCAGCGGCGCTTCGCTCGGCAAAGAAAGACGCAACGGAAGCGAAGGCGGCGCTCGAAGCGCGGAAGCTCGTCGAGCGCGCCAAGGGGATTCTCATGCGTCGCACCGGCTGCTCGGAGGCAGAAGCATATCGGATTCTCCAGCGGTCGAGTCAGGATCGTTCGAAGCCGATGGTCGAGATCGCGAAAGCCGTGCTCGATTCGGAGCCGGGCGCGGAGCCATCCGCCGCGAGCTGAGCGGCCGACGGCGAACCCTCAGCGAATTCGCAATTCGCCGGCGATTGTCGTCAGCGGCGTTGCGCGATAGACCGACGTGACGTTCGTAGTAATGAGCGCCGACACAGCGTGGCCGTCGGGCTCTACCTCGAAGGTGGCGATTGGTCCCGTGCTCCCGCTTCTTCCCGCCGAAAGCCCGAAATGCACGACCGTATTTCCGTTGGCGAGCCGGTCAACGGCGCCGATGTACGGCGCGAAAATATCCGGTGACGCACGAAACTCCCATGCGCGATGCGCCGTGTGCGTAACCGGGTCGAGCGCGACTTCGAGCGCTCGCGAAAGCTGAGCGCCGGAGGGGCGACCCCGTCCGTTATCGAAGAGCAGCACACGCGTTTCGCTGAGCTGCTGCACATTGTGCTGGCCGAGAAACACCGCGTCGCTGTCGACGGTAAAAGAACTGCCGGGTCCGCCCAGCTTCCATTCGAGCGACTTCCAATCGGATGCAATCGAGACGACTTGGCTCAACCAGTTGAGCGACAGTAGGACGTTGCCGTGCGGACCGATCGCAAGCGAGTTTGCGTGGACCCAGTCGCCCGGTGTGCTTACGTCGCCCCAGTCGACCGACGGATCGTAGAAGTCGAAGACACTCCATCGCTTGTTCACCGCGCCGCTCTCAGGCGACCACTCGTAAATCGCGTCGCCGAACAGCGCCGTCCCGTTCACGGTGCGAATGTCTTTCGCAAGGAATAGGATCGTGCCGAGCGTCGTCGCAACGAGGTCGTGGTGCGCCTGCAAGTCCAAGTCGATCGTGCTGAGCCGGTGGACCACGAGGCCATTGGCCGAGAGCTCCGTGATCGCATTCCCTGGATCATTCAGAACGAGGTTGCCGTTCGGGCGCCGAGTGAATCCTTGCGGCGCATTCACCGTCCGCCAGTACCATACGATCCGGCCGGTGCCATCGACGGCGACATAGCCTTTGAACGCGCCGTTCAATTCTAGCATCGTCAACGGCGAGGTCGGCGTGCCAACGACCGCGAGGCCGAGTTGCTGCAGGTCCGGCGGAAGACTGGGCGCGGTGAACATGCCGTTCGTCGCGGTGCCGAGCCGTCCGTCGGTGCCAACTGTGCGCGCGCTGTAGTGGTACAACTCACCGGCACGCACGCGAGTCAACGCCACGGTGTTGTCGGCGGTTGTTAGCGCTTCATGAACGCGCAGGACGTACGACGAATCCTGCCAGTAGTCGACTTGTACGCGGGTCGGCGTGGCGACGGTCAGGCGCAGTTGCGGAACGCCAGCGACCGATTCGGACGAAATCGCGAGAATCGGCTCGGGCAACATCTTGGGTGCCGTCGCGTCTCGACACGCGACGAGAACCGCGGCAACGGCAATTGCGATTGTGGAAGCGGTCGTCGGGAAGCGCATGTCGGAGAAACCGGGGGGGGGGGGGAGCGAGCACGCATGCACCGGTCGCGACGGGTGCTGCATTGTTCGACGCGGTCTTCCCCTAACTGTTAATTCGGCTCGTCAGCTTTCCGTCAGACATGTCGGAAAACGAACAACGACATTAGGACAGTGTTCACCACAAGCAACGCGAGCCCCGTCGGAATCTGCACCCGAATCACACCATTCTGGTCTCGTAGCTCGAGCAGTGCCGCCGGCACGATGTTGTAGTTCGCCGCCATCGGCGTCATGAGCGTGCCGCAGTATCCGGACAGCATGCCGAGCGCCGCCATGACCACGGGATCGCCGCCGAATCGTCCGACGATGAGCGGGAGTCCAATCCCCGCCGTCATCACGGGAAACGCTGCGAATGCGTTCCCCATGACGATCGTGAACAGCCACATGCCGACCGTGTAGGTGACGACTGCAACGACGGCGTGATCGAGCGGAATCCATTTCGTCGCCAGTGTGGCAATCACTTGTCCGACGCCGGCGGCCGCGAACACGGCACCCAGTGCGGCGAGCATTTGCGGTAGCACCGCAGCCCAGCCGACGGTGTCGAGCAGTCGGCGCGCCTCGACGATCGGCGTCTCGATTTTTGGCCGAAGCATCGCCAGCGCCGTGATCAGCGCGACAATCGTCGCAAACGCCAGCGACACGAGCGTGACCTGCTTCGGATCGACAAGCGCCACGCTGCCAATACGAACTCCCTTCAGCGTCAGCGTGCCGGCAAGCGTCAGTGCAGGAACCAGCAGCGCCGGAAGAAACAGTCGGTTCCCCCATCGCGCCGCGCTCGTCGCCCGCTCGGCCTCCGACGCCCCCGCGCTCCCGCCGCCAAGACCTCGCAGCGCCGCGATGGCAACCATTGCGACGACGATCACACCGTTCGCGATATCCGGTAGATACGAGCCGAATAAAAACGTCACTGCCCAGAGCGCCCAGAAGATCGCGTTGCCAAACCGCTTCGCGTGCCCGCGATCAGCGAGATTGACGATTGCCACGCCACCAGCGAGCGCACCCATAAGCAGATACACGAACTCGAGGGAAATCACAGCGCTTCACCGGCCGCACGATGCTGCGCGGCGAGACGGCGGTCGAGTAGGAGCAATCGGACGCCGTGAATTAGGAGGGCCGCGACAGCGGTCGGAATCGACCACAAAGCCAGTGACGCCGGTTCGACGCGAATACCGTTCTGCTCGAGAAACCCTTTCATCAGCAGAATCGACCCGATCGCGATGAAGATGTCCTCGCCGAAGAAGAAACCAACATTGTCGGCACTCGCCGCGAAGGCGCGAATCTCCTGTCGTTCTCCATCAGTGATCGACCCGAACTTCGATTCCGCGGCGCCTTCGGCCATCGGTGCCAGCAGCGGACGCACCATTTGCGCGTGGCCGCCGAGCGACGTGAGGCCGAGCGCGGACGTCGCCTGACGAAGTGCGAGATAGGCGAGCATCACGCGGCCGGCCGTCGCTGCCCGTATACCGCCAATGAGTTGATGCGCCCGCTCCTTGAGCCCGGCGCGTTCGAGCAGGCCGATTACCGGTAACAGTAGCCAGACAATCGCGACGTATCGGTTCTCGACGAATGCGCGGCCGAGCGTCCCGATCACGTGGGCGAGATCCTGTCCGGCAATCAGTCCGGTCGCGACACCAGCGACCGTCACCACGAGCAGCGGGTTCAGTCGCAGCACGAAGCCGACGATGACGATGCCGACGCCGATCAGAGGCCACATTCGATGATCGGAGTTGAGGTGACCTTAAGTCCGGGCCGCCGCGGCGGCGCTGCGGGCCGCGTACTGATCCATGTCGAGCCCGAGGAAAATCGTCGCGAGGACGATGCCGCCGGCGGTGAAGAACGGAACACCGTGCCCGAGATGATCGAACGTCCATCCGGCGTAGATCGGGCCGAGCACACGCGCAATTCCGCCGAACGTCTGCTGCACGCCCATGTACAGCCCGCGCTCGTGCGACGGGACGATGCGCGACAGCAGTCCGGTGACGCACGGAAAAGTGAACGCGGTGCCGAGCGGAATGAGCGCGACGCTGATCGCGAGCACGCCGATCGACGGCGCCAACGGCATCGTGCCCAGTCCGACAGCGAGCATCACCATTCCGGCGCGCGAAAGGCGCGGTTCCCCAAGCCAGTCGACCGCTTTGCCGAGAAAGAAGGCCCGAGTGAAGAACGAAATGATGCCGACGTAGGCAAAGAAATAGCCGATCGTTTTCTCGTTCACTCCGAATTTCACGGAGAGGAACAGTGCGAGCACCGTCGTCATTCCCTGGAACGCGCCCATGGTAATCGCATAGATCCAGATCAAGCGCGACGCGGGTTCGCCGGCGTGCGAAACGACGCGCAGCACGGCCTCGCTCCCTTTGCGCACGACCTTACCGGCGGCCTTCATTGCCGCCGTATCATGCGATTCGGTGAGATAGAACCAGGCGAACACCATGTTGATCAACGTCAGGCTCGCCGCGGCGAGGCCGGGACCGGCGGTACCGAACGCCATCGCTGACGATCCGATCACCGGTCCGATCGCGACACCGGCGTTGGTTGCGGCCGAGAGCCAACCGAGCGCCTTCGTCCGGTCCTCGGGCTTTGTCGCATCGGCGACGTACGCCTGAATCACACCGACGGTGCCGCCGCCGGCGCCCTGGACGATACGGCAGATAAAGAGCAGCTCGAGCGAGTTCGAGAACGCGAAGATCGCGTATGAAATCACCGAGGCGCCGAGTCCGATCATGAGAGCCGGCCGGCGGCCGTAGCGGTCCGAGACGCGCCCCCAGAACGGCGCGCTCGCCAGCTGCGCGAGCGCGAACATCGTCACGAGTAACGATACGACGGAACCGCCCCCGCCCATTCCGATGGCGTCAAGCATCGACCACAACGGCCCATGACCGAGAAAACGCGTCGCGTAAAACGGTAGGAGTGGGAGTACCATGAGTACCCCGACCATGTCGATGAACGCCGTCACCATCAGAATAACTAGTTTACCCATGAACTATTCGTACCCGATCGCAGGAAAAAGGATTACTCGCCCGTCTTGCCGAGTGCCGCCGGCGGCGTCGACCGGCCAACGACGCCGGCGACCGCCACGATTGTTAGCACGTACGGAATCATCGCTACGAACTGCGACGGAATCAGTTGCGCACTCTGCAATTGAATCTGCAGCGTTTCGGCCGCCGCGAACAGCAGACACGCAAAGCCGGCGCGCATCGGATCCCAGCGCCCAAAGATAACCGCCGCCAGCGCAATGAACCCGCGGCCCGCGGTCATCGAATCGGTGAACTGGTGCTGGTCGAGCGCAAGGTACACGCCGCCAAGACTCGCCAGCGCCCCCGATGCGATCACCGCCACGTACCGGACCCGATTTACCGGCACACCAACACTCGCCGCCGCCTGTGGATGCTCACCCGCCGCGCGAACGCGAAGCCCGAATGTCGTGCGGCGAATCACCCACCCAAGCGCCGGCATCACGATCAAGCCGAGCCAGACGAGCGGGTTCGAAAGAAACGCCATCGCGCTCCCCGACGTATCGCCGCCGAAGCCGGTGACGCGCGGCGAGTTTGAGCTCGAGTCGAACGCCAGTTGCAAAAAGAACCGGGTGATGCCGACCGCAAACAAGTTGATCGCCACACCAACGACCACCTGATCCGCCTTGTACCGAATGCTCGCCACAGCGTGCACGGTTCCCAGCATCACGCCCCACAGGACGCCGACGACGAGGCCGACCCACGCGCTCCCCACATAGTGCGCACCGAGCACCGCGCCGAACGCGCCGCCGAGCATGAAGCCTTCGAGCGTCAGGCTGGTGACGCCAGCGCTCTCGGCGAGCGCACCGCCGGCAGCAGCGAACAAATACGGAATCGCGATGCGAATCGTCTGCGCGAGAAATAGCAGGATGGTCATCTCGCCGCCCCGCGCTTGGCAACCGCGTGGCGAAGAATGCGCCGCACTTCGGGCACCGATGTCGCCACCGCGATAATTACGATGCCCTGCAGCACTTCGACGATCTGCTTTGGCACCATCGCGTTGATCGCGAGGCCGCCCTGCGAAAGCGTTGCAAAGAAGAGCGCGGCTAGCACGACACCGAGCGGATGGTTCCGACCAACGAGCGCAACGGCGATGCCGAGGAACCCGGCGCCGCCGGAGAAGCCGTCTTCGTAATAGCCCTTGTAGCCGAGCACGAAGTTGATGCCGCCGAGTCCGGCGAGCGCGCCGCTCAGCGTAAACGCATTCCGCATCACACGCGGCACCTTCACGCCACCATACTCGGCGGCGGCCGGTTGCAATCCAACAGCACGGAGTTCATAGCCGGCCCGCGTGCGGAAAAGAAACCACCACATCAGCGCCGCCGCGCCGGCGACGATAAGCACCGTCCAGTTGGCGGCCGATCCGTGGAATGCGCTGATCGTCCCCGAGAGCCGCGCCACGGCACCGGCGTGGATCTCCGGCGTGTGCAACGTCTCTGGCACGTGCAGCTTCGCCGAGACAAAATAGTTGAGCAGCGCGAGGACGATGAAATTGAGCATGATCGTCACGATCACTTCATGCGCGCCGAACTTCGCGCGCAGCGTGCCGGGCACGGTGCCAACGAGTCCGCCGGCCAGACACGCGGCCAGCACGCATAGCGGAATCGCGATGAAGCCAGGCGTTCCTACCGGTAGCGCGAGACCGACGAGCGCCGCACCGAAGCCACCAGCCGCGAGCTGGCCCTCCGCGCCGATGTTGAACAACCCGGCGCGCAGCGACAATGCCACCGCGAGACCAGTGCACGAGAGTGTCGTCGCCTTGTACAACACTTGTCCGAAACCGTACGTGTTGCCCCACGTTCCCTCGAGCAGCATCCCCCAGACGGCGCGCGGGGCCTGACCGTACGTGAGAATCAGGATGTCGCCGACGACGAGCGCGATCACCAGCGCGACGAGCGGCGGCAATACCGATTCCTCGAACATCACGCGCACGCGTGCGTTCATGCCACCGCCTCGCGTCGTGCGCCGGTCATGTACGGACCAAGCACTTCTTCGCTGGCTTCGGCGCGCGAGAGGACGGTCACGATCTTACCGCCATACATCACAGCGATACGATCCGACAGCGTCAGTACCTCGCGCAGTTCGGCACTCACCAAGAGCACAGCCTTGCCGTTGTCGCGTGCCTTGCGGAGTTCATCGTGGATGAACTCGATCGCGCCGACATCGACGCCACGCGTCGGCTGTGCGGCGAGCAGCGCAGTAAACGGGCGCGACATCTCGCGCGCGATCACGATCTTCTGCTGATTGCCGCCGGAGAGCGCCCGCGCCGGCAACGACGCATCAACCGGCCGAATGTCGAACGCCGCAATCTGCTTCGCCGCATTCGCCACAATCGCCTCGGTATCGAGCACGCCGTGCTTTGTATAATGGTGCTGCTGTCCGAAAATCAAATTGTCGGCTATCGAGTACTCGAGAATTAATCCGCGCCGATGGCGATCTTCCGGAATGTGCGACAGTCCGGCATCGCCGCGGGCACGCACGTTGATCGCGGTGATGTCGCGTCCTCCGAGTATGATCGATCCCGCAGTCACGCCGCGGAGGCCGGCGATCGCTTCGAGCAGTTCCGTCTGGCCGTTCCCCTCGACGCCGGCTATACCAAGCACTTCGCCGGGCATCACCGAGAACGACACGTCATTCACCGCTCGATCCACGCGGGCGCCGCGGACGACGAGGTTCTTGACCTCGAGCACCGGCGACGCGCCGGCGACCGCGTGCCGCGTCGACGCAACCCGCACTGATAGATCGACGTCGCGTCCGACCATCGCCTTGGCGATTCCTTCCGGCGTCGTCTCGCGCGTTGCCATCCGGGCGACCGTCGCGCCGGCGCGCATCACCGTGATTTTCTCGGTCACGTCCATCACTTCATCGAGCTTGTGCGTGATCAGCACGATCGTCGCGCCGCCATCGCGCACGCGACGCAACACCTTCCACAGCTCGGTGACTTCCGGCGGCGAGAGCACGGCCGTCGGTTCGTCGAGTAGCAGAATGCGCGCCCCGCGATAGAGCGTCTTCAGGATTTCGACGCGCTGCGCTTCACCAACGGACAAATCGGCGACGAGCCGGTCGGCCGGCACCACCAGACCGCTCTGGGCACACAGTTGCTCGACTTCCGTGATCGCCCGCTCGCGATCGAACGTCCCGACACTCACTGGCTCGCGGCCGAGTACGACGTTCTCGGCAACCGTGAGCGTCGGCACGAGCATGAAGTGCTGGTGCACCATCCCGACGCCCGCCGCGATCGCTTCCGCCGTCGACCAGCCGGTGACGTTGCGGCCGCCGACTTCGATCGTGCCGGCGTCGCAGCTAATCATGCCGCTCAGGATCTTCACGAGCGTGCTCTTGCCGGCGCCGTTCTCGCCGACGAGCGCGTGAATTTCACCTTGGCGTACCTCGAGCGTTGCCCCGCGATTTGCTATCACCGCACCGAATCGCTTGTCGATGCCATCCATCCGGATCGCCGGCACCGGTCCGCCGCGGGGATTCGTCATCGCGCGCTCGGGACAGTGATGCGGCCGGCGATGATCTCGCCCTTCAGCGCCTCGAGGCGCGAGCGAACCGCGTCGGGAATCTTCGCCTTGTTGTTCGCGTCGTACACGTAGCCGACGCCATCCTCGGCGAGACCGAAGTTGTAGATGCCGCCCTTGAACTTCTTTTCCTTCACGAGACGGATCGACTCGTAGACCGCGTTGTCGACGCGCTTCACCATCGAGGTCAGCACGCAGCACGGCGCTTCCTTGAACTGATCGGCGTCGACGCCGATGCCCATCTTATTCATCGTGCGCGCCGCCTCGAAAACGCCGAGGCCGGTGGAGCCCGACGCGTGGTAGATCACGTTTACACCCTGTTGATACTGGCTGAGCGCGAGTTCCTTGCCGCGCCCCGGATTCCGGAATGCTTCCGGCGTGACGCCGGCATACTGCGCAATCACTTCACAGTCGGGGCACACCTGCTTCACGCCGGCGCGATAGCCCGCTTCGAATTTGTGAATGAGCGGTGAATCCATTCCACCGACGAATCCGACCTTCTTCGAGTTGCCGACGAGCGCAGCCATCGCGCCGACCAGGAACGACCCCTGTTCCTCGCGAAATTTGAGCGCCGCCAAATTCGTCGGCGGTGGAATCGGCTGACCGTCCTTACCGATCGAAACCGCGAAATCGACGCCGGCGAACGCCACGTTCGGGTATTCCTTCGCCAGCTCGGTCAGGTCGTCGGTGAAGATGAAACCGACGCCGACGACCAGATCCATTTTTTCGGCCGCCAGCAAGCGGAGGCCGGCCTCACGGTCCGACCCCTCGCCGGGTTCGACGAAACGGACCCGCGCGCCGAGCTCCGTGGCTGCCCGCATCGCGCCGATGTAGGCGCCGTCATTAAATGATTTATCGCCGCGACCGCCGAGATCGAAGACGATCCCGATGTCGAGCCCGTCGCCGGTCGGGACGACCGCGGCCCCGGATGGTCGCACGAACAGCAGTGCGATGTGGACGGCCAGTAGAACCCCGATAAAGCCCAGAAGCTTTCGCATGAAGGAGGTAGAATCGCCGTCGGGACAGGGTGTCGCAAGCTTCCCCGGCACCCCGTATAGATTCCTTCGCATGGCCGACCGCATTCGCACGCGTTTCCTCGTCATCGGCTCGGGCGTCGCCGGCCTCCACACGGCCTGGCGCGCCTCGGCGCACGGGGAAGTGTTCGTCCTGACGAAGAAATCCCTCTTCGATAGCGCCACCGCCTATGCCCAAGGCGGAATTGCCGCCGCCCTCGGCGCCGGGGATTCGCCCGAATTGCATCGCAAGGACACGCTCGCCGCCGGCGCCGCGCTCTGTGATTCTGCGGCCGTCGAGGTGCTGGTCGCCGAAGGGCCACAGCGCGTTCGCGACCTCGCCTCGGCCGGTGCCCGGTTCGATCTGGGATCCGACGGCCAGTTTTCGCTCGGCAAGGAAGCGGCGCACTCGCGCAAACGGATCGTCCATGCCCAGGGCGACCAAACCGGGGCTGAAGTCGCCCGCACCCTGATAGAGCGCGTGCACGAGAGCCCGGCGATCAAAGTCCTCGAACGCGCCCGCGCCCTCGATTTGATTGTGTCTGGCGGTCGGATCGCTGGAGTGAAGGCCAGTGTTTCGGGGCGCGCCGTCGAGATTATCGCCGACGCGACGGTGATCGCGACCGGTGGCTGCGGGCAGGTCTATCGGTATACGACCAATCCCGACGTTGCGACCGGCGACGGCTATGCGATCGCCCACCGCGCCGGGGTCACGCTCGCCGACATGGAATTCGTCCAGTTCCACCCCACGGCGCTCGACACGCCCGAAACGCCGCTTTCGTTGATCAGTGAGGCGGTGCGTGGCGAGGGGGCGATTCTCGTGAACGACCGCGGTGTTCGCTTCATGACGCGTCGGCATCGCCTCGCCGAACTTGCGCCGCGCGATATCGTCGCGCGCGAAATTTTCCGCGAGCAGAAGAACGGCTCGAAGGTCTATCTCGACGCGCGCAAAATCGGCCGGTCGTTCGCGCGGCGTTTTCCGGGCATCTACAAGATTTGCCTTGCCCGCGGCATCGACCCGCGAAAGGACCGCATCCCGGTCACGCCAGCCGCGCACTATATGATGGGCGGCATCGTCACAGATCTCGCCGGCCGCTCGAGCCACGAACGTCTCTACGCCTGCGGCGAGGTGAGTTGCACCGGCGTGCACGGGGCCAACCGTCTCGCCTCAAACTCGCTGCTCGAGGGGCTCGTCTTCGCGGAACGAGTCGCGGCTGACATGGTCGCGATGCCGAAGCTACCGCGACTGCCGCGACTCGAGTCGTGGACAGTTCCGCCGCTGCGCGATCGCGGTGCGGCTCAGGTCGCCGCCGATGCGATTCGCCACGCGATGTGGGAAGGCGCCGGGATTGATCGCACCGCGAAGGGACTCCGCGCATGTCTCGCCACGCTCGAAGGCATCACCTCACGACTCCCCGACGGCGCGACCGAAGAGCGGAACATGGCCGTCACGGGACATCTCATCGCCGAGGCGGCGCTGATGCGCAAAGAGAGCCGCGGTGGGCATTTCCGGCACGATTTTCCCCGTGAAAAAAAGAAGTGGCGCGGGAAGCACATTCAGTGGTAGACGCGAAGAATTTCCGGTCGACTTGAACATTTGGACCAATCCGGCGTACATCAAATAGCGATATGAAGACGACTCACCGCACCCTCCTCGCCGTCGCGCTGCTCTCCGGGGCAGCGACGGTCGTGCACGCTCAGGTGGTCTGGGGCGGGGGCGGCGTCGGCGCTTCCGCTTCGCACACGACGGTGGACCCGGCGACGACCACGCGGTTGCCGCATCTCCGCGTTTCGCAGCCGATGGAGATGCAGGTCTACATCAACGGCGTATTGCAAACGGGGCGACTCTCCGCCGAAAGCGGCAGCGGATTCTTCGCTGCTCAGCAAACGGCGTTGCCGCAGGTGCCGTCGCACGCGAGTGGCGGTTCGTGGAACGGTAGTCAGCCGGTATGGGGTGGTTCGCCGCTGGCCGCGAGCACGACCTCGGCGCCGCGCTCTCAGCGCGCCGCGTTTACGACCCGTGCCGAAACGGCGGCTCCCGCTGCCGCGCCGCAGCGTCCGGCGAAAATCGAGTGGGGCGCGTCCAGTTCCGCGAAGGCGAAGCCCGCGCCTTAAACGCCCGGCGGCTCGGTTCCGACGAGAACCGCCGTCACCATCATCGCCGCTGCTGCGAACAGCACTTCCGCGGTGAGCGAGCCGATGACCGACCCGCCGTCGCGCGTCCGCCCCTCGGCACGCTGCGAATGCCACGCGCCGAGAGCCGCAACGATCGCCACACAGCCCAACTTTACGAAAAGGACCGTACCGTAGTCCGATCCGAACAGATCGCCGAGTTTTGGGAGACGGAGCACGAGACTGATCGTGCCGGTGACGAGCACCCCGAGGACGCACGCGAAAGCGACACGATGAAACGATGCGATCAGTGTCGACACGACGTCGGATGAGAATCGTCGCGCTGCGATCGCGAGGAGCGTGAGCGCGCCAACCCAGCCGCTCGCACTCACGACGTGCAGCCAGTCCGTGCCGACGTTCAGCCACGTCCGCTCCTCGGCGGCGATCGGGTGGCCCATGAACGGCGGAGAAATCGTCAAAGCTGCACCGGCGATGGCGGCAGCGATCCACCACGCTTGACGCCCGAGACGCGCGAAACCGAACGCGGCGCCGCCGACGCCCGCGGCAACCATCTGCATCACGAGCGCCACTCCCCACGTCGTCGACAGCACACGTGAGACCATCGTCATCGGCGAAACGCCGGCCTCGACGAACGCTGCTGCCTGAAACCAGAGCCGCGGCAACGCAACGATCGTGATGAGCGCGCACGCGAGGAATCCAACGTCGGCCGCAAGACGGTCGAGCGCAGCGCGATGCTCGATGCTGATATCGCTGCTACGTCCGAGCACGGCCCATCGAAAAACAATCGCCCCCGCCGCGACCGTAATCGCGGCGAGGGAGATGGCCCGAAGTGCGACGGCGGGAGCGCCGCCGGCCGCTTCGATCGCGTCGGCGACTCCGCTCAGCGCTTGCTCTTCACGACGAAATCGATCGTGCCCTTCGCCGGATGCCCGTCCTTGCCGGCGACGGTGTAGCTGATCGTGTAGTTGCCGTCGTCGAGCGGCTTCGTGATCGGAACGATTAGTGGTGCATCGGCGATCTTCTCGTCGCGGCTCGGCGCGCCGAGCGCCACCGCGCCGCCGCCGGAAAGCTTCACGGTCGTCATCGGCAGCTCGACTTTCTCGCTTAGCCACAGCGAGACAGAGGTCGGCGAAACGGTGAGCGTGTCGTGCGCCGACGGCGAACTCTTCAACAGCTTCGGATGCAAGAGTGCAACCGGCGCCGCCGCAGCGGAAATGGCGCCAAGGGCGGCGAGGGCCCCAATCGCACGGACAACATGGACGGTACGTTGCATGAACGGCTCCGGCTGGTTCAATGGTCGTGAAATGCTGGGATCGGCCTCCCTCGTAATACACCGCAGAGGGCGCTTGGGTCGAATCATAAATAGTATGTCCGGCCTCCACAGGGAACGCTACCCCGGGGAACTTCGTCGATGCCTCCCTCACCTTCTCGACAGGGGCTATCATACAAGCCATGAACCCCGTGCCCCCCCAGCCCGCATTCGCGGAGCTTCACGAGGAGATCCGCCGCGCAGCGCGCGAACGAAATGCGGTCATCCTCGCCCATAACTACGAACGGCCGGAAGTGCAGGATGTCGCCGATTTCGTTGGCGATTCCCTCGGACTCTCCCGTGAGGCGGCCCGCACCTCCGCCGAGACCATCGTCTTCGCCGGTGTCCACTTCATGGCCGAGACGGCGGCAATCCTCTCGCCAAATAAGACCGTCCTGCTTCCTGATCTTGCCGCCGGCTGTTCACTCGCCGCGACGATCGACGCGGCGCAACTCCGCGACTGGAAAGCGGAACATCCGGGCGCCGTCGTTGTCTCGTACGTCAACACGACCGCGGAAGTCAAAGCCGAGAGCGACTACTGCTGCACGTCGGGAAACGCGGTCGAGGTGATCAACGCGATTCCGGCCGACCAGGAGATTCTTTTTCTCCCCGACATGTTCCTCGGCGCCCATGTGCGCCGTGTCACGGGCCGCTCGAACATCCGCGTCTGGATGGGCGAGTGCCACGTCCACGCCGGGATCGATCCGGAGAACATCCGGCTCCAGCGTTCGCTGCATCCGGGCGCCGAGTTCCTGGTGCATCCGGAATGCGGATGCGCGACGAGTGTCGTCGAGGCCATCTCGGCGGGCGACGTCGACCCGGAGAATGCGCACATTCTTTCCACTGAGGGGATGATCAAGCGTCCGGCCGAGTCGCACGCGACGGAATTCATCGTCGCCACCGAAATCGGCATTCTTCATCGCCTCAAGCGCGCCTATCCTGGCAAGACGTTCTACGCCGCGAATGAACGCGCTTCGTGCGCCTACATGAAGGTCACGACGCTGCCGAAAATTCTCGATGCGCTCGTGAAGAACCAGCATCGCATCACAGTGCCGGCGGAGATCGCAGCTCGCGCTTCGCTGGCGATCGAACGAATGGTTTCCATCGGCGGCGTTCCGTCCTCGACGCCGCTGGGCCCCGGCGTGGATCCGGGAGAATGAGCCCGGCGGGCGACACGCCGCATCCGCCGCGGCGCATCACACCGTTCGAGCGGCCGCAGTACACCGACGGCGCGCGGCGTTTTCCGCTCTCCGACACCGCGACGGTCGCGCTCGTGCACGACGCGCTCGTTGAAGATCAGGCGTTCAACGACGTCACGACGATCGCGACGGTGCTCTCCACGCGACACGTGCGCGCGCGTCTCGTCGCCCGCGAGGCGGGCGTGATCGCCGGCGTCCCGCTCGCGCTCGCCGCGTTCCGGCTGCTCGACGAACAAATCGAGATCCGGATCGATCGCGAAGACGGTACGATCGTCGAGCCCGGCGCAACGGTGCTGCATCTCTCGGGTCACGCGCGCGGCATCCTCGCCGCCGAACGCACGGCGCTGAATTTCCTGCAGCATCTCTCCGGGATCGCGTCGATCACGCACAAGTACGTCGAGGCGGTGCGGGGGACGCACGCCGCGATTCTCGACACGCGCAAGACGACGCCCGGTTGGCGCCATCTCGAGAAGTACGCCGTGCGCTGCGGCGGCGGCGTCAATCATCGTCTCGATCTCGCGAGCGGCGTGCTCGTCAAGGACAACCACCTCGCGGCCGTCGACGGTGACGTCGCGGTCGCGGTGAAACGCGTCCGTCAGCACGCGGACCCCGGAACGCCGATTCAAGTCGAATGCGACGCGATCGCGCAGGTGCGCGCCGCGATCGAAGCCGGCGCTGAGAGCGTGTTACTCGACAACATGTCGCTCGATCAGATGCGTGAAGCCGTCGCGATTGCCAAAGGGCGTGCCATCACCGAAGCGAGTGGCGGCGTGCGGCTCGACACGGTGCGTGCCATCGCCGAAACAGGTGTCGATCGCATCTCCGTCGGTGCGCTCACGCATTCGGCGCCAGCGCTGAATCTCGCGCTCGATTTCGACTGAGCGGGGCGTCCGATGAATGATTTGCTGGCGGCCCGTTCACAGATGGCCATCAGTCTCGGATTTCATATCATCTTCGCGGTGGTCGGCATCGGCATGCCCGCGTTGATGGTGCTCGCCGAGTGGCGGTGGCGGTGCACGGATGAGTGGATCATCCAGCCGGCGAGCGCTCCGGAGATCACGCTCAAGCTCGTGATCTATGGAGTGACCGGTGGCGCGGCAATTCTCGTGCCGTCACTGCAATACTTGTTCCGCGTCTTCAAGGCGAGCCGCTACGCCTTCGAAAACGTGGATGCGGCCTGATGAGCCCGCGCGAACAACAGCCCGATGGCCCCGAGCTCGGCGCGTTCTGCGATTACTGCGGCTTTGAAACGCTGTCGTGGCGAAAGTGCAAGCTCATTTGCGGCAACTGCAAACAGATCAACAAGTCGTGCGCTGACCTGTAGTCGCGGCCACCAGTCAACCGGATTGTCGGCATGCTGGTGGAGGTACGGGCTGGTTTCGACGGCGAGGTGATTGGGCATTTATCGGGGTTGAGTGGCGTTCAACGTTGCGCGACGAGAAGTTTACGGGGTGACAAACTCGCGCGCCTGGCGCAACACGCTGATCATTCTCGCCGCAACGACGGCGCTGCGCCTCATCATCGGCGCTATCGTCCCGCTCTTTCCCGACGAGACCTACTACTGGGACTGGTCGCGCACACTGCGCCCGGGCTATTTCGATCATCCGCCGATGATCGCCGTACTCGTGCGCGCCGGTACCACGCTCTTTGGTGCGACGCCGATCGGCGTTCGATTGTTCCCGATTCTCGCCGGTACTGGCGCGGCGCTCGCCGTCTCGCTGACCGCTCGCGCCCTCATGGGCGATGCAGCAGCCTTCACCGCCGCGCTCATCTTTGCCTGCGTCCCGCTCGCAGCGGCCGGCTTCGTCCTCGCGACTCCCGACGCCCCGATGCTCTGCGCGGTGTCGTGGACGATGTACGCGACGGTTCGCGCGCTCCAGTCCGCCGCCGCCGACGAGACGCGCGCCTCGCGCATCTGGTGGGCGATCGCCGGCCTCGCGATCGGCTGTGCGATGGCGAGCAAGTACACGAGCGTTCTCGTCCCGGCGGCGATCGCCCTCGGCTGCATTCTCCATCCGCGCCTGCAAAACCGTTTCGCCGAACTCGGCCCGTACCTCGCCGTCATCATCGCCTCCGCCGTCCTCGCGCCGGTGCTCATCTGGAACTACCAGCACGACTGGGTCTCCTTCATGTTCCAGCTCGGCCACGGCCTCGGCGAACCGAAGGGCGGCGTCCTCGGCGCCCTCAGTCGCGAGCTGCAGCTTGTTGGCGGACAGATCGGACTCGTTTCACCGATTCTCTTTTTCTTCGTCGCCCGTGCCATCAAACGCTCATTCGACAGCACACCAGACGGCCTCCGGATCGTGCTCGGCACGATGGCAGTCCTCCCGCTCTGTTTTTTCGTCTACTCGGCGACCCGCCGCAACGTCGAAGCGAACTGGCCGGCCGTGGCACTGATTCCCGGCATCGTCCTGCTCGCCGTCGAACCGCCGTACTCTTGGCGCGCCAAACGATGGTTCAACGGCGGACTGATCTTCGGCGGCGTGCTCTGCGCCATCATCTACATGCATGTCGTCGTGCCGATCCTCCCGCTCCGCGCCGACCGCGATCAGGTGGCGAAGGCCTTCGGCTGGAACACGCTCGGCGCAGCCATCGACCGTCGTCGCGACTTCTACTCGAGCCGTTCGTCGTTTGGCCGAGGCGATTTGTTCATCGCCGCCGAGCGCTATCAGGATGCGAGCGAGATCGCCTTCCACGCGAATGGCCATCCACGCGTCTTCTCGCTCAACTTGATGGGCCGCCCCAATCAGTACGATATGTGGGGGACATTCCCCGAGCGCGCGACACCCGGCGCGTCGCTGTTGCTCGTCGTCGACGACGAAATCAGCGAGCCGAAGCTCATCCGAAAACTGGCCTGCTGTTTCACGCGCATCGATCAGGGCGAGAAAGTCGCGATGCTGCGCGGCGCCGATCCGGTCGCGAAGAAGCGGCTCTGGTTCCTGATGGGGTGGACCGGCGAATGGCCGCTCCGCGCACAACCTTTTCCGTGGGTCGACTGACGATGGCTCCGACAATCCCCGCCGATCTCGAACAGTGGCTCGCCGCGAACGACCAGCGAATCCACGACGAGCTCTTCGAGTTCCTCCGCATCCCGAGCATCAGCGCGAAGAGCGATCACGACGCCGACACGCGCCGCGCGGCCGACTGGCTCCACAAGAAACTCGCGACGATCGGCTTCACGACCGAGACCCTCGAGACCAAAGGACATCCCGTCGTCCTCGCCGAGTGGCGCAAAGCGCCGGCGGGGGCACCGACGATTCTGATCTATGGCCACTACGATGTCCAGCCCTCGGAGCCCGACGAACTCTGGACCTCGTCGGCGTTCGAGCCGGAGATTCGCGACGGCAAGATCTTCGCCCGCGGATCGGTGGACGATAAGGGCCAGCTCTGGATCCACGTGAAGGCGCTCGAAGCGCATCTCGCGACACGCGGTACGCTACCGGTAAACATCATCGTCCTCGCCGAAGGCGAAGAGGAAATCGGTAGCGAGAATCTCGCGCCTTTTGTTGAAGCGCACGCCGAGCGCCTCAAGTGCGACGGCGTCGTCATCTCCGACTCGGCGATGTTCGCGCCAGACATTCCGAGCATTCTCAGTTCGCTGCGCGGTCTCGCCTATTTCGAGATCACCGCCGTCGGACCGAACGGCGATCTGCATTCTGGGATGTACGGCGGCGCCGTCGTGAATCCGGCGATGGCGCTCGTGCGCGTTCTCGCGACGTTGCATGATGCCGACGGGAAGATCGCGATCAAGGGTTTCTACGATCAGGTTCGCCCGTTCCCCGACGCCGTGCGCGCCGGAATGCGGACGCTCCCATTTAGCGATGCGAACTTCATGAAAGAACTCAACGTCACCGCGCTCGGCGGCGAGGCCGGATATACAACGCTCGAGAAACTCTGGACGCGCCCGACCTGCGAAGTGAACGGCCTGCTCAGCGGCTATACGGGTGAAGGAGCGAAGACCGTACTTCCGGCGAAGGCGATGGCGAAGGTGAGTTGCCGGCTCGTTCCTGATCAGGATCCGTCGGTGATCGAATCGCTGATGAAGGCACACATCGCTGCGCATACGCCAGCGGGCGTGACGATCACCGTGGAGCATCTCCATGGCGGTAAGCCGTGGAGGGCCGATCTCGACGGGCCGCTGTTCGATGCGGCGAAGCGAGCGCTTGCTGCGGCGTTCGGGCGCGAGCCGGTGATTGTCGGCGAGGGTGGATCGATTCCGGTAGTCGGAGATTTTGAACGCGTGCTCAAAGCGCCCGTGTTGCTGGTTGGGTTCGGATTGCCCGGCGAAAATGCGCACGCGCCGGATGAATGGATCAGTGTCGATAATTTCCGTCGTGGACTGCGCGCGATGGCGGCGCTTTACTCTGAGATTACTGGTTAGTGGGAGAACCGTGCGAGTTCTACTACTCGCTGCTCGCACTACAACTCCCACGGTTCTCCCACTCGCACTGCTCTCGCACTCGCACTGCAGTTAGAGAGCTAGAGCCCAGAAAGTAAGGCATCATTGTTAGCAGTCCCCGCAATCCGCTTAATCAACCATTCCATAGCAGATGTCGGCGGCATTTGCTGCAACCCGCGCCGCAACGTATAAATCGCGTCGAGCTGATCGGCGCGGAACAACTTCTCCTCGCGCCGCGTCCCGCTCGTGCCAATATCAAACGCCGGGAAAATGCGCTTCTCGGCGAGCGACCGGTCGAGCTTGATCTCGCAGTTGCCGGTGCCCTTGAACTCTTCGAAGATCACGTCGTCCATCCGCGAGCCGGTTTCGACCAGTGCCGTCGCGATGATCGTCAGCGAGCCGCCGCCGTGTTCCGGGAGAATCGACCGTGCCGAGCCGAAGAACGCCTTCGGCTTCGCCATCGCCGAACTGTCGAGGCCGCCCGAGAGCGTACGCCCCGTGCCGCGCTCGGCGGTGTTGAATGCGCGGGCCATGCGCGTCAGTGAATCGAGCACGATGACCGCATCCTTGCCCTGTTCGACCAATCGACGCGCCCGCTCGAGCACCATTTCGGTGACTTCCACGTGGCGCTTCGCCGGCTGATCGAACGAGCTCGCGATGACCTCGCCGACGCCCCACGAAATCGCCTCGCTCACTTCTTCCGGACGCTCGTCCACGAGAAGAATGAGCAGCGCCGCATTCGGATGGTTCGCCGCGATGCCTTCGGTGATCGCCTGCATCAGCATCGTCTTGCCGGCGCGGGCTGGCGCCACGACGAGCGCGCGCTGGCCGTAGCCGATCGGCGCAATCAGATCGATCGCGCGGCGCGTGACCTCGGGGCCGCCCTTCGCCGACATGCCGGTCTCAAGCGTCAGACGACGCTCCGGATAGCTCGCCGTAAGCGTTGCAAAATCGGGACGACGCAGCGCAAGTGACGGATCGTCGTCGTTGATCGCTGAGATCTCGACGACCGTCAGTCGGCCACGATGGTCCGCGCCGACCGTCGCCGTGATCTTGTCGCCGCGGCGGAGTCCATACTGGCGCATCACGTGCGGTGCGACAGACGCATCGCCCTGCTCGGCGAGATAGCTATTGGCGGGGCGACGGATGAATCCCGCGTCGCGCGACGGATCGTACCACCCTTCCGTCGTCCCCGTCGGTACGATGACCGGCGGCGGTCCCTGCGGTTCACGCTCGCGCTGTTCGCGCGGTTCACGCGGCTCGCCGCCGCCCTGCTGCCCGCCACCACCGCTCCCGCTGCGCTTCTGCCCGCGACGGTTGCGCCGCCCGCGACGACCGCCGGGCTGATTGCTGTTCTGATCGCGGTCGCGGTCGCGGTCGCGCTGCTGACCGCCACCCTGATTGTTCGAGTTGTTGTTCGAGTTGTTGTGCTGTCGGTCGCCGTTCGGCGCTCCATTGCCCTGTTGCGAGGCGTTGCCGCTCCCGCCCGGCTCGTTTCGCGGCGGCGCGCTGCTGTCGGCGCCGGCCGATGCCCCTCGATCGTTTTCACCGTCCGAGCCGTTGTCGCCGCCCGAAGGCTGCGGGGCTGTCGTAGCCGTTTCCGCAGGCCCCGCCGACTCGGAGGGGTCGCGGTAGGGATCCGCATCACCATTCTCACCATTCGGTTCGATAGGTGCAGCGGAACGTGGGCGCTTGGGGCGACCGCGACGATTCGGACGTCGGCTTTCAGTCATGCGATTTGATAGAACGGGAGTTGATGAACTGCGGGAAATGCGAGGGCTCGATTGCCTCGGGTCGCCAGGAGCGCGGATAAATCACACGCGGTCCGACGATCACTACCGGCACTCATTCTTTCAATGAGCGGGTAACTGCCATTGAGTATGCGCACCCTCCCCGAAACGCGCAACCCACCCGAGTCGATTCGATGCCGCGGCGGGGGAATCGCCTATGCCGGCAGGTTCTCCGCCCGACTCGCCCGTTCCCCCATCCCGTCCAGCGACCGCGTCACCTCGACCATCCGCCGACAGAGCGCCACCATCCGCTCCAGCGACTCTCGCTGTTCGGCCGTGCCGTCCTCCATCTGCATCAACTGCGCCTCGGCGAGCAGCCCGGCGAGCGGGTTGTTGAGACTATGCTGCAGCTTGAGCGCCACCTCGCCGGCGGCCACCAGTCGCCGCGCCCGCATCACCACATCGATGTACGGCGACGACGCTTCCGCGAGCGCCTCGCCCATCCGCGGCAGCAGCTCGTGCCCAAGCCGTTCGAAGGCGACGGCGCGCGCGCCAAGCTGTTCGTTGTGCGCGCCATCGCCGTCGTAGACGACGATCAGGCCACCGGTGAAGCCCATCGCCCGCACCCGGCGCACCACCTCCGTCGCCGTCGTGCGATCAGCGCGGCCGTCGATCACCAGCGCCGCCGCCGACGGACGCATCCGCAACTCTTCCGCCTCGAGCCGGTCACAGCCCGCGTCCGGGAGTTGCGCGGCCAGCGCGCCGCGCACTGTCTGCGCGAAGTCCGTGTCGCTGCCGATCACCATCACGCGCATTTCACTCATGCGTAAACCTGTGCGCGGGGTATCGGTCGCGGCTAGATTTCCCCGCAGATTATGTCAACGAATCCAACCGTTCGCGAAGCGCTCGACGCCATCGTCGACGACTACCGCCATCGCGGCGATGTACCGCGCCTCCTTGATCAGGTGGCAGCCCTCTCGGCCGCCGCCCCGACCGCCGAACTGATCGCCGCCACCGACCACTATCGTGAGATGCACGAAGTAGCCGGTCCGATCTACGAGGTCATCGTCGATCGCGAACCCGAGAATGCCCCCGCGCTCGTCGCCCTCGCCAACGCCTTCTGGCTCACCGGCCGCGGCCCTGAGGTCGTCGGTCAACTCGCGTCGCGCGCCATCGCTGCCGATCCCACGAACCGCGGTGCCTGGCACCTCTGGGCCCTCAGCGAAGGCGACCAGCGGCCGCGCCTCCAGCGCTGGCGGCAGGTGGTCACACGTTTCCCAGAGGATCAACTGGCCCAAGCCAATCTTGCCGACAACGCCGCCTCGTTGGCGAGCGCCGAGAACGATCCGGTCGCGATGAAGCTCGCGATTGCGACCTATGAAGTGCTGCTCGTTTCGGCAACACAGCCGGCGCAGAAGACAGCACTCGAGGGCGCGCTTCGCACGCTGAAGAACTGGAAAGTTTAGCGGGCGACTGTTGCCGGTTCGGCCGACGAACCAAGGATCTCGCGCACCGCGGTCACCAAAACGGCGTTGGGAAACGGCTTCCAGAGACACGGGCAGCCCGTCTGGTTGATCATCCGCTCGGCGTCGGGCGAGATGTCACCGGTCATGAAAATCGTCCGTGAGCGGAGCGCCGGAAATCGCGCCGCTGCGAGAAAGTAGAAGACGTCGCCGCGCATGTGCGGCAGGCGCAGGTCGAGCAGCATGCAGGCGATCGAATCACTGAGCAGCGCATCGGCCTCGACCGCCGATGGCGCAACGATCGGGTCGAACCCGGCGCGCCGCAGCACCAGAACGAGCGCGCTACAGATCGACGGTTCGTCGTCGATGATCAGAATCCGGGCGCTCCCGGGGACGGCTGGGAAGCTAGGCACCGGCCTCCCATGGTTCGTCGCGGTCGGTCCACGGCCGCGTGTTCGGTTCCGGCTGGGCCGCCGAAGGCGCGACCCGCTCGGCGAGACGCGCGACGAACTCGTCCGGCCCCATCCGGTCGCGGGCCCGGCCCGGGGTCATCCCGATTCCCCATTTCATCGCCTCCGTCATCGTCTCGGCGTCGGTGAAGCGGACGTGGCTCGCCACCGCCTCGAGCGAATAGACCGGATCGCGAAGAAAGGCGTAGGCGCGGAGGAGGCGCGCCGCCGAAATGAGTTCGCGCGGCGAGACCAGTCCGGCCCGCTCGAAGTGCCGGTAAAGCGACCGCCGCGGCACGGCCGCCGCCGCCGCGAGATCGGGGACATTCGCGAACGCCGACGGGTTGCGGACGAGTCGCTCGATCGACGCCGAAATGCGGGCCGGGATCCGGCTGAGCGGGCGCTCGAGGAGGTTCAGGAGCCGTTCGGAAAGGACGATGCCCGGCTGCCGCTCGAGGATCTGCCGGAGGTGCTGCGGGTCGTCATCGAGACCGTAGAGCACGAACTGCTCGATCCCTTCGCGGCCCAGGTCGACGAGCGGCCGGAGGGTCTGTGCAGCAAGTACCGAGTAGACAATCATCGGAAGGGAGCGATAGCGCTGGCGCATTGCCGTGATGCGGTCGGAGCGGGCGTCCGACGAGCTGTCGAATTGCGGATCGACGACGACCACATCCACCGGCTGGCGCCGAATGATCGAGTCGGCATGCGCCCAGTCGAGCGCCGCGTGCACGCGATGCTGGCTCCCGGCCGCCCCCCGGAGGCGGACGAGCTTAGCGGGCTGGACGCAGGCGGCGACATGCATAAAGTGTGATCAGGCAGGAATAAAAAGGGGACAAAATGATCTAGGCATTGACACAAAGTAGGGGGTTTTTGGCACAAACCGCCAGTAGAACTACGCGAAATGTCACATAACTTCACTGTGAAGCCTTACCAACACTCTTCCAAATAGAGGCCCGAAAATGACGCTCCGCCGCTCACTCGTCCTAATCGTTTCCGCCGCCGCTGTTATCGCCTCTGCTGCTTGCGCATCGCCGACGGCACCGAAGAAGGCTTGTGATGTGGTGAGCTGGGGAACGACGCTCGGCTGCTAGTGGCTCTGAGGTGGCGTCAGCTCGTCAACGCTGACGCCATCTCTTTAAGTCCGCTTTCAACATGCGCGGTGGACGTTCCGACTTCGATGGAACGTCCATTTTCGCGTGCCGGCACGGCTACGACACCAGCGATCAGTTGCTCCGCTTCGAACAACGATCGATTAAGTCCGTGGTCGAGAGCGACGGTGCGCGCTTTTTCCAGGAGCGGTTCAGCTTCATCGTTCCGCCCGAACGTCAGCAACCCGCGTGCACTTTCGATCAGGAAATTGACTTCGAGCTCTGGCAACAGGTCATGCGTCGGCACCTGCGCCCGCACTCGCTCAAACATTGCCTCATCACCCTTTCGAGCGGCGAGAACCGTCAAGTTGACCTTCGCGCCGGCGCGGATGCTGTCGGAGATCGCCGTCGCATCGAGGATCATCAGGGCGTCCTGGGCGGCATCGAATCGCTCTTCGAGAATGA
>JAYVPN010000083.1:0-7411 GCA_043757365.1 Gemmatimonadota bacterium | reverse complement strand
GCAGCGCGATGTGGGCCGGCCCGGAAGAGCTGATGTGCGTGTTCGCCGCCCCGCCACATCGTCCGGAATCCGCGCCACGCGCGGCGAACGCTGCGCATAAGGCGCGGCACCGCCTTCGGCGCATCCGGCAAACGGCGAAATGCCAGAGATTATGAAGCCACGTTACTCGCACATCGCGGCCAATCGCGCGCCCGTCGCGCCGATGCACCGCGGACCGCAGGCCACCAACCCGAACGCGCTCAACGGCCCGCTCGTCCACGCTCCGAACGCCGCCCTCCTGATTGACTTCGACAACGTCACGATGGGCATCCGTTCCGATCTGCAGACGGAGCTCCGCAACCTGCTCTCCAGCGACATCATCCACGGAAAGGTCGCCGTTCAGCGCGCCTACGCCGACTGGCGCCGCTATCCGCAGTACATCGTCCCGCTCAGCGAAGCCTCGATCGACCTCATCTTCGCCCCGGCCTACGGCTCCTCGAAGAAGAACGCGACCGACATCCGCCTCGCCATCGACGCGATGGAACTCGTCTTCACGCGTCCCGAGATCGGCACGATCATCCTCCTCTCCGGCGATTCCGATTTCTCGAGCCTCGTCATCAAGCTCAAGGAATACGGCAAGTACGTCATCGGCGTCGGCATTCGCGAATCGTCGAGCGACCTCCTCGTTCAGAACTGCGATGAGTACTACAGTTACAACGCCCTCGCCGGCCTCGTGAAGAGCGGCGACGAACCGACGGCCCAGAAGTACGATCCGTGGGAGCTCGTCACCGAAGCGATCAACCGCATGCAGCGCAACGGCGATGTCATGCGCAGCGACCGCCTCAAGCAGGTGATGCAGGAAATCGACAGCACCTTCGACGAAAAGAACCTCGGCTTCTCGAAATTCTCGAAGTTCTGCCTCGATGCCTCGCAGAAGGGACTGCTCCACGTCACGAAGCTCGACAACGGCCAGCTCGACGTTGCGCCGCCGACGAAGGGTGCCGTGGCCGACAGGCCCGTCGCTTCGACGGCTTCCACCGACAGCGCCGCGCCGGCTCCGGCCCGCGACGCCGCGCCGCTCGCCGAAGGCGAAGAGCGCGAACGCAGCGGTCGTCGTGGCCGCCGCGGTGGCCGCGGTCGCAGCCGTCGTGAACGCGAAGAGACGCCGCTCGGCACCACCACCGACCGCGACGTTGCTGCGCTGGACGACAGCGCCGATACGGAAGCGCCGGCGATTACCGCCGCGCCCGTCACGGCTGCGCCGGTTGCACAGGCCGCCGCTCCGCGCGCTCCGCGCGCCGAAGCCCGTCCGCCGCGCCAGAGCGAGCCGCGTACGCCACACACTCCGAAAGCGGGCGCACCGAAGGCCGATTCATCGATTGGTATCGCCGGCATCCGACTCACCCGCGACGAAGCGTTCGATCTCGTCCGCAAGTCGGTCGCCGCGCTCGTCAGCGGCGATGATTCCGTGCCGAGCGAACGCGTTCGCGAACAGGCCTTCGCCTTCCTCGGCCGTGACAGCGAAAGCCTCAGCGAAAAGAACTTCGCCCGCATCATGCGCGATGCGCACGACGGCGATGTGATCGACCTCCGCAAGCGCGGCGACGCCTTCGAAGTCGCCACCGCGGCGCAGGCGCCGAGCGTCGCCGATCAGCTCAACGTGAAGGAAGCGGCGCTGAAGGCCGCGTCCGATAAGGAGAAGGCCGCCAACGCGCCGATCGTGCCGCGTGGCATGGGTCCGCGCGGTGCGCCGCCGAAGTTCGGCAGCCGCGGCATGGGCGGTAAGACGAACGCGCCGCCGCCGGACTTTCTGATGATCGGTGTCGTTGGCGGACCGGCGAAGCCGGCGGCTCCTGCCGCTCCTGCCGCTCCGGCCGCGGCCGCCGCGCCCGTGATCGACGAAGCGCCGACGAAGGGCAAGGCGAAAGCCAAGTCCGCCGCGCCGAAGGCCGAGGGTGTTGCCAAGGCCGCGCCGAAAGCCAAGGCCGCGCCTCGCGCCAAGAAGACTACCGCGAAAGCGTAACAGCATCGCGTGAGTCGGGTTCTTCCCGCGTCGTTCTACGAACGTGATACCGAGCAGGTCGCCCGCGACCTGCTCGGTTCCGTTTTGGAGTGCACCATCCGCGGCGTGCGATGCCGCGGACGGATCGTCGAAACCGAGGCCTATATCGGCGAACACGATGCCGCGTGCCACGCCGCCAACGGTCGCTCGCCGCGCACAGAAGGGCTGTGGGGCCCGCCGGGCTCGGCGTACGTCTATCGCATCTATGGCATGTATTGGTGCGCCAACGCCGTCACACGCGCCGAGGGGCTCGCCAGTGCGGTGCTCCTGCGCGCGGTAGAGCCGCTCGAGGGTATCGCAGCGATGCGACGCCGCCGCAAAGCGGCGCGGCGTGATATCGATCTCACGAACGGGCCGTCAAAGTTGTGTGATGCCTTCGGCATCACCGGCGACACGCACCACGGCACGACATACTTGCGCGGTCCGCTGCGAATACTCGAAGGCGAGGATATCCCCGACCGCGACGTCGCCACGACACCGCGCATCGGGCTGAATCCGAAGAAGGACGCCTACGACTGGCGGCTCCGCTGGATCGTGCGATCGAGCCCGTATGTCTCAGCGCCAACCGAAACACGCCGTTTTCTGGCGTCAGGCCGAAAGTAGAAGCGGCGCGCCCCGATGGGGCGCGCTGCTTGCTCTTGTGCCTGAAGCTTATCGAGCGACTACCACTTCTTTTCGATCGAGCTGCCGAAGTTGTAGCGAAGGCCCGCCTTCCAGGCCGTGGTGAAACCGTCGCCATTGACGAGCCAGCTGCGTTTGCCCTGCGTCGGCATCACGGTGTACTCGGCGAACGGCGCGTAGCGGCCGAAGAGCGCCATTACGCCGATGTTGCCGAACAGTTTGCCAGCCACGCGCGCTTTGTCGATGCGCGCTGCGACCGTGTCCTTGGCGGCCTGCGACGGGTAGAAGTTGCCTTCCGGCGTGGCCTCTTTGATGAAGTTGAACGAGTAGCCGGCGCCGACGTACGGCTTGAACATCTTGATTTGGGGCGTCAGAAACATCGCCGAGAAGCCGATCCGTCGCATGTCGGTGAAGTCGACCCGGCGCGGTGCCGACGTCGGGAAGTCCGGCACCGTCGAGACGGCGTTCGTGAAATACGATTGGTCGGCGAAGACGTTCAGCGCGAAGTTCGTGCGCGTGATCACCCAGTCGATGCCGATCGTCGGAGCCGTGGTCGTCGCGATCACGGTCGGGAACCGTAACTGGCCCCCGTAAACGCCCCAGAACCAGGAGTCCTGCCAGTTGGCCGTCGACGCAGTCTGCGCGCTCGCCGAACTCGGAGTCATGCCGGCGGCCGCAGTCAACAGCAGTGCAGCAGCGGCAAGGCGGATGGATCGCATACGAAATCACCTCAGAATTGCGGCGGAATAGCCTTCCGGCGGTCACGTAAACGACGAGCCGGGGGGCCACAGGGTCACACAAACCCGGCCCCCCGCAACTATTGGAGAATTCCGACCTGTTGGGCGACCTTCCGGATCGCCGCGACCGCCCGGTCGAGATCGGCGGTCGTGTGGGCCGCCGACACCTGGCACCGCAGCCGCGCCGTCCCGTGCGGAACGACCGGAAAGCCGAAGCCGGTGACGAAAATCCCCTCGCCGAGCAGCAACTCGCTCATTCGAATCGCGTCGGCCGTCTCGCCGACGATGATCGGAATGATCGGCGTCTCACCGTCGAGCGGCTTCAACCCGGCTTCGATCAGCGCCGCGCGGAAGTGGCGCGCATTCTGATGGAGCTGCCGCACCCGCTCGGGGTGCGCTTCGATGAACTCGACCGCCGCGAGCGCACTCGACGCGACCGTCGGCGGCAAGGCGTTCGAAAAGAGCTGCGGACGCGACCGCTGCGTCAGCATGTCGCACAGCGCAGCCGGGCCCGCGACAAACCCGCCGGCGGCCCCGCCGATCGCCTTGCCGAGGGTGCTGGTGATGACGTCGATCTCTCCCATCAGGCCGAAGTGCTCCGGCGTCCCGCGTCCGGTCGCTCCGAGCACGCCCGTCGCGTGCGAATCGTCGACGATCAGCACGGCGTCGTGGTCGCGCGCGATCTGAATGAGTTCGGGGAGCTTGGCGATGCTCCCTTCCATCGAGAAGACGCCGTCGGTCCAGATCAGCCGGCGTTTCGCCGCCTTGTTGGCTTTCAGTTTATCGACGAGATCGTCGAGGTCGCCGTGCTTGTAGACGGCGGTCGTACACTTCGTGATCGACTTCGCGAGTCGGATCGAATCGATGATCGACGCATGGTTGAGGGCGTCGCTTACCACGAAGTCGCCCTCTTCAACGACCGTCGCGGTGAGCCCCTCGTTGGCGTTCCACGCCGACACGAAGCTCATCGACGCTTCCGTGCCGACGAACCGCGCGAGCGCCGTTTCGAGGGCGCGGTGCACGGTGAACGTCCCGCAGATGAACCGCACGCTCCCGGTTCCGGCGCCGAACTTCTTGAGTCCATCGATACCCGCCTGCACGACAGCCGGCTCGTCGCAGAGGCCGAGGTAGTTGTTGGAGGAGAGGATGAGAACTTCGCCGCGGCCTTCCATCTGGACCCGGGCGGACTGGGGGGAGTCCAGGTAGTTCAGCGTTTTATAGACGCGGTCTTGTTTGAGCTTGTCAATCGAGCTCTGCAGGCCGGAGACGAAGTTGCGATTAGTAGACATTTTGACGGCGGTAGACGGTAGACAGAAGTCAGTAGTCAGTAGTCAGTAGTCAGCGAACGGCAAAAGCAAGTAGAAAGTAGGCGGTAGACAGTACACCGTTTACGTAGTGCGATCCGACGCATTCGAGGCGCCGACGTACACGGTCTACCGTCTACTCGCCGTTGTCGTTCGCGGTCAACTGACTACCGTCTACTGCATACCGTGTACGTCTGTTCACCCAATCTCGAATACAACTTTACCCGCCTCTCCCGACTTGATCACCCGAATCGCCTCCGCATGCTCCTCTAGCGGAAACCGATGCGTAATCACCGGCGTCGGATCGAACTGCCCGCTTCGCAAAAACTGCGTCGTCTGGATCCACGTTTCGTACATCCGCCGGCCAACGACGCCGTATACCGTGATCCCCTTGAAGATGATCTCGGTCGCGAGGTCGATTTCCATCGGCTTCGACGGAATACCGAGCATCTGGACTCGTCCGCCGACCCGCACGAGCGCGAACGCCTGATGCACCGCCGCGGGAACACCGCTCATTTCGAGCACCACATCAACGCCGAGCCCGTCCGTCGCCTTTCGCACGGCGGCCTCGGCCTCCGACGGATGCACCGCGTCGTGCGCCCCCATTGCCTTCGCGAGTTCGAGCCGCGTCGGATTCACATCGCTGGCGATGATCCGGCTCGCGCCGGCCGCCTTGCAGATGCCGACCGCGAAGATGCCGATCGGGCCGCAGCCGGTGATCAGCACCGTCGCGCCGGGAATCTCGGTACCGTGCAGCGCCGTGTGAAACGCGTTGCCCATCGGGTCGTGAATGCCGCCGATCTCGAAGCTCACGTCGTCATCGAGATGCCAGACGTTCGTTGCCGGCATCGCGATATACTCGGCGAAACATCCATCGCGATCGACGCCGATGATTTTGGTATTCGGACAGACGTGAGAGTTGCCGGTGCGGCAGAGGTGGCATCGTCCGCAGACGATGTGCCCCTCGGCCGTCACCCGATCGCCGACTTTCACGTCAGTCACGAGGTTGCCGACGGTCTCGACGACCCCGGCGAACTCGTGGCCGACGACGAACGGAGGCTTGCACCGCCCCTGCGCCCAATCGTCCCATTGATGGATATGGACATCGGTGCCACAGACGCCGGCCCGGTGCACGCGGATCAATACTTCGTTGTCCCGGATCGTCGGCACGGGAACGTCCTTCAGTACGAATCCCACCGTGGGGGATTCTTTCACGAGCGCTTTCATACTATTAAACGTGGTCACCCGCACGAACCCGCGAAAGTCCGGCAATCGTGGGAACATCCGATCGACGCCGGGCTTCGTATCTACACCGGCGCCCCTGATCGTCTAATGATTGAACGCGTGCTATTCCTGCTCCCGCTTTCCGTCCGAGGATTCCGCATGACACCGCCACCGATGCTCCCGTCCGTGCTTCGCCGCTCCATGCTTGTCGTCCTCCCGCTGCTGCTCGGCGCGTGCGCCCTGTTTCGTCCGACGACGGCCGCCGCGCCGACCGCGTCGCTTTACAACCGCCTCGGCGGCTACGAAGCCATCGCCGCCGTCACCGACGACTTCCTCGGCCGCGCCCTCGCCGACCCGAAGATCGTCCCGTTCTTCAAGGGACTTGAGCCGCGCGATCTGCAGCGCGTGCGTCAGCACGTCGTCGACCAGCTCTGCAACGCCACCGGCGGCCCGTGCTTCTATCCCGGAAAGGACATGAAGACGGCGCACGAGCAGTTCGAAATCAACAACGATGCGTGGAACGCCTTCACCGGTCACTTCAACGAGACGTTCGCCAAGTTCAAGGTCCCTGAGCGCGAACGCAACGAGATGGTTGCGATCGTCGGGTCTCTGCGCAGTTCGATCGTGAACCGGTAGCCGGCCGGCGGGGTCGTCGTGACATGCGGGGCGGCACCGGAAGTTCGGAGCCGCCCCGTTTCTGCGTCTGCGTCGATGAACCGGCCGCGGCGATGAACGCGAGTGCGATGAGGACTGATGACGGCTTCATGAGTGCGGGTCTCCGGCGTGGTTGAGGCGGCGTGCGCGGTCGCGCGCGTCGGGATTCGCGCAACGCACATCGACGACAAACTTTTTTTCATGCGGTCGACCCCTCCGCCGGCATACAAAATCGCTGGTGCGCGATGTTCCGATGGCGACGGGTGCCTCCGAGTGCGCGGCGATCGCCGTAACAAAATCGGAGCGTTGATCGTCGATATGATGAAGCCCGCGAGACACGCGCATCGCGCCACAGCAGCATCGGCGACGCGGCCGTTTTTCAGAGAGGAATGTGACTGAGCTCGTGATGCGCGATATGATGTCGAGTTGCGACATATTGCGATCGCTTTGCGCGACGTTTAGGAAAAATCGGCGTGGTCGAATACGACGATCGCGGTTCGAGTCGCGGATCCGATGCGATGCAATCTCGAAGCTGACGCACAAACAGCCGGAACGCGGAATTTCAAAAAGTCAACGTGGGTACTTGCGCGAAATCGATCCACATACAATTCTGTAGTCAGGTATGGCGTGGGCCGCAACGATTGAAATGGCGCGGCGCTGTTTTTCAGAAAAGGCTTTTGAGATGTCCGGATCGTTCGGATGTCTCGCACGAACTTCGCGGTCTCTCGAGGCCGTGCAAGACGGGGCCGCGGAAACGCGGTTTCGGGACCCAGCGATCCACCGGGGGATCGCCAGGGAATTCACTCCGTAACAGGAGATAGTACAATGGC
>JAYVPN010000082.1:0-27655 GCA_043757365.1 Gemmatimonadota bacterium | reverse complement strand
GGACGACCGAGCCTTCCTGGTCTTCGAGGTGCTCGAGGAGCACTTCGACTTCATCACCGGGCTTGAGGTCGGGGAGGTCCTTGAATTCTTCGAGCGGAACGGTGCCTTCCGACTTGAAGCCGATATCGAGGACGACCATGTTCTCGCGAATCTCGAGAACGATCGACTTCACGATTTCGCCTTCCTCGATCGAGGCAAGCGTGCCGTTGTACATCTCCATCATCTGCTCGTACTCGGACGACGTGTACTCGTCTTCCTCGTAGAGTTCCGGACGGCGATTGGCGAGCGGGCGGAGCTGCGCCTTCTGGAGATCGCGCTTCTCGCGCGGGGTCAGCGCGGCGGGGGCGGAATCTTCGGCGGTCTCGTTGGGATCGACGATTGTGTCGGGGGTCATACTGCTCCTGAATCGCGGTGGGGATCGGCTCGCCGCGACAGCGAGGATTCGGGGTTGGACTGCGTCTGTTCCGGCGGATTTGCCGTAGCCTCGGAACATACGCTGGTTCCGCCCGGGGGGCAACTGTTCGGTTGGTTTGTGGTGGCGGGGCTCAACGACGCCTCTGATTTGGCGCGGATGCGTGGGAGATACCTGCAACGGCGGCCGCGGATAACGCGGTAACGCGCGGTAACAGCAAAAAGGACAAACAAAAATGGGGAACTACTCTCGCGAAGAGAGTTGTTCCCCCGTTTATCTGATCTTGCAGTATCCGCGCGTTACCGCGTAATCCGCGGCCGCCGTTGCAGGTATCTCCCACGCATCCACGCCAATCCGTGGCGTCTTTCGAGCCCCGCCTACGCGACACCTTCGAGCGCGAGGCGCTTCCGCACCAGCGCCTCAATCTGCGCCACCTGCTCGGGCTGCTTCAGATCCGACGTATCAATCCAAATTGCGTCCGGCGCCGGCTGGGTCTGCAGGCCATCCCGCCGATCGCGCGCCTCCAACTCGGCGGTCTCGGCCGCCAGTTCGATCCCGCTCGGCGGGTTGCCGCCGTTGTGCTGGAGGATTCGGCGGAGCGCTCGAATTTCCGGGAGCGCCACGAGCCAGACCTTCACCGGCGCGTCCGGAAAGACCGCGTTGCCCATATCCCGGCCGTCAGCGACCGACGCGAACTCCGCGGCAACGTGGCGCACTTGCTGATTCACCCACGCGCGAACGTGCGACATCGACGCGACTCGCGAGACCTGCGCCGTGACCGCCATACTGCGCAGCTCGGCGTCTGCCTCGATGCCATCGATGCGCGCGATGAAGACGTGCTGGCCCGGCGCCAGCGTCACGCGCTTGGCGGCGTCGAGTACCGAATGCTCGGTCCAGAGTTCCGGATCACCACCGTCGCGCAGTCGCGATGCCGTGACGGCACGATAGAGCGCGCCGGAATCGATGTGATGCACACCAAGCCGTTCGGCGACCATCTGCGCCGTCGATGATTTCCCCGAGGCTGCGGGGCCGTCAATCGTGACGATGAGCGGGTGCTCGCGATTCGCCTCAGTCATTCGCGCCTCCGGTGATACGTGCGAGATCGTTCCAAAATCCGGGATACGAAACGTTGACGCAAGTCGGATCATCGACCGAAACTCTCCCGCCGAATCTGGCGCCGAGGACGCCGAACGCCATCGCGATGCGATGGTCACCGTGCGTGACGACGCGGCCGGCGTACGGGCGGTCGCTGCCGCGCACGACGAAGCCGTCGGGGAGTTCGTCGGCATCGGCGCCGACGGCGCGCAGCGCGGCGACGACGGCGGTGATGCGATCGCTTTCCTTGACGCGCAGTTCGTGCGCGCCAGTGACGCGTGTTTCACCTTCGGCACAGGCGGCGACACAGGCGAGCATCGGGAGTTCATCGATCAGTGACGGCACCTCGTCGGGATGAATCTCGGTCCCGCGCAGGAGGCGCGGCGAGACCACGAGATCGGCCACCGGCTCACCGCCGTCATCGCGCATATTCTCGAAACCAACGAGGGCGCCCATGCGCGAGAGCACCTGAAAAGCGCCGCTACGCGATGGATTCGTGCAGACGTGCGTAATCTCCACCGCGCCGCTCGCGGCAAGGGCGGCGAGCGCCGCAAAAAACGCGGCCGAACTTGGATCGCCGGGGACGTCGGTGTCGACCGCTGCCAGTTTGCCGTTCGGATTGAGTGACACCACGAGTCCTTCGGTGCGCACGTCAACACCGCGGCCGCGCAGCATCCGCTCGGTGTGATCGCGCGTCGGCGCGGTCTCGTGCACTTCCACCGGAACGTCGGCGACGAGGCCGGCGAGCAGAATCGCGCTCTTCACCTGCGCGCTCGCCGTCTCGCTGAACCAGGTGAGCCCCTGCAGTGCGCCGCCGTGAATGGTCATCGGGAGACCGTCGCCGTTGGCGAATTCGAAGCGTGCGCCCATCGCCGTGAGGGGCTTGGCGACGCGGCGCATCGGCCGCTTGCTCAGGCTGGCGTCGCCGATCACCGTGCTCGCGAACGGCGTCGCGGCGAGAATCCCGGCCATCAGGCGCGTCGTCGTGCCGCTGTTGCCACCGTCGAGCGGTGCGCGCGCGGCGCGCAGCGAGGCGCGTCCGGCACCGCGAATGCGCATCGGCTCGGTGGTGACTTCAGGGATCTCGACACCGAGCGCGCGCAACATGCCAGCGGTCGACTGCACATCGGCGGAGGTCAGCAATCCACGCACGACCGACTCGCCATCGCCGAGCGCGCCGAGCAGCAGCGCGCGATGGGAGATGGATTTGTCACCCGGAACGCGCAGCGAGCCGCCGACGCGCAGCGTTGCCATAGCTACCGCAACCACCCTTCGAGGGCGGTCGCAAGATCCGTCTTCTCGTCGCGGTACTTCACGATCACCGGCGTTTGCAGCGAGAGCCCCTGCTCCGCCGCCCAGCCACCCTTCACCGATCGCGCGCCTGGCACCACAACGGCGCCGGCGGGAATCTCGAGCGGCGCGTCCGCCGTACCGCGATACACCACCTCACGAACGAGATCGTACACCGGCGTGCCGCGCGTCAGGACGACGCCGGCGGCGATCACGGCCTTCGTGCGCACCACCGTCCCTTCATAGACACCGGTGTTGCCACCGAGCATCACATCGTCTTCGATGACGACGGGACTCGCGTTCACCGGCTCGAGCACGCCGCCGACCTGCGATGCGGCGCTGATGTGGCACCGCTCGCCGATCTGCGCGCACGATCCAACGAGGGCGTGCGAATCGATCATCGTGCCGGCGCCGACGTACGCGCCGACATTCACGAACATCGGCGGCATGCAGACGACGCCGGGGGCGATGAATGCGCCGCGCCGAATCGTCGAGCCGCCGGGAACGACTCGCACGTTGCGCTCGACGCCAAACGTCTGCGGCGGATACGTATCTTTGTCGACAAAGGAAAACACGCCGCCGGCGGGCGAGAGATCGGCCAGCGCGCCGAACCGGAAGCCGAGGAGAATGCCGCGCTTCACCCACGGCACGGCGTTCCACGCCCCGTTCGCATCGCGCACAGCCGAGCGCAGCACGCCGGTCTCGAGCGCCGAGAGTAGTTGTTCGACGAGATCGCGTGCCTCGGACAGCGAGGCCTCCGCTACGGGCGTGGTGAACAGCGACTCAACGCGCGACTCGAGCGCCGCCGCATCTATTTCGCTCATGAAACGAACACTCCGGCTTCGACGAGACTCGCGCGAAGCTGCTCATTGAATTTGGGATCCATCGGCACGAGCGGCAGACGGAGATTGTTCTCGATGCGCCCCATCATCGCGAGCGCAGCCTTCACCGGCATCGGATTCGATTCGATAAACGCGGCCTGCATGAACTCGTGAAGCGTCATCAGCGTGGCGCGCGCTTCCTCGGTATCGCCGGCGAGCGCGGCACGGCAGAGATGCGCCATCGCCTTCGGCACGACATTCGATACGACCGAAATCACGCCCTGGCCGCCGGCCGCGATCACGCCGAGCGTCAGCGCGTCGTCGCCCGAGAGCACCGAGAATCCGTCCGGTGCGTGGCGAATGACCTCGACGATCTGCGACAAATTCCCCGACGCTTCCTTCACCGCGCAAATATTCGGATGCTCGGCGAGCGCCAGCGTTGTCTCGGCTTCGATGTTGCTCGCCGTGCGTCCGGGCACGTTGTAGACGACGATCGGGAGCGGGCTCGCGTCGGCGATCGCCCGGAAATGCGCGAGGATGCCACGCTGCGGCGGCTTGCTGTACATCGGCGAGACATGCAGCAGGTGCGTCGCGCCGGTGGCGGCCATCGCCTTGGACGTTTCGATCGCAACGCGCGTATCGTTGCCGCCGGCACCGGCGACCACGGCGACGCGATTCGCGACTGTCTCGACGGTAATCCGGGTGACCGTCAGTCGTTCCTCAAGCGACATCGTCGCCGCTTCACCCGTCGAGCCGACCGGGACGAGGAAATCGATGCCCTCCTCCACTTGCCAGGCGACGAATTTTGCGAGCGTCGTCTGATCGATCGCACCATCGTGCAAGAACGGCGTGACGATCGCAGTCGCGGCGCCGGTGAGCATGGCTGAGGTCATTCGCTGGTCCGGAGAAGATGATCGAGTGTAAACACGCCCCGGCGCTGCGGCGGGCCGACGAGCCAGCGGGCCGCGGTCAACGCGCCAGAGGCAAAAACGCGACGATCGCGTGCAACGTGCGTGAGACTGATCTGTTCGAACGGCGCGTCGAAGAGGAACTCGTGGGTTCCCGGCACGCTTCCCGTGCGAACACTCGTCGTCAGAATCTCGTGCCCGAGTCCGCGCGCCACCTGCTGCGCGAGCAGTCGCGCGGTGCCGGACGGTGCGTCGAGCTTCGCCGCGTGATGCGTCTCGATCTGCGCCGCGTCGAAGCCGGCATTGGCCTGGGCGATGAGCCGGGCGGCGTGTTCGACAATGCGCGCAAAGACGTGCACACCAAGCGAGAAGTTCGGTGCCCACAGCAGTGTGCCCGTGCCACTCGCCGCCACTTCGCGCTCGAGCGCAGCGCGTTCCGCATCCCATCCAGTCGTGCCGCAGACAACGGGAACGCCGAGCGCGAGACACTGGCGCACGTTCTTCGCCGCCGAATCAGGAACGGTGAACTCGATCGCGACGTCGGCGTTATCGAGCAGTGCTCGCGAAATCCCCTGCGGCGCCACCTGTGCTTCGCCGATCAAGGCCACGACTTCAAATCCGTGCGCCTCGGCGAGCTGTGCCACCGCGCGCCCCATCTTCCCATCGCCAATCACGGCAAGACGCGTCGCACCGTTCATGCCGCCCCCTCGAAAAAGGCCACGTGTAGTCGGCGCATCACCGGCTTCACCTGATCGCCATCGACGATAAGCGTGAGATTGATGCCGGTTGCGCTCAGCGAGAGCATGTGCAGGCGCACATCGCCGATCGCGGCGATCGCGCGCGCCATCGTTGGCGAGCTTTCACCGAGGCCGGAGCCGACGAGCGCGACGATCCCGCGCGAGCGTTCGATGCCAACCTCGCCGTGCTGTCGCAACTGCGCGACGACCGCGTCGAGATTTTCGTCGTCGTCAACCGTCACCGAGACGGAGACTTCGGACGTCGTCACGACATCCACCGACATGCGATTCTCCTCGAACACCCCGAAGATCGCCCGCAGCGCACCGGGCGTCGCGACCATCGAGGCGCTCGTCACCTTCACAATCACTGTGTTTTCTTTACCGGCGATCGCCCGCACCGGGAATCGCGGCGCGTCGGCGGTGATGCGCGTGCCGGTCCCCTCAGGCCGGCGCGAATTGAACACGAAAACGGGAATCCCCCGCTGCACGGCCGGCGTGATCGTATTCGGATGCAGCACCTTCGCGCCGAAGCTCGCAAGCTCCGATGCTTCGTCAAAACGGATGTGATCGATCAGCTTTGCATTCGGTACGACGCGCGGATCAGCGGTCAGCATGCCGTCGACATCAGTCCAAATCTCGATCGCGTCGGCGCCAAGCGCCGCGCCGAACAGTGATGCGCTGTAGTCGGAGCCGCCGCGGCCGAGCGTCGACGTCACGCCGTCGACGGTCGAGCCGATGTAGCCGC
Source organism: Gemmatimonadota bacterium (assembly GCA_043757365.1). Classification (GTDB taxonomy): domain Bacteria; phylum Gemmatimonadota; class Gemmatimonadetes; order Gemmatimonadales; family Gemmatimonadaceae; genus Fen-1231. Next base: position 21,647 of record JAYVPN010000082.1, on the reverse strand, counting down.
CGAGCACCGGTACCTTGCCGGCTTTCACCAGCGGGGCGAGCTGTTCCCGGCAGGCGGCAGCGATCAACTCAGGAATCGGCGCGGCGCGGCCGAATTCGTTGTTCGTCTTCATCACCGTGCGCGCGTCCACGAGGACGGCGTCGATGCCGGCGCGCACAAACGCAGCGGCGACGATCGGCGCCGAGAGTCGCTCGCCAAGCGCCGACATCGCGTCGAGTGATCGCGGGGTGAGATGACCGAGCACCGAGAGCGCTTCGACGAGATGCGCGAGCTCGTCGAAGAGCGCCGATTCGTCCGACGCGTGCTCTTGGGCGTTGGCGTCGGTGCCGAGGAGCTCGGCGATCGTCGTCAGGTGCCGTTCGCGCAGCGCCTCGACCTGCTCGATTGCCGGCATCAGCTTGCCCCCTGCGGCGAGTTCGGCGATCGCGATCAGCGCATTCGTCGCGCCGGAGAGCGCCGACACGACGACGATCGGCTGCTTGTCGAGGCGGCCTTTGATGATGTCGGCGGTGCGCCGGATCGCGGTCGCGTCGGCGACGGAAGTGCCGCCAAACTTCGACACGATCATGCGCCCGCACTCCGCGGAATCATTCCGGTCTTCACGAGCAGTTCAGCATTGAGGATCGAACCACCGGCGGCGCCGCGAATCGTGTTGTGCGACATCGCGACGAGGCGCAGATGGAGAATGTGGTCTTCTCGAACGCGTCCGACGACGGTCCCCATGCCGTTGGCTTCCATGGCATCGCGGCGTGGCTGCGGACGATCGGGTTCATCGCGATAGCGAATCGGCATCGCCGGAGCGGACGGCAAACCGCGCACCGATGCGTCGCCCGTCCACTCGCGAATCACGGCGATCGCTTGCTCCACCGTCGGCTTGGTTTCGAAACCGAGCGACAGGCACACCGTGTGTCCGTTGAGCACGGGGACACGATTCGCGTGCGCGGTCACCACGAATGGCGCGTTGACGATCGCGGTGCCTTTCATGGTGCCGAGCATTTTTTGCATTTCGCGTTCGATCTTCGGCTCTTCGTCGCCGATGTACGGAATCACGTTGCCGATGATGTCGAGCGACGGAACACCGGGATAGCCGGCGCCCGACACCGCTTGCATCGTCGCCGCGAACACCTGCCGCACGCCGAATCGTTCGTGCAGCGGCGCCATCGCCATCGCCGCCGTCGTCGACGCGCAGTTCGCGTTGGTGACGATCGCGCCGGTCCAGCCGCGATTCTTGCGCTGCGTCTCGATGAGCGCGAGATGCGACGCATTCACTTCCGGAATCACGAGCGGAACGTCCGCGTCCATCCGAAAATTCTTCGCATTGCTGAACACGAAGCGGCCGGCCCGCGCGAACGCCGGTTCGAGCTCGCCGGCCGCTGCGGCGTCGAGCGCCGCGAAGATGATCGGCGACTGCACCTTCGTGGGATCACACGGCAACACCGTCAGCGCCGCGACATCCGTCGAAAGTTCTCCCTCGATCCAGCGCGTCGCTTCGGCGTACGATTTGCCCGCCGACCGATCGCTCGCCGCGACTTCCGCAATGCGAAACCACGGATGCCCCGCGAGGCAGCGAATGAACGTTTGTCCAACGGCGCCAGTGGCGCCGAGGATTGCGACGGGGATGCGGGTGTCAGACATGCTGGGTGATTTCGGAGAGGAGCGAGAGCGCAAGCCGCTCGTAGGTGATGACGCTCGCCCTGAGTTCGTCGACGGCGACGAACTCGTCGGCGGTGTGCGCCACGTGAATCGAACCGGGTCCGAACAGCAGTGGCGTACCCCAGTTGGTGAGCAACGGAATGTCGCTCGTGAACGCGACGGGCTTCGCGTCGAAGCCCGGCATGGTGTGAAAGTGCATCGCCGGAATGCAGAGGCCGTAGTCGAGCGTCGCGCGGCCGGCGGCCCATGCGTCGAGCGTCGCACGCACCGGCGCCGCATCGCCAACGAGACGGACAAGAATCTCGGCTTCACAGGCGTCGGGAATCACATTCGGCGCAACGCCGCCGCGAATCGTTCCAACATTGATCGTGGTTGAACCGAGAATCGAATCGACCGGAAGCGACACCGTTTCGAGTTCGGCGATGAGATGCGCCATCGGCAGGATCGCCGACGCGCCAAGATGCGGGTAGGCCGAGTGGGCCGGCCGACCGACAGTGCGCACGACGAGCCGCATCGCGCCTTTGCAGCCGCTGGCGAGGAGGCTCTCGGACGGTTCGCCATTGATCAGAAAGTGACTCGTCGCCGGCAGACGGTTCGCCGCTGCAGCGCCGTCGGAGCCGCGCTCTTCACCGACGACGAAGAGGAGATCGACGCGCTCCTCGCCGGCGTCGGCGAGATTCTGCGCGGCCGTCATCATGGCGGCGGCGATCCCTTTGGCGTCGCATGCGCCGCGACCGGTGAGATGCTCACCGACCAGTCGCGGCGCGATGTACGGTGGCACGGTATCGAGGTGGGTCGAGAGGGTCACACCACCGCCCTGTCGAGTGCCCCAGACATTCGCGCGCCCGGGAGTGACCTCCTGCATCGTCACCGCCCATCCATGGGTGCGGAGCCACGTGGCCACGAATTCGGCGACCGGCCCTTCCTCACGCGTGGTGGAAGGGATCGCGAGTAGCGCGGTGGCAAGGGCGACGACGTCCGTCATTGGGACAAGATATCCAAGAATCGCGTCGCATTCTACCTGTGGCGATTACGGAGCCGCTTTTGCCCGTATTTGCGATTCGCCGCCTCTGCGGGATAGCTTGAATCATGCCCTCGACCAGCCTCAAACTCCTCGCGTACATCGCGCTCGGAAGCGCCGCCGGTGGTCTCGCGCGCTATCTCATCGGCGTCGCGGTGCAGTCGCGTTCGACGATTGGCTTTCCGGTCGCGACGCTGCTCATCAATGTGAGCGGATCACTGCTGCTCGGATTTCTGATTCGCTACTACGTCGTGTCGGCTGACGTATCGCCCGAGTTCCGCGCGATGATCACGACGGGATTCTGCGGTGGCTATACGACGTTCTCGGCATTTTCGTTCGAGACCGCGTCGCTGCTCGAGGATGGCGACTACTCTCGCGCCGCGCTGTACATCGGCCTCAGCGTCGCGCTGTCGATTGTTGCGACGTTCGGCGGCTTCGCGATTGCGAAGCATTTCCTGGACACGCGGCGGATGGCCTGATCGGAAGCCCGGCCGGCTCACGAGGACGGCCGCCACGTCCGTACGCGGCTCGTGGCCGCAGTGGGCCTGGGTGCGCGCCCGACACTGCCCAGACTGAGGCGTTACGTGCCGGGGCCGGGAATCGAACCCGGATGGGGTTGCCCCCGAGGGATTTTAAGTCCCTTGCGTCTAGCCAGTTTCGCCACCCCGGCGGCGCCAACGTGTCACCGAAAGAAAACGGGAGATGATCGCGGCCACGAATGCCCGGTCATCCCCCGACTTTCTTTCCCTGCACTCCGACTCAGAGCGGGAAACGGGACTCGAACCCGCGACCCCAACCTTGGCAAGGTTGTGCTCTACCAACTGAGCTATTCCCGCATCACGAGAAAAATAGAAGGTCGACCGAGCCATCACAAGCGACGACGGCGCAAAAACGACCTCCTCCGCGCGCTTCGGCTTCCCTAGAAAGGCACTACGGCCGCAGTCCGTGCGCGTGCACCGTGTACCACGCCGCATAGGCCACAAGTCCGCTCAGCGAGGCGTCCCCGCCCCCGGACACAGCCCGCCCGTCGGCATCGACGAACTCGGCGGCCAGCCCATGATCCAGCGACGCGCGCCGCAGCCATTCGAGCACGCTCGACGCATCCGGTCCAACCAACCGCCCAAGCTGCTGCGCCAAATGATGCGGCTCGAGCCCAATCCGCTTTGCCGTCCGGCGATACGTCGAATCCGTCCGCTCCACTGCCTCGAACAGCGGCAGCCACAACGCCGACGCGACCGGATCATCGGCAGCGGTCACGCCACCGGCGAGATCGACCGCAGCGGCCAATGATTTCTTCCCGTCCTTGTCGATCGTAAAGTGCCGCTGGATCGCGGCGCGAATCGCCTCCGGATCCTGCAACTCCTTCGCTTCCTCTTCGTCGAGCGTGCGCTTCAGACAATCGAGCGCGTACGCGACGACGGCGTTGCCGTGCAGCGTGAACGGATGAACGACCGGTGTACCGGAGAGCGTGACTTCCGTGTGATACAACGGATGCGTCTTGTCTCGCCGCGCGGTGAGGTCGTCGGCCGAGTGATAGAGCGTGTCGGCGAGCGCCGGCTCTTCGACGATCTGATCGTCGCCGGTGTCGCGGATATAGCGCTCGGTCGCGATCGCGAACGACGACGCCCCCTCGAGCGTGAACCCCGGCTCGAACAGCGTGCCATCGAAATAGTGGACGCCGCGCCCGGGTGCGTAACCATGCACTTCGCAGGCGCGCAGAATGAGCTCGCGCGCGAGCGGCGCGTCCGCAAGCTGAATCGCCGGCACGGTCCACGCGAGCGCTTCCCAGTCGCGAACGGTCACGCCGCGGGCGCACCACGGCGCGCGGCTGCGCACGAGATAGAAATGCGCATCGTCGAGCGCGCGCCCAACCGCATAGAAATACGCAAAGAGCAAATGACGATTGATCAGCCCGTCGAGCGACTCCATTCCGGTGCTCTGCTCGAGCGAACGGATCGCGTCGCGCGTGCCGGTGAGGAGCGCCTTCCATCCGCGGCGACGGAGCACACCAACCGTCGCACACGCACCGTCGCGTTCGGGGCCGGCACCGAGGTAAAACGCGGTCTCGGCGCGCCCCTTCGCCGGCACGGTCAGCATTCGGCGCACGACATACGTCGGCGCTGAGCCAGCCGTGACGGAGACTTCGCTCGGTCCATCAGCCGCGATCGCGATCGCCACATACCCCGGCGGCTCGGCGCCGTCGAGGACGACCATATCGTCCACCGCCGTGACGCGGTGCGCATCGGCGAACGGACGCGGCGTCACAACGCGCAACTGCCGATGGCCGAGCGTCCCTTCGAGCGCGAGCGTGATCTCGACGTCCTTGCTCCCGCGATTTTCGACCGCCAGCGCATACACGGCGCCGGCGATGTCCGCATCACGTCCGAACGGGGCAAAGATCGTCCCCCGCACCACCAGATCGCCGACGGTGCTCGTGAAGGTCGGGAGCCAATGGAGCGCCCGCTCCCAGACGATCCCCTGTGCAGCCAGCTCAACGACCTCGCCGCCAACAGTGAGAGTCGGGCGCGCGAGCGCCGGACCGCCTTCAAGGAGGAAATCGGGATGGCCGGCGAACTCGACCGCCGAGCGCGCCCCGCGATGGAGTACGCCGAGGGCGTGGATGGCGGCGTCGCCGGGATGCACGCACGGTATGGAAAGCCAGTGGTTCCCGGTGATCTGCCAGGGAACCGAAGGAAGGGCGTCGTGTGTCACTGAGTCTGGATCTGCGTTAGTTTTCGCGGAGACAGAAAAGTAGCCATCCGACCGGCTTCACGCTTCCCCGACGCCCCGCGCTTGCTCTCACATCGCACGTTCCGCGCCCTCGCGGGCGCTTTGCTCCTTTGCCTCGCGGCCACGCCGGAGCTTCTCCGCGCTCAGGCCGTCCTTGGCGTCGGCGACGACGCCCTGACGCTCCCGGCCGGCGTCTTCCGGATGCGGCTGGTGTCGCAGTGGAGCCGATTCGCCGAGCGTTACGGTCTCGACACCCCGGGGCGGAAGAAGGGCGCGCTCGAACCGCTTGGCATCGATTTCAATCTCGACACGATTGGCCTCGCGCAGTTCGAGAATCTGGCGCCGCTGCAGTCGGGGATCCGGTCACTCACCGGGATGAACGACTTCACCGCGTCGCTCGGTAAGAGCGTGGTAAGAATTCGCGACAACATCGTCGCGACTCCGGTGGCGATGGAGTTCGGCATCACGAGCCGCCTGTCGGTGGCCGTGTTGGTCCCCTTCGTGACGGCGACGAGCGAGGTCGATTTTCGAGTGAACCCGACGGGCCGCGAGGCAACGCTCGGCTTCAATCCGACGCTGATCGCGACGTCGGCGATCACGGCAAATGGGGCCGTGCTCACGCAATTCGATCAGGCGGCGGCGCAGCTCAATCAGCAGCTCTCGGCGTGCGCGGCAAATCCAGCGAGCGCCGGCTGCGCCTCGCTCAATGCGAACGCGGCGAATGCACGGGCGCTGATTGCAAACTCGCAGGCGTTCGCGAGCGGACTCTCGTCGGTCTACGGCGGCCGCAACGGCTCGGCGGGCTCACCGTTCGTGCCGCTCTTCGGCACCGCCGCGCAGAAAGCGATCGAGGCGCGCATCGCGGGCTTTCGGGCGCTCTACAATACATTCGGCAACTCGTCGATCAGCGGCACCGGGCCGCTCGCCGCGCAGGCACCGCTGACGATCAGCGATGCGCAGCGCGTGCTCACGGATCCCGCATTCGGTGTTCGTGCGCAGCCGCTCGCGACGAGCGTCGTGCGCGGCGTCGGTGACATTGACATCGGGCTGAAGCTCAACCTCTTCGATACGTTTGGCCGTTCGACGACCGCGCGAATGGCGCCGAAGGGCTTCAATTGGCGACAGTCGGTTGGCGGCGTATATCGACTCGGAACGGGCAAGCTCGACGCGCCCGATAACTTCACCGACCTCGGCACGGGCAATCACCAGAATGACGTGGAGATCAGGTCCTACACCGACCTGCTCTACGGGTCACATTTCTGGCTGTCGCTCGTCGCGCGATACAACGTGCAGATGGCCGACACGCGCGTCATGCGGATCACCGAGGCACCGAACCGCGAACTCGCGGCAGCGTATCGCCAGCAGACAGTGACGCGCGATCTTGGTGATGTGTTCGACGTCGAGATCAATCCGCGCTGGGTGCTCAACGACTACCTCGCGGTCGCGGGGCACTACTACTATCGCCGGAAGTTCTCGGACCGCTACACCGGGACGTTCAACGTCTCGAATCTCGCGGGGCAGTCGGTGACGCTCGACGCCTCGACGCTCAATCTCGAAACCGAAGCGCGCGAACACCGGTTCGGCGGCGGACTCTCGTATTCGACGCTCGCGGCGTACGAAAAAGGAAAAGCCGGGTTGCCGCTCGAGCTGACGCTCTTCCACTACGAGACAACGGCTGGCTCGGGCGGCAACACGCCGAAGCTCGTGACGGATCAGATTCAGCTGCGGTTTTACACGAGGCTGTTCGGGCACTAGGAGTTCGTAACTGCAACTGCAACAGCGGCCGCGGATTTCGCGGTAACGCGCGGATAGAGCAAAAACACACGAGGGAACCACACTCGCCAAGAGAGGAGTTCCCCCGTTTTTCTGTTCTGCTGTTGTGGTATCCGCGCGTTACCGCAAAATCCGCGGCTGCAGTTGCAGTTGCTGTTCATGCCTTTCGAACAAAAACTACTTCGCCGCCTTCGCTCTCGGCTTCTTCACAGGCACCTCGGCTTCAGCCGCCGCGAGCAGTTCGCGCGCGTGATCGCGGCTCACGGCGCTCTCGGCGTCGCCGCCGAGCATGCGGGCGATTTCGTGGATGCGCTCGTCGCCGTCGACGATGGTGATGTCGGCCGTTGTCACACCGCCGCGGGCGCCTTTGCTGACGACGATGTGATGATGGGCACGCGCGGCGATCTGTGGCAAATGCGTGATCGCAAAGACCTGATGATGCCCCGCGACGCGGCGCATCGCGTCGCCGACCATCAGGCCGACTTTGCCACCGATGCCGGCGTCGACTTCATCGAAGATGAGCGTCGGCACGTGATCGAGCCGCGCGAGAATCGTCTTCAGCGCGAGCATCACGCGGGCGAGCTCGCCGCCCGATGCGACCCGCGCCAGTGGCCGCGCGTCGTGCCCGAGATTCAGGGCCACGCGGAACTCGAGTACCTCGGCGCCCGTCGCGGCGATTTCTTCGCGCGGAACGAGATCGACGAAGAAGCGACCGTCGGGCATTCCGAGTTCGGGCAGGAGTGCCTCAACAGCCTTCGCCAGCGTCGAGGCGGCCGCTTTCCGTTTCTTGGAGAGCACCTTCGCCGCAACTTCGAGTGAAGCGGTCGCCGCCGCGACACGCGCGTCCAACGCACGAAGATCGAGCGACGCCGTATCGAGCACATCGAGCTCGGCGCGCGCTGCTCGTCCGGTCTCGATCACTTCACCGATCGAAGCGCCGTACTTCTTGGTGAGCCGGAAGATCAGATCACGCCGCCGATCCACCTCGGCGAGCCGAGCCGGATCATGCTCAACCGAACCGAGATACTCCGCCGTCTCCCGAGCGAGTTCCTCGAGCGCATAGTACGCGGCGTCGAACAGCTCCTGCAGCCGCGCCGTCGACGGATCGATCTTCTGAAGAGCGCCGAGCGCCTTCTGCAGATGACCGACACGCTGCAGCACGGCTTCGTCGGCGCCGTCGATCGTCTCGCCAATCTCACCGGCCAGTGCGCGCAGCTCCTCGGCGTGCGTGAGGCGCCTGGCTTCGTCGTCGAGTTTCGCATCTTCGCCGTCGGCGAGCCTCGCGTCGCCGATCTCCTTCGCGACATGCTGCAAATAATCGGCCCGCTTCTGCGCGTCATCGCGCCGCGTCAGCAACGCTTTCACCGCGCCTCGTGCCAGTTGGAGCTCGGCGTGCGCCGTCGCAACAGTCCCGGCGTCGGTAACGGCATCGCCAAAGAGATCGAGAATGCGGCGCTGCGACTCTTCATCGAGCAGCGCCTGCGCTTCGTGCTGGCCATGCACGTTCACGAGGAGCCGTCCGATCTCGGCGAGGACGCCGGCCGTGACCGGCGAGCCGTTCACCCACGCGCGCGCGCGCCCACCGGAGGCCGCCACTTCGCGCTTGAGGACGACCGTCCCCTCGCTCACATCGATTCCCTTGGCGTCGAGCGCCGCGGCAATCTCGCCGCCCATCGCCACCTCGAATACGCCCTCGACCGTCGCACGCTCGGCGCCGGTGCGCACGAGATCGCTCGCCGCGCGCTCGCCAATGAGTAGCCCGAGCGCGCCGACAATAATCGATTTGCCGGCGCCGGTTTCGCCGCTCAGCACGTTGAAGCCCGGCGCCATCGGCAGCGTCAGCGTCTCGATGATCGCAAAGTTCTTGATGCGAAGTTCGGTCAGCACGGCACGATCGGCGTTCGGGTCAAACGGTGGGGCGTCACGATGCGATCACGCGTCGCGCTCGGCGAGCCCGCCCCACCCGAGTTTGTGGCGGAGACGGCCGAAAAATGTCGTGCCCGGAAAGCGCACGATCTGCACGCGGTGCGGTGAGCGTCGGATGGAAAGCGCATGGCCTGCCGTCAGGCTGGTACCAACCTGGCCGTCGACCGTCACCAAAACTTCTTCCGGCGCATCTTCCGGTTGCACGATGATCTCGGCGTCCGGCGGCAACAGCAACGGGCGCACGGCGAGCGTGTGCGGCGAGACCGCCGTCACGAGGATGGAATCGACACTCGGGAAAACGATCGGCCCGCCGGCCGAGAGCGAATACGCCGTCGAGCCGGTCGGAGTGGAAATCACGAGACCGTCGGCCGCGAGCGAGCCAATCGCCTCGCCGTTCACCGAGACTTTGAGACGCAGCACGCGAGCGAAGCCGCCTTTGTGCAGCACGACGTCATTGAGGGCGCGCAGTCGTACCGCCGCGGCTCCTGACGTGCCGAGTGTCGCCGCCTCGAGCATCATCCGACTGTCGACTTCGAATTGTCCTTTCGCAAAACGCGGCAACGCTTTCGTAAATTCCTTGACGGTCGCCGTCGTGAGGAAGCCTAGTCGACCGAGATTCACGCCGAAGACCGGCGCCTGCGCGCCGTCGAGATAGCGCGCCGCGCGGAGCAGCGTGCCGTCGCCGCCGAGCGAGAGGAGGGCGTCGAGTTCGCTCGGATGCGCCAGCGGTGCACCGTCGCGGCCGTCGTCGAGCAGCCGCTGCTCGTACGAAAGCTCCAGCCCGAGGCGCGGCGCTTCACGCTGCAGCGTGTCGAGGATCGCGCCGAGCCCATCGTAGCCCTGATGGCCGACGACGCCGAGTCGCATCATGCGGTCATCCGGCAACCGCCTCGCTCTCGTGGAGCGCGCGGACGCGTTCCGCGATGCCTGCGGCATCGATGCCGCAGAGCGCGAGCTGGCGCGGTCGCGCGGCGGCGTAGACGATCCGGTCGGGAACGCCGTGCGCCATCACCCGCACCCCTGCATCCATCGATGCAATAACACTGGACATGTAGGCGCCGAAGCCATTGACGACGGTGCCTTCTTCGACGACCAGAATGTTTTTGTGGTCGGCAACGATCGCCGCGAGCGTTAGCTCGTCGTACGGCTTCAGGTAGCGGCAGTTCACGACTGTCACCGGCAGTCCTTCGGCGGCCAGCGTGTCGGCCGCGGCAACCGCATACTCGACCATCGTGCCGACCGCGAGAATCGCGACCTCACCGCCCTTTCGCAGCACTTCCCACGTGCGATACGGAATCGCTGGAATCTCGGCGATCGGACCGACGACGTCCGTGGGAACATCTCGTGGGTAACGGAAACAGAACGGGCCCGACGTGTGCTCGACCGCGCTGCGCAACAGACCGAGGAGCTCGGTGCCGTCCTTTGGCGCCGTCACCGTCATGTTCGGCACGGCGAGCATGTACGCGATGTCGTACAATCCGGCGTGCGTTTCACCGTCCTCGCCGACGAGACCCGCGCGGTCCATCGCGAAGATCACCGGCAAGTGTTGGATCGCGACGTCGTGGATGATGCTGTCGTAGCCGCGCTGCAGGAACGTCGAATAAATCGCCACGACGGGGCGCACGCCCTGCGTCGCCATACCGGCCGCCATCGTCACGCCGTGGCCTTCGGCGATCCCTACGTCGAAGAAACGGTCCGGATGCGCCTTGGCGGCGATCGCCGTGCCGGTGCCGCCGGGCATCGCTGCCGTGAGAACGGCAACGCGCTTATCCTCGGCCATCAAATCGCTCAACCCCTTCCCGAAGACGGCCGTGTAATTCGGATTCGCCGTGGACGCCTTGAGCTGTTTGCCGGTCGCCGGATCGTGTCCGGGCGGGAGCGCGTGCCACTTCTCGCCATGCTCGCCTGCCGGGAATCCCTTGCCCTTGTTCGTGATGATGTGAATGAGACGCGGTCCCTTCATCTCGCGCACAGCCTTGAACAGATCGTTCATCTGGCCGATATCATGGCCGTCGATCGGGCCGAAGTAGCGGAAGCCGAGCTCTTCGAAAAGCACGCCCGGCGTGAGGAACATCTTGGCGCTCTCTTCCCAGCGGCGGAGCAGTTTGCCGGCGTCCTTGAGCGCCCCCGGCGCGTGGTCGGCGAGATCGCCGATCGCGCTGCGGATGCGGTTATAAATCGGATTGCGCTGCACCGACGTGAGATACTTGTGCATCGCGCCCACGTTCGGCGCGATCGACATCTCGTTGTCGTTCAGAATCACGATGAAGTCGCTCTTCGAGCCGCCGGCATTGTTCAGCCCTTCGTAGGCGAGGCCGCTGCCGAGCGAGCCGTCGCCGATGACGGCGACGACCTTGAAATCTTCCTTGTTGATGTCGCGGCCTACGGCGATGCCGTACGCTGCCGAGATCGAGGTCGCCGCATGTCCGGCACCAAAGGCGTCGTATTCGCTCTCCGAACGCTTCAGGAAGCCCGAAAGACCGTTCTCCTGACGAAGCGTCAGCATCCGGTCGGCGCGCCCCGTGAGGAGCTTGTGCGGATAGCCCTGATGGCCGACGTCCCATACGAGCTGATCCCGCGGCGTATCGAAGCAATTGTGCAACGCGATCGTCAGCTCGACGACGCCGAGCCCGGCGCCGATGTGCCCGCCGGTGATCGAACAGGATTCGATCATCGAGGCACGCATGTCGGCGGCGAGCTGACGCTGCTCTTCGAGCGTCAGTTTGCGTACGTCGGCCGGGGATTTGATGCGCGAGAGGATGGTCATCGGGGGCGGAGTGAGTCGGTGCGACGGAACATAGCAGAAATCGACGGCGGCGCGAAGCGTGCGAGACGCACCGGACTAGCTGCGCCGGGCGACGATGAATCGGGCGAGAAAATCGAGGGCCGGCGAGACGATCCCGGCCTCCTGGAGCGACTGGCACGCCTCTTCACTCAACGCGGCGGCGCGCATTCTCGCTCCCGCCAGGCCCAACAGCGCCGGATAGGTGCTCTTTTGGAGGGCGAGATCGCGGCCGGCGGTCTTGCCGAGCTGGTCGGTTGTCGCTGTGATGTCGAGCACATCATCGGCAATCTGAAAGGCCAGCCCGATCGCCGATCCATACCGTTCGAAGGCGTCGAGCATTTCGAGAGTCGCGCCGCCGGCGAGCCCGCCGATCCGCACCGACGCGTTGATCAGCGCGCCGGTCTTCAATCGGTGCACCCGCTCCATCGCCTCGAGCGACAGCGCGGTCCCCTCCCCTTCGAGGTCGAGCAGCTGGCCGCCGATCATCCCACCGGCACCCGATGCTTTCATAAGGGTGCGGACGATTTCACTCGCGACGTGCTCGCTCAAGCCGAGTTCGTTCGCCGCGTCGCCGGCGGCGCGCGCCGCAAGCGGGACCATCGCGAGGCCGGCGGCGGTCGCTGCGGCAACGCCGTGCGCCTTGTGCACGGTCGGGCGCCCGCGACGAACATCATCGTCGTCCATGCACGGCAGGTCGTCGTGGACGAGCGAATAGGCGTGCACCACTTCGATTGCGGCGGCAAGTCCGGTCGCGTCGCCGTTACCGCCGGCGGCGCGATAGGCCGAGAGCACGAGAATCGCCCGGAGTCGCTTCCCCGCGCCTTCCACCGAGTAGCGCACGGCGTCGGCGACGGGGCCATTCATCCCGCCGAGATAGCGCTCAACAAAGCGCTCGAGGGCCGCAGCAACGATGGCACGGTCGCCGGCAAAATCCAGCTCCGGCTGCACGGCCGTCATTCGGATTCCTCGAACACGCCTTCCGCTTTCTCGACGAGCGTGCGCACCTGCCCCTCGGCCTTCGCGACTTCCGCTGACGCGCTCTTGAGGAGACCGATCCCCTCTTCGAACAGCTTCAGCGATTCCGCGAGCGAGAGATCGTCACGATCGAGACTCGACGCGATCTGTTCGAGACGGGCCAGATTCTTTTCGAAGCTCATCCTAGTTCCTCGGCGCGGGCGCGGACAACACCGTCGTGCAGTTGCAGATCGAACGGCATCCCGACACTGAACGCTGACACACGGGCGAGCGTCGCGCCATCGGCACCCCGCGCGACGGCGTAGCCCCGAGCAAGTGTCGCGAGCGGACTCAGGGCGTCAATGCGCCCAGAAAGTTCAGCGAGGCGCGACCGACGACGCTCGACCGCGCGCTGCGAGCGCACCGCCAGGTCGCGCGCCAACTGCCGCAGCTCGCGAGTGGCATCGCGCGTACGCCCTTCGGCCGCGGCGCGCAGTTTCTTGCCGAGCATTTGCACCGCGGAGGCAAGATCGGCCAGCACCGGCACGACCGCTTCGGCGGCGGCGCTCGGTGTCGCAGCGCGATGGTCGGCGACGAGGTCGGCGATCGTGCAATCGACTTCGTGGCCGACCGCCGAGATTGTTGGAATGTTGCAGGCCGCGATCGCGCGGGCGACGCGCTCGTCGTTGAAGGCCCACAGATCTTCGCGGGAGCCGCCGCCGCGTCCGATGATCAGGACGTCGGCGCCGTTCCAGCGCTGCAGACGGTCGAGCGCCGCGAGCAGCGAGTTCGGCGCCGTCTCTCCCTGCACGGCCGCGGGAATGACGATAATATCGACTCCCGGATTCCGGCGGCTGATGACCGAGACGATGTCGTGCAGCGCCGCACCGTCGGGGCTCGTGATGACCGCGACGCGCTTCGGAAAGCGCGGTAAAGCACGCTTGCGCGACGGATCGAGCAGACCGTCTTTCTCGAGGGCAGCGCGCGTTGTCTCGAACGCTTTGCGCCAGAGCCCTTCGCCTTCGGCTTCGAGCGTGGAGATCGCGAACTGCATCTGTCCGCGCGCCGCGTAGACCGAGATCTGGCCGCGCGCGAGTACCTGCATCCCTTCGTCCGGCGCCGCCGGGAGCCGTTTGACATCACGCGACCAGACGACGCACGAGATCTGCGCATTGGCGTCGCGGAGCGAAAAGTACCAGTGACCGTTGCGGTGCGCGGTGAAGTTGCTGACCTCGCCCTTGATCCACAGCGGCGGGAAGGCCCCTTCGAGCACTTCCTTCGCATAGCCGTTCAGCTCGGCGATGGCGAGGGCGCTCTCCTGCGAAGTGCCCGGTGCGGTCACGCGCGGTTCCCCGCGACGCGCTCCGCGGAGATGACGGTGTTTTGCAGCAGCATCGCGATCGTCATTGGACCGACGCCACCCGGCACCGGCGTGATCTTCGACGCGACGAGCGAGACAGTCGGAAAATGCACGTCGCCGTAGAGGCGCGTGCCGCGCTTCGTCGTGCCGTCCGCCACGCGGTTCATTCCGACATCGATCACGACGGCGCCCGGCTTCACCATCTCGCCGGTGACGATTTCCTTGCGCCCGACCGCGGCGATGAGGATATCGGCGCGTTTGGTATGCCAGGCGAGATCGCTCGTGCGCGAATGGCAGATCGTCACCGTCGCATCGGCCGCGAGCATCAGCGCGGCCATCGGCTTACCGACGATGTTGCTGCGACCGATGATCACACACTCGCGGCCGGCGAGCTCGACGCCCGACTCGCGAAGTAGCACCATCACGCCGGCCGGCGTGCACGGCGCGAAGCCAGCCGGATCGCCGGTTGAGATCTTGCCGACGTTCACCGGATGAAAACCATCGACGTCTTTTTCCGGCAGAATGTGCGCGATGACTTTCTGCGGATCGATCTGCTTCGGCAGCGGCATCTGCACGAGAATGCCGTGCACTTTGTTATCGTGATTGAGCGCCTCGATGCGCGAGAGCAACTCGGCTTCGGTGGTCGAGGCCGGCAGGCGCACGGTTTCGCCGCGCATCCCGGCGTCGAGCGTCGCCTTCTCTTTCGCTTTCACATAGACGGCACTCGCCGGATCGTCTCCGACGAGAATGACCGTCAACCCCGGGACGACGCCGCGCAGGTGCAGCGCGGCGACACGCGCCGCGACCCGCTCACGCAGCCGCAGCGCAATCCCAGAGCCGTCGATCAGCTCAGCGGGCAATGTCCGTGGCCCTCTTCTCGCGAATCGCGACGACTTTAATCTGTCCGGGATACTGCAGTTCTGTTTCCACGCGCCGCGCAATCTCTTCCGTCAGTGACTGCATCCGCGCGTCGTCCACCTCATCTGGATTCACGATGACGCGAATCTCGCGGCCGGCCTGAATCGCAAATACGCGATCGACGCCGCGATAGCTCGCCGCAATCTTCTCGAGTCCTTCGAGACGCTTCACGTACGTTTCGAACGCCTCGCGACGCGCGCCCGGGCGCGAACCGCTGATTGCGTCGGCCGCCTGCACGAGCACGCTGATCTCGCTCTCATGCGGGACGTCGTCGTGATGCGCCGCGATGCAATTCACGACGAGCGGATGCTCACCGTGCTTCGTCGCGATTTCCACTCCGAGCTGCACGTGCGTGCCCTCGTGCTCGTGCGTCAGCACTTTCCCCATGTCGTGCAACAGCGCGCCGCGGCGCGCCATCACGGCGTCGAGGCCGAGTTCTTCGGCCATGATGCCGGCGAGCCACGCCGTTTCCTTCGAGTGCATCAGGATGTTCTGGCCGTAGGATGTGCGCCACTTCATCCGGCCGATGAGCTTGATGATCTCGGGATGCAGGCCATGCACATTCACTTCGTACGCCGCCTGTTCGCCGGTCTCGATGATGCTCGCTTCGACTTCCTTCTTCGATTTCTCGACGACTTCTTCGATGCGCCCCGGATGGATGCGTCCGTCGGCGACGAGCTTCTCGAGCGCGAGGCGCGCGACTTCGCGGCGCACCGGATCGAAGCAGCTCACAACCACTGTATCCGGCGTGTCATCGATGATCACGTCCACACCGGTGGCGAGTTCGAAGGCGCGAATGTTGCGCCCCTCGCGGCCGATGATGCGTCCCTTCATTTCGTCCTTCGGCAGACTCACGGCGCTGACCGTTATCTCGGCCGTGTGATCGGCGGCGATTCGCTGGACGGCGAGCGCGACGATCTTCTTTGCCTCGCGGTCGGCGGTGCGCTTGGCGGTATCGCGAATCTCGCGGAGCCGGTTCGCCGCATCGGCCTGGGCCTCCTCTTCGAGGCGGCGAATCAGTTCGGCCTTCGCTTCGCTGGCCGACAAGCCGGCCAACTGCTCGAGACGGCGCCGCTCCTCGACGATCATCTTGTCGAGCTCGGCCTGCTTTTCTTCGAGTGTCTTTTCGCGACGGCCGACCTCGCTTGCGCGACGGCCGATTTCCTTGTCGCGCGTCTCGACCATCTCGAACTTCTTGTCGAGGGTCGACTCGCGCTCCTGGACGCGCTTTTCTTCGCTCGCGACTTCCTCTCGACGGCGGCGGACCTCGCTCTCCCATTCCTCGCGGGAGCGCATCGCCTCTTCCTTGCCAGCGAGGACAGCCTGCTTGCGCAGTCCGTCGGCTTCGCGGTCCGCATCGCCAACGATGCGCTTCGCCAACTGTTCGGCGGTATCACCAGCGGCCTTTCGGGCCTCCAACTCGGCGTTTTTTCCGGACTTCTTGCCCACTGAGAAAGCAAACGCGGAACCCGCAACGCCCAAAACACCGAGCGCGATGGCCAGGTAAGTCCAAATCGTCATTGACTTTATACTCCAAGGCGGCGCCGCCGCACCTACTAGGGGAAGGCGCGCCGCGATTCACAGGAACAGCCCGGGAGCATGCGATTGTAAAGGCAACGCCACGGTTGATTGACCGACCGATCGGGCGCCGTCGAAGGGCGCTGGACGGGACGGGCTAACTACCGAGGCCGCTTGCACCTACGGGATCGCGGCTCCACGTATATGGAAGCTACGGTTCTTGCGTCAAAACCGCCAGAGGATCGGTGAGGCGGGGCTCAACGACGCCTCGGATTCACGCGGAGAGTGGGAGAAAGGGCTACGGCGGCCGCGGATTTCGCGGTAACGCGCGGATACTGCAACAACTGGGGGAACATCTCTCTCGGCGAGAGAAGTTCCCCCAAAGTTGTTGAACTTTCCGCACCCTTTTCCGTTGTGTCCGCGCGTTTCCGCGGCCGCCGTTGCTCGTTCTCCCACTCTCCGCGTGAATCCAAGCCGTCGTTGAGCCCCGCGGCACCGAGACTATACGGCTTCGCCCCGCTTCCCAGGCGGCAGCCATCGCCGCAACTCCGACGACAAGCTCCCCATTGCCTCGGCCATCTCGGCGTTCCCCGCCCGCGCTTTGAACAGCTCGTCGGTGATCATCAGCGCCGCGAGGATCGCCGCTTTGTGCGACTCCACCACCGACGCGCTCTGCATCACGCCGCGGATCGCCAAGTCCACATAGTTCGCGATCTCCCTGGTCCGCTCCGGCGAGACATCGCTCTTGAGCGTGTACTCCTCGCCGACGATCGACACGCGGACACTGTGTTTCGTGGGGCCGCTCATCGCGCTTCTCCGGTGTGCTGCTGACGAAGGAATCGCACCCGGTCGAGCATTTTACGCGTCCGGGTGGCGGCGGCATCGAGCCGCGTCTTCAACTTCGCGTTCTCCGCCTCGAGTTGCGCCACGCGCTCCTCGGCGCGCTCGTCGCCGCCACCACCCGATCTCGCGATCGTCTTCAATCGCGCTTCGGCGGCGTGGGCGCGCTTACGGAACGTTGCGAGCTCCTCGCCCAGATTGCGGACGAGGACCTCAAGCTCCTTGAACGCTTTCGCGTCAGGCCGTGCGGGGGACGACACCGAGTTGGCTCTCCAGGGTCTTCAGCAATTGCGACCGACGACCGTCGATCTCCTTGTCCCGTAGAGTGCGCTCGGGATGACGGAAGGTCAACCGCCATGCGAGTGAACGCATCCCCTCAGGAACTCCGGCGCCACGAAACTCGTCGAACAACGCGACGCGCTCGAGCAGTTCCCCGCCCGCCGTCGTGATCACGCGCTCGACTTCCGCGGCCGGCAAATCGTTCGGCACCAACAGCGCGAGATCGAACTCCGCGGCCGGTGTCGTCGGCAGTGGTTTAAACTGCACGAAGCTGCGGACCTCGTCCGCGCGCGGTGCGTCGTGCGCGTGGGTGCGTGGCGCCGCAACCGGCGTCGACTGCATAACGCCCAGCGTAATCTCAACACCGAACGCCGGCGCCGCCCAAACGGGCGCGTCGAGCTTCACAGCAGAGACGCTGCCGATCGCTTCGTCATCGACGCGGACGAACCAGAGCGAATCCTGCTCAGACGGCAACAACGACACCGCGTGACCCGGGAACGCCGCGCGCGCGATCTGCTCCGCGAGCGCCTTGGCATCCCACGCGTCGAACTTCGGCGGCTTCGGCTCCGTGAAATGCGACGGACGGCGATCGCCCATGATCAGTGCCGCGACGCGCACTTCTTCGATCGGCAGCGCTCCCGTCACCGGTGCGAACGCCGACCCGACCTCGAACAGCCGCACATTTCCCTGCTGCCGATTGAGACTGTACTCGGCGCGTCGCGCGAGCGTATCGAGCAGCGTGCGACGGAGAAACGGTTCGTCGTCGGCAAGCGGATTCGTGACGCGAGCGAAATCCTCCGAGTCATTGCCTTTCGTGAACGGCATCGGTCGCACTTCGGCGAGCCCCGCACCGACAAGCGCATCGCGCACGCGTCGGCCCGCGAGATGGAGCGGATGATCGGCAACGGTTCCCGGACGATACGGCGAGAGTGTATCGGGAAGCACATCGTAACCGCGGAGGCGCGCGATCTCTTCGACGAGATCGGCTTCGAGCGTCACGTCGTGGCGGAACGTCGGCACGGTGACCGTGTACGTACGATTTGCGGTCCCCTCAACCGTGAAGCCGATGGCGGAGAGGAGCCGTCCGATTTCCGCCTCCGGAACCGGCGCGCCAAGCAACTTCTCGACGCGCGACGGGCGCAGCTCGACGATGATCGGCGGGGGAAACGGGCTCGCGGCATCGAGTATCGCCGTGACCGTTCCACCGGCGACGCTCATGATCAGCGCAGCTGCGCGCTCGGCGATCGCGAGCGTGCTGAGACGATCGACGCCGCGTTCGAAGCGATAACTCGCGTCGGTCGACAGTCCGAGCGCGCGCCGCACCTTGCGCACGTCCTTCGGAGCGAACAAGGCGACTTCGAGCAGAATCTCGGTTGTCGCATCGGTCACTTCACTTTCGCGGCCGCCCATCACGCCGGCGAGCGCTGTCGCGCGTTCGCCGTCAGCGATGATCGTCATCCACGGTTCGAGCGTGCGCTCGACACCGTCGAGTGTGACGAGCGTTTCACCGGCGTTCGCTTTGCGCACGACGATCGCCCCGCCGCGCAGTTTCGAAAAATCGAAGGCGTGCACGGGCTGTCCGAGTCCGTGGAGGATGTAGTTGGTGGCATCGACGACATTGTTTATCGAGCGACCACCCATCGCCGTAACGCGTGCCGAGAGCCACTCAGGGCTCGGACCAACTTTCACGCCGCGAATGAGAACGCCAACGTAGCGCGGGCATCCCGCGCTGTCCTTCACGGTCACTGTCGCGCCGGCGGCGGTCACGTGATCGACGCCTGTCGTCGCTTTCGGGATGGTGATCGGCCAGCCAAGTTCGGCGGGCTCCCGCAGCGGAACACCGGTAAGCGCCGAGAGTTCGCGCGCGACGCCGAGGTGCGAGAGCAAGTCCGGGCGATTCGGCAGCACATCGAGATCGAGCACCGAGTCGCCGATCGGCATCGCCCTGAGCAACGGCGTGCCGGGCGGTACGTCGATATTCAGCGCGAGAATGCCATCGTGATCCTGTCCCAGGCCGAGCTCGCGCGCCGAGCAGAGCATGCCGTTCGAGGTGAAGCCGCGGATTTTGCGCTTCTCGATCACCATGCCGCCCGGCATCACGGTGCCGGTGCGGGCGAACGGATAGAGCATGCCGACCGCAACATTCGGTGCGCCGCATACGACATCGAGCAACGTGCCGCTGCCGTCATCAACTTTATTGAACGACAGCTTCGTCTCGGGAATCTTCTCGGATTCGACGACGCGACCGACGACGAACGGTGCGAGGTCCGCGCGCAGCGCGTGCAACCCATCGAGCGTCACGACGTGCCGCGACAGCAGCTCGCCGAGCTCGACGGGCGAGAGCGTGTGCGGAACGAACTGCTTGAGCCACTCGTGCGAGACGATCATCGGGCGAACTGCTCTAGGAAGCGCACATCGGAATCGTAGAGAATGCGAATGTCGGTGATGCCGTGCCGGCTCATCGCGATGCGTCCCGGGCCCATACCGAAGGCCCAGCCGGTGTATTTCTCGCTGTCGATGCCAGCCGACTCGAGGACGTTGGGATGCACGAGTCCGCATCCCATGATCTCGACCCAGCGGAGCCCTTTGCCATCGCCGAGGTCGACTTCGACGTCCATCTGCGCCGACGGCTCGGTGAACGGGAAATAGCTCGGGCCGAAGCGCGTGCGGCGGCTCGAGCCGTAGAAGCGCTTGGCGAAGTGCGTCAGCGTGGCCTTGAGATCGGCGAAAGTGATTCCTTCATCGACCGCGAGCCCTTCGAGCTGCGCGAAGGCTGGCGCGTGCGTCGCGTCGAAGAAATCGCGGCGATACACATTGCCCGGCGCGAGCACGCGAATCGGCGGCGCGTATTGCTGGAGCGTGCGCACCTGCACCGGCGAGGTGTGCGTGCGGAGCAGCCCGCCGTCTTCGAGATAGAGCGTGTCGTGCAGCTCCATCGCCGGGTGATCAGACGGAAAGTTCAGCGCTGAGAAATTATACCACTCGCGCTCCGCTTCCGGCCCGAGGGCGATCGTGAAGCCCAGTTCGCGGAAGATGTCGGAGATTTCGTCGATCACCAGCGTCGTCGGGTGGAGCGAGCCGGCCCACGAGGTGCGCGCCGGCATCGAGCGGTCGAGCGTTGGTCCGGACGGTGCAGCTGCAGCCAGTGCGGCATGGCGCTCATCGAGGAGCCGTTCGAGTTCGACTTTCACGGCGTTGGCGAGCTGTCCGGCGTCGCGGCGGTCTTCTTTGGGAAGGGCGCCGAGGGTGGACATGATCGCGGTGAGCCGCCCGGAGGCGCGGCCGACGAGGGCGTTGCGCAGTTGGGTGTAGGCGTCGAGGTCGCCGACCGCGGCGATTTGTGGCGGGCCGGCGGCGGCGAGCTGCTGGCAGGCGGACTTGAATTCGTCGAGAGTCACGGGAGCCCGGTCAGTGGTCCGAGGGGAGAGCGGGTCGTGCGGATGGTGGTACGGATGGTGGTACGGATGGTGGTACGGTTTGTGTTCCGCAAAATAACGAACGGCAGCGCAACTTGCGTCGCGCTGCCGTCGGTTACTTCAGAAAACCTCTACGCTGCGGCCAGCGCCGACTTCGCCTTCTCAGCGAGGAGCGTAAACGCCGTCGGATCGGTGATCGCGATATCCGAGAGGATCTTGCGATCGACTTCGATGCCGGCCTTTTTGAGGCCGTTCATGAAGACGTTGTACGACATCTCGTTTTGGCGTGCCGCGGCGTTGATGCGGATGATCCAGAGCTTACGGAAATCGCGCTTCTTGGCCTTGCGATCCCGGTAGGCGTAGACCCAACCGCGCTCGACGGTTTCTTTCGCGGCCTTCCAGAGCTTGCTGCGTCCGCCAAAGTTGCCCTTGGCGAGCTTCATGATCTGCTTTTTGCGCTTGTGGCGCGGAACG
>JAYVPN010000081.1:0-27761 GCA_043757365.1 Gemmatimonadota bacterium | reverse complement strand
ATCGACCGCCCTCGGCGTGCGGTCCATGTCCGAAACCAACGTTTCGGAGGTAAATCCAACGCGCGTCCCGGCGATCGAACGAAACAGGTCACTGACGCGAAGTCCGCCGCGTCGCGCGATATCGGCGAGGTGCAGAAACTTCCCCGTCGCCGAGCGGCTGCGCTCCGCGAATCCGCTGTTGAACCGATCAGCAGCGCGCGCGGCGGTGATCTTCACGGTCTCGAGCATCGCCTTGAACGTCGACAGCGCCACGCGTACCGGCGGCGCGTCGGCTACGACGTCGACGACGAGCCGGTCGGCGTAGTAGCCGATGGCCCGCGCCTCCAGCACTCGAGTTCCCGCCGGCGCTCCGACGATCGTCCACTCGCCGCGCTCGTTCGTCCGAGCGGCCGGCCCGTCCGTCAAGTGCACGATGGCGCCGGCGAGCGGGCGGTTGCCGTCCGCCGTCACGACGGTGCCACGGAGTTGGCCATCGCCGGCGTGCGGCGCTCCAACAAAGAGCTCACGGCGCGAGAAGCCATCGGTACTCACCCGCACCTCGACAGTCGCGGTGCTGTCCGCCGCATGCGTTGCCGTCACGAACATCGTTCCGCCACTCGGCACATCGCAAAGCGCAAATCGTCCGTTGTCGCGCGTCGTCGCGGTCAGCGATGGCCGCGTGCGCTGTACACCGGTGGTTCGGAATGTGAGTTCGAGCCACTCGCCGGTGACGTGGGCGCCGGCCACCGGCGCGCCGGTTTTCGCATCGCGCACGACACCGGCAAAAACACCGCCCGCCGTCGTGGCCGCCCCGCAGATCGCCGCGCGCATACGAGAAGCCGAGGGCGTCGAGAGATCGAATCGCACAGCGCGATGGCGCGAAACGACGACCTCGCGCAGTGTCGGCTCGACGCCGAGCGAATCGAGGAGCGGATGTTCGAAGCCGATCGTGAATCTGCCATCCGGAACGTCGACGAGCGTGTAGCGGCCGAACGAATCGGAGAAGCTCGAGCGCGCGAACTCGGGGAGCGAGTCTGCCGACACGAGCTGCACGAGGGCGCCCGACAGCGCGGCGCCGGTGATGCTGTCGCGCACGACACCGCTGATTGTCACTCCGGCAGCTCGAGCCGCGATCACTGACGTCTGCGCCGCGACCGAGCGTGTCCGAAGCGCGATCAGCAGAATCAGGACAATCGAGCGCAATCGCATCGTCGATCGAGGTCTCGTGAAGTGACTCAGGGTAAAAACATCCCGAGTCCCCCAAAGGGGACACCTTTGCTCTGGTGTCGGCTATTAGTTGACATCGTCTCGCTTGGGGGGCTAAGATAGCCCTCATTCAGAAGTAGCGAACAGGTATCAATATAGATGCGGTTTTACCTTCAACCGTAGTACGGAACGTTTGCGTGTCAGCGGCAGGTCGGAGTTCGACTCACCTCGCACCAACACTCGGTACCCCTTCTCATGATGAAAAAAGTTCTTACGCTCTTGATGGGAACATTCCTCCTTGCCGCTCCGGCTTTTGCCCAGCAAAAGACCGTAACGGGCAAAGCGACGGACGCAGTCGGCGCTCCCATCCCCGGCGTCGGGGTCGTTATCAAAGGAACGGCCACCGGCACGATGACCACGAACGATGGCAACTATTCCGTCCGAGTATCGGTCGGCCAGCTGTTGCAGTTCCGCCGCATCGGCTACGCCCCGCAGGAAGTGCCCGTCGGCGCCGACAACGTCATCAACGTGACGCTGAAGAAAGTCGCGACGAGTCTCGATCAGGTGGTCGTGACCGCGCTCGGCCAAACGGCGCAGCAGCGCTCGCTCGGCACCTCGCAGCAGCAGGTCGAGGGACCGGCGATTGCGCAGACGCAGCGTGAGAGCTTCATCAACGCGCTGCAGGGCCGAGTGGCTGGCGTCGAAGTGACGCAGAGCTCCGGCGTTCCAGGTGCCTCCAGTTCGATCACGATCCGCGGCGTCAGCTCGATTTCGAGCAGCAATCAGCCGCTGATGATCGTCGACGGCCTGCCGATCGACAACAAGACGCTCAACACGAATGTCCTCTCGGCGGATGCTCCCGGCTCGACGACGGCGCTCAACAATCGCGGGATCGACTTCACGAATCGCGCGGCCGACATCAATCCGGACGACATCGAATCGCTCGTCGTCCTCAAGGGCCCGGAAGCGTCGGCGCTCTACGGCATCGATGCCGCCAACGGCGCTATCGTCATCACGACGAAGCGCGGCAAGGTGGGCGGCGGATTCGAGTACAGCAACAACTATCGCGTCGAGAGCACGAATAGCCGGCCGGCAACGCAGCGCGTGTACGGACCGACCTCGATCGCCGGTTCGTCGCTGTCGCAGTTCCAGTACTTCGGAGCCCCGTACGTGGCCGGTACTCCGTTTTTCGATAACATTGCCGGCTTCTTCCAGACGGCAGTCACCGCGCGGCACAATCTTTCGTTCAGCGGCGCCGCCTCCGACAACCGGATCAACTACCGGATGGGCGTCTCGGTGACGAATCAGGAAGGCGTGATTCCGAACTCGACGTACAAGCGCTTCAACCTGACCGGTTCGTCGCAGGCCCAGGTGAACTCGTGGATGAAGACCGACCTCTCGGTGCAGTTCACGAACTCCGACAACAATCAGGCGTACAAGGGCGATGCCGGGCCGCTGATCGGCCTTCTGGTGTGGCCGGCGACGGACGACGCGAAGAGCTACCTGACGCCGGCCGGCACGCGCCGCCGCACGACGCAGCTCACCTCGGGCGCCGAGCTCGATAATCCGTACTTCAACGTCAACAAGAACGTCAACAACGCGAAGAACTCGCGACTCGTGCTGAACGTCGGCATCGTGCTGACGCCCATCTCGTGGGGCCAGCTGAAAACCAACATCGGCTCCGACAGCTACACCGGGCAGAACACGATCCTTCGCAGCCCGGAGAGCGCCCTCGGCTTCGCGAACAACGGCATCCTCGACCTCGCCGACGACGTCGTCCGCAATCTCAACGCGCAGACGATCTTCTCGGTGCAGCCGCGCAAGCTCTTCAGGGAGATCTCGATCAGCGCCTTCGTCGGCCACTCGATCTCCGATCTCCGGTCGACGGTACAGGCGCAGCAGGGGCTGAATTTCCTCGACCCGAACTTCGTCTCGATCAACAACACGAGCTCGCGGACGGCGCGCACGACGATCACGCAGCGTCGCCTCGTCAGCGCGTTCGGCAGCGCGTCGCTCGACTACAAGAAGTATCTGTACTTGAACGTCACCGGCCGTAACGACTGGACGTCGACCATTCCGGTGCCGAACAACTCGTTCTTCTATCCCTCGATATCGTCGAGCTTCATCTTCTCGGACGCGTTTCCGTCGATCGGCAAGTACATGACCGGCAAACTCCGCGCCGGCTATGCCCAGGTGGGACGCGATGCGCGTCCGTACGCGTATCGCACGGCGCTCGAGTACAAGCCGACGACGGGGGGCGGCTACGGATACGGCTTCACCGGCCCGAACCTCGCGCTCAAGCCGGAGTTCGCGAAGTCGTACGAGATCGGCACCGAGCTCAGCTTCCTCGACGACCGCCTTGGCCTCGACATTACGTACTACAACAAGCAGACCAAGGACCAGATCGTGAATGACATCCGCGGCAGTTACGCCACGGGCTTCATTCTGTTCAACCTCAACGGCGCCTCCACCGAGAACAAGGGATGGGAAGTGACCGTCCGCGGCACCCCCGTGCTGAAGCGCGACTTCACGTGGGACGTGCTCGTGAATTTCGCGAGCGCCCGCGGCAAGGTGGTGGCACTCCCCCGCGCATTGCCGGAGACGTACGTCTCCGATACCTGGCTCTACGGCAACGTCCGCAACGGCGTGACGCCGGGCAAATCGACGATGTCGCTCACCGGGTTGTACTACCTCCGGAACGCGAATCGCGACATCCTCATCGATCCGACGACCGGATTGCCGCTTCGCTCGAACATTTTTATCGACGGCGGCTACGACCGTCAGCCGGATTACTCGATCGGCCTGACGAACACGTTCACGTACAAACGCTTCCAGCTCAACTTCCTGCTCGACATCCGGAAGGGCGGCGACATCTTCAACGCCACCCAGCACTTTCTCACGACGCGCGGGCTCGCGATGAGCACGCTCGACCGTGAGACGCCACGCATCGTCAAGGGCGTGCTCCGCGACGGCAAGGAAAACAGCACCACGCCGACGGTCAACAACATCGCGGTGATTCCGGCGGTGCAGACGCAGTACTACACGAACATGAGCGAAGAGCTGTTCATCCAGAAAAACGTCAACTGGCTCCGGATGCGCGACATCACGCTGCGCTACAACATTCCGGACGGCTTCATGCGCGCCCGCAATGCCAGCGTGTTCGTCACGGCGACGGACCTCTTCCTGATCACCAACTACACGGGCCTCGATCCGATCGTCAACGGCAACTCGGCGGCGGTCGGTGGCTCGGGTGGTGCCGGTATCGACTTCGGCAACTTCCCGATTCCGCGTGGCGTCAGCTTCGGCCTCAAGGTGGGTTTCTAATCATGACACGCATTCGAATGAAGACCATTCGCGGCGCCGCCCTCGTCGGCGCCCTCGTGCTCGCGTCGGGATGCAAGAGCTTCCTCGACGTCAACACCAACCCGAACGCGCCGCAGACGGTATCGGCGAATCTGTATCTCTCACCGATGCTGCACTGGTTCGTGACGTCGCCGCAGTTCGACGGCCGATTCGTCGGCCGGTACACGCAGCAGTGGACGCTGCCGGGCACATCACTCACGACGTGGGATCGCATGGGCTACGATCCCTCAAGCGACAACGCCGCGCAGCAGTGGCGCGACGTCTACTGGACGCTTGGCCAGAACCTCGTCGATATGATGAAAACGGCCGAAGCCGAACAGCGCTGGGACCTCCTCGGCGTTGGCTACATCCTGAAGGCGTGGGGCTGGCAGGTGACGACCGACCTGCACGGTGAGATCATCGTGAAGGAAGCGATCGATGCGTCGAAGTTCAGCTTCAACTACGACTCGCAGGAGTTCGCGTACCAGGAGATTCAGCGCCTGCTCGGGCTCGCGATCACGAACCTGAAGCGCACGGACGGCGCGGTCGACGCGAACTACCTCGGTCGCACCGACATCATCTACAAGGGTGATCGCACGAAGTGGCTGAAGCTGGCGTACGGTATGCTGGCGCTCAATCTCAACCACTTTTCGAACAAGGCCACCTACAAGCCGGCTGACGTGATCGCCAACGTCGACCTGTCGTTCACCGGCAACAGCGACGACGCACTACTGGCGTACCTCGGCACGGTCAACGACGATCGCAACTTCCTCGGCAACACGCGCAACAACATCACGACCTATCGTCAGACGGCGTTCGCGCTCGGTCTCATGAACGGCACGGTGTTCGGCGGCACGGTGGATCCGCGGATGAGCCGGATGCTCGCGCCGTCTCCGGATGGTGTGTACCGTGGCCTCGACATCAACACGGTCGGGTTCGGTGCGCTGGCCGCGGCGCAGCAGCCGATGAACTTCTTCGGTTACGTCGGACCTGCAGCGACCGGCTCCCCGAGCCGGTACATCTTCGACGACAAGACGAAGATGCCGAACATGACGTATGCGGAGCTTCAGTTCATTAAGGCGGAAGCGGCCTACCGCGCCGGTGACAAGGCAACCGCACTCGCCGCATACCGCAACGGCATCTCGACGCACATCGACTTCGTGAACGCCCGCAACCAGGACAACGGCCAGCAGGCGACGCAGATCACCGCGGCGGAGAAGGCGGCGTTCCTCGCCGACCCGAACATCATTCCGGCGTCGGCGGCCGGACTGACGCTCACCCAGATCATGAGCCAGAAGTACATCGCGCTCTGGGGCTGGGGCCACAACGAGATCTTCATGGACATGCGCCGTTATCACTGGACGGATATCGATCCGGCGAGCGGCAAGCAAGTGTACCCCGGCTTTGTGCCGCCGACGACACTCTATCCGGACAACAACGGAAAGATCGTCCAGCGCATTCGTCCGCGGTACAACTCGGAGTATGTGTGGAACGTTGCGGGGCTGGACGCCATCGGCGGACTAGCGCTCGACTACCACACGAAGCCGATCTGGATCACTCAACCGTAACCCGCCATGAAAAAACAGACATCGATTGCACTTCTGCTCCTG
This sequence comes from Gemmatimonadota bacterium, assembly GCA_043757365.1. Classification (GTDB taxonomy): domain Bacteria; phylum Gemmatimonadota; class Gemmatimonadetes; order Gemmatimonadales; family Gemmatimonadaceae; genus Fen-1231. The sequence continues at coordinate 21,624 of JAYVPN010000081.1, read as the reverse complement.
GCGGCCGTCGTTTCGGCGTGCGGCTCCAAGATGACGACGGACATCACGGCGCCGGTGGCGGCGTCGAAGGTGAAGTTCTTCAACTTCGGCGTCAACGCGCCCGGCGTGAACTTCTACGCCGGCACGACGAAGATGACGGCGATCAGCTCGACCACCGGCATCGAGTCGGTCCTCGGCACGAACTACGGCAGCGCTGGATCGGGAGGCCTCTACGCGACGATCGCGCCTGGCAGCTACGCGCTCTCGGCGAACATCGCCTCCGCGACCGACAAAGATCTCGCGATCTCAAAAGTCACGGCGACGATCGCCGACGGAAAGAACTACTCCTTCTATACGAGCGGCTTTTATGATGCCACGGCGAAGTCGGTCGACGGGTTCGTCGTCGAAGACGGCTATCCGGCGACGATCGACTACACGCAGTCGCTCGTGCGATTCGTCAATGCCATATCCAACTCGCAGCCGATAATCCTGTACGCGAAGAACCAGCTCACCGGCACCGAAGTCGCCGTGGGTACGGCGATCGCGTACAAGACTGGCGGGACGTTCGTCGGCCTGCCGCAGGGCGTGTACGATCTCAGTGCGCGCCTTGCCGGCTCGACGACGAATCTCTTCACCCGCACGTCGATGTCGTTCAACGCGGGCCGAGTCTATACAATCGGCGCGCGCGGCGATATCACGATTACTTCGACGACGGCGACGAACCGTCCGTTCTTCGATAACACGGCGAACCGGTAGCAGACGGAGCGCCGTAACACGAAACGACAACGGCCCCGGCGAGTTGCCGGGGCCGTTGTCGTTTCGCCTTTGCATCGGCGGTTCGTTACGGACGTATCGCCGTCGTGAGAATGACGCCGTCAACGCGCTCCGTCGGCTTCACACCGGCGAGCGCCGCCAACGTCGGCGCGAGATCCACCGTTCGCACGAACTCCGCATGTTTCCCGGGCGCGACCCCTGCGCCGAAGAAAATCAGTGGGACATTCGAGTCGTAATCGAACGGCGCGCCGTGCGTCGCGATACTGCCGCGCCAGAGACTGTACGGCGTCAGCGTCACGACGAGCAGATCGACGTTCAGATCGGCCGGAAATTGATGACTCCAGCGGCGCGCAATCGGATCGCTCGCCGTATCGGCCAGTAGCGACTTGAGGCGATCGGCACGGAGCACGCCGGGAACGGGGCGGATCGACGCGGCGAATGACTCGAGTACCGAGTCGACACTCACCTTGGCCTTCGCGAACGCGGCGCGGTCGGCGATCACGATCTGCTGGTCGATATCGATCGCGTTCGTATCGACCTTCAGCGCCTTGAGGGCTTCGCGCCACTGCGGGAGCAGTTGGATGATGCTGACCCCGCGCACCGGCGCCGGCGTCGTCCCCGCAGGCGCGAGCTCGGGCATACTGCCGATGCCGTGGTCGCCCGTCAGCACGATCGTCACCTGCGACGAATCACGCAGTTTGTAGAGCGAATCGAGAAACCCACCGAGCGCGCGATCGAGACGCAGCACCTGATCGTGTATCTCGCGCGAATCCGGGCCGAAGCGATGACCGATATAGTCAGTGGCTGAGAGCGAAATCGACAGCAGATCGGTATGCGCGCTCGCACCGAGTGCGAGCGCAGTCACTCCGTTCAGTGCGAAGGAGAGCGTAACATCGTCGATGAACGGCGTACCCCGCAGCGCGCTCACGGCGGCATCGGTGTCGTCCGGCAGCGGATGAGGAAAGACCACTCCGACGCCGTTGCTCTCGGCGGGGACGCTGTCCGGCTCGGCGTACGCACTCGCGGGGAGTAGCAAGTCCCAGACTTTGCCCGTGAACGACTGCGGCATCAAGCGGTTGTTCCACTCGATGACCCACGACGGAAGCACGTCGCGATAGTACGAGCTCGTCGTGAACCGCCCGTCGAGTGAGTACCAGTAGACGTTCGCCTTCGATTTTCCTACCGGCAGGATCGCCGCACGATCCTTGGTTGAGACCGACAGTGTGCGCGACTTGCCATCGCTCGAGACGAGCCAGTCGGAGAGGGTCGTTCCATTGAACCGTTTCGGGGAGGCGCCGCTCCCCAGTCCGTTGGCAATGAGCGGTGACGTCTCGTCCTCGACGCCGAGGCGGTTCATCATGATGCCGGTCGAGCGCGGAAATCGTCCCGACAGCAGCGTGGCGTGCCCCGGGGCCGTCTCGGTGATGGCGTGGTCGTGATGGGCGTTCGTGTACCATGCCCCACCCGCGGAGAGGCGGGCGAGCCCTCCGTGGAGCTGGGGCGCGAATCGGGCGATGTAGTCGCCACGAAACTGATCGACGGCGATCAGGACCACGAGGCGGGGTTTGGCGGCGGTCGCCTGTGCTCGGGCCGGACCGGCAACGCCGGCAACGCCGGCAACGCCGACGGCGGCGGCCACGGCGGCGGACAGGCGGCGGATGCGTCTATTCATGCGCCCCAATGTGCCTCCGGCGTTCCCGGCGGGCAAGCATAGCGGAGCGGGCCGTGCGGCGTGATATTGGGGAACTTTCGCAAAGGGATCCGGCATGTCTGAGGGTGTTGCGCGGCCGTCGAGTACCAACCGCATCATGGTGCGCGTGGTGTTGTATTACGTCGTCTTGATCGGCCTTGGCGCGCTGATCTGGCAGGTTATACCCCACACCACCTCCGAAACGCCAACCTCGCTCGACTTGATCTTCGGCGGCGGCCCGAACTCCGGCGGGAAGAACGTGCCGCGGGCGGCGCTCGATGAAGTCAGTCTCTCGATCACCGTCGGCTTCGCGATGCTGTCGGCGATTCTCCTCTCGCTGCCGGTGGCGTGGATCTACCTACTGACGCGCTCGAAACGTGGATACCAGCAGTCGGTCGTGCAGCTCCTCATCATTCTCCCGCTGATCGTCGCCGGCGTCACGCTGCTCGTGAAGTACAGCGTCGCGCTGGCGTTCTCGCTCGCCGGTATCGTCGCCGCCGTCCGCTTCCGCAATACGCTCGAAGATTCCAAAGACGCCGTCTACGTCTTTCTCGCGACGGCCATCGGCATGGCCTCGGCGGTGAACGTGCCCGTCGCGGCGGTGATTTCGATCGGCTTCAACGCGACGGTTTTCGCCCTCTGGTATCTCGACTTTGGCCACGCACCGGAAGAACTCGACGGACGCATCGGAGAGAAACGACTCCAGCGGGCCCGCGACCTCGCGCGCACCGGCACCTTCGTCGCGCAAATCGACGAACACGTACTGCAGAACATGTCGCGCGATCAACTCGCCGGTGTCGCCGAGCGGGCGATGCGCCGCGCCGCGGCCGCAGAGGACGATGCGCCGCAGCCGAATGAGGAACGCCGCCTGCGCCTGCAAACCGATGACCCGTCCGGCCTCCGCCCGATCGTCGAGGCGAAACTGAAAGACTACACGAAGCAGTACCGTCGCGGCTCGGTGACCGAAGTCAACGGCGTGCAAATGCTCGAGTTTTTCGTGCAGATGAAGAAGAAAACGTCGGCCGACGATCTGATGTCGCTGCTCCGACTCGCCGGCACCGGGAAAGTGATTGACATCGAGCTCGTCTGACCCTGCAGCCCCCCCCCCACCGCCATGTCCATTCAATACGCTGCTCGCGCGCTGTTCGCCGCCTGTACACTCGCCGTCGTGTGCACGGCGTCCGCACAGGACAAACCGAAGGCGAAGAAAGATTCGACAAAAGTGAAAGTGCCGAAAGACAGTACTCGCACGAAAGGGGATGCCGCCAAAGTCCCGCACCTCTGGGCGAGTGCGGCACCGCTCGAGCTGACACTGAAAGCGAATCTGAAAATGTTGCGACGTGACAAAAAGGCGAACTCGCCGTATCACACGGCGTCGTTCACCTACACCGATGCCGATGGCAAGCCGCAGGAGGTGCCGCTGCGCGTGAAGACGCACGGCATCTGGCGGCTCGCGCACTGCGCGAACCCGCCGCTCCGCCTGAATTTCAGCAACAAGTTGGCGAAGGGAACGGTCTTTCACGATGCTGAAAAACCAAAGATGGTCACGCCGTGCGGTAACGACAAAGACAGCGAACAGTACGTACTGCAGGAGTTCCAGCTCTATCGTATCTATCAACTCATCACGCCAATGAGTCATCGGGCGCGGCTGATTCGCATCACCTTCGCCGACAGCGCCACGGGCAAGGCGGACGCGCCGAAGTACGCCTTTCTTTTTGAGGATCCTGAAGTGATGGCCGTCCGACTCGGCGGCACGCTGATCAAGCAGAAAGGCGCCGGCCCCGACGACCTCAACCCCGACGTAGCGGCGATCGCCTACCTGTTCGAATACATGATCGGCAACACCGATTTCTCGTTTTGGGGACTGCACAACGGCGAGCTCGTCGGTCTGCCAACCGGCGACAACCTCCCCGTCGCCTACGATTTCGACTTCTCCGGCGCCGTGAACACACACTACGCGACCGTCGACCCGCAGCTACCGATCAAGCGCGTGCGCCAACGGCTGTGGCGCGGCTACTGCAAGGAGAACGCGTCGGTCCCGGCGGCGATCGAGACGTTCCGCGCGCAGAAGAGCGCCATCTACGCGCTCTACAGCGACGATATCGGCAAACTGCTGAGTCCGTCGATCGTGAAGGAAACGCTGGAGTACTGGGACGAGTTCTACAAGAAGCTCGAACGCCCGCAAGATTTCTTAGATAGTTGCGAGGGGAAGAGCTGATTGACCGGTAGCTTCCCCGCTCCGGAGTTTCTCAATCCGGAGCTGAGTCTCGTGGCCTTTCAGCGGCGGGTGCTGGCGATCGCGGAAAATCCCGCGACCCCGCTGCGCGCGCGACTGCGCTTTCTCGGCATCGTTACGAGCAATGTCGACGAGCTGTATATGGTTCGCATGGCACGCCTTCGCCGCGACGCCGCGTACGAGCGGGCGAACGGCTCACGGCGCGGTGACGACGGACTGACCGCTCTCGAACGCCTGGCGCGCGTTGAGCACGAAGTCGGCGCGCTACTGCGAGCGCAATCGCGGTGCGCCGAGCAGTGCTTGGCGGCTGCCGAGGAGTTGGACGCGCGGATCCTCTCTTGGCCTGCGCTCACCGACGCTGAACGCGAGGCGATGCGCCGGCGCTTCGAGGATGAAATGATTCCCGGCGTGTCGCCGATGGCCCTCACGCTCAGCCCCGGCCATCCGCTGCCGCACCTGCCACACCTCGGCCTGCAGTTGGCGATCGTCTTCCGGCGGCTCGACGACGACCGGCCGCACCTCGGCGAACTCGAACTCCCGCTCGACGTCCCGCGCCTGCTGCCGATTCCCGGCCGTGACGGCGCCGTCATCACGATCGAGGAGCTGCTGCGGGCGAATACCGATCTGCTGTATCCAGGCGCCCGCGTCGAGGGCGCCTATCTGTTCCGCGTCACACGGCGCGGCGATCTCGTGCTCAACGAAGATGACGCCGCCGAGAATCTTCTCGATGCCGTCGCCGACGCGACGGAGCGCCGCCCGTACAATGCCGCGGTGCGCGTCGAGGTGGAGCACGCGACACCGGCGTTCGTGAGCGACCTCGTCCTCGAGAGCTTGCGGCGCGATGCGGCGGCGCGTGATTCCGGCGAGGTCGTCACCGAAGTGCAGGTTATTGATGGGCTGCTCGATCTTCGTTGTCTGTCGGCGCTTCCGCTCCCCGCACTGCCGGAGCTCGACTATCCCGCGCTGGACGCCAGCGTACCGGTGCCGGAAAAAACGTCGATGCTGGCGACGATCGCCACCCGCGACCTGCTCGTGCATCATCCGTTCGAGTCGTTTCGCGACACGGTCGTCCGGTTCGTCGAGGAAGCATCCGTCGATCCGGATGTACGAATGATCCAGATGACGCTCTATCGCCTCGGCGATCCGAGTCCGATCGTCGCGGCGCTGCTGCACGCGGCGCAGAGCGGCAAGCAGGTCGAAGTGCTCGTCGAGCTGCAGGCGCGGTTCGACGAAGTGCAGAACGTCGCGTGGGCGCGGGCGCTCGAGCGGGCCGGCGGGCGTGTGGTGTACGGTGTCACAGGCCTGAAGACGCATGTAAAGGTGGCGCGCGTCGTGCGACGCGAAGGCGGGAGCGATCGGTCGTACGTGCACGTCGGAACCGGCAATTACAATCCGCGCTCGGGCGAGCAGTACACCGACCTCAGCCTCTTTTCGGCGCGCGGCGACCTCGTCGCCGACGTCGCCGATCTGTTTGCCGAGTTGGTCGGCTCCGTGCGGGCCCCGACAGCGCTCGCGCACGGGGCGCTCGTCGCACCGCATCAGCTGCTCGGTGCGGTCATCGGGCGGATCGATCGCGAGACGAGCATCGCGCGCGCCGGCCGCCGTGCGGCGATCACGATCAAGGTGAACGGACTCGCCGACAACGAGGTCGTGCGCGCGCTGTATCGGGCGGCCGAGGCCGGCGTCGCGATCGATCTGATCGTGCGCGGGATCTGCACACTGCGTCCATCGCCGCCGGAGAGCGGGCTGCATCTGCGCGTGACGTCGGTGGTGGGCCGCTGGCTCGAGCACTCGCGCGTCTATCGTTTTCACAACGACGGCGCGAGCGAGTATTTCGTCGGATCGTCCGATTTGAGGCCACGCAATTTGCGACGGCGTGTCGAACTGCTCGTGCCGATTCCCGACGCCGGTGACCGTGCCTCGCTCGACCGCGTCCTCGATCTCTATCTCACCGACGCGACAGGGTGGGAGCTCGCGGACGACGGCAGCTATCGGCAACGCGACCGTGCGTCAAGCGGCGCGCAGGATGCGCTCGCGCTGCTGCTCGCGCGCTGAGCCGTAGAGAGCGGGTTCGGTCGAGGAGATCACCGACGGTGTGAATCGCGGACTAGATCGACGGCGCAAAAGAACTAGGCTAAGTTCTACTCATCATGATCGTCGACCTCCTGCGCCGCGCCAATCACTACGCACCGCTGCACCCGAGCTTCGCAGCGGCGTTCTCCTATCTCGCTTCGTTCGACGTCACGACGCCGGATGGTATCTATCCACTCGTCGGCGGATGCGAAGCGCGCGTCATGTCGTACCGCACCGAACCGACGGCGAATCGACGATGGGAGTCGCATCGACGGTACATCGACATCCAGTGCGTGATCGCGGGGCGCGAGCGTATGGACGTCGCCGATATCGTCGCGCTTGGCGACGCGACGCCATACGATGACAACAATGACGTGCTCTTCTATGGAGATTCACCAGCGAGCACGACGCACGCTCTGGTCGCGGCCGGCGAGTTCACGATCTTCTTTCCCCACGACGGCCATCGGCCGGGCATCGAGATCGATACGCCGGCCGAGGTGCGGAAGATCGTCATCAAGGTGCCAGTCCAACAGCTCACCGCGACTATGGTCTGACGGTCGCGCCCTTCGCCGAGAGACGCGAGATCACGAGCGCGGCGCGTTTCGCCTGCGATGGGAGTCGGCGAAGATCGGCCGTCTCCTTCTCGCTGTGATCGTCCCACCCGGACAACCCAATACCGTCGATGATCATCGGCACCATGGTGGCGATGAACGCCACATCGGCCGCGCCGGCGCGCGACGGATCGACCGCGACAACCACTCCGGCACCAACGTCGAGACTGGCCTGATTGTACATCGCCAGCAGCGCACGATTGCCATCGGTCGGCGCCATCGGCGGATAGCCGTCGTCGAAGGTGATCTCGGCGCCGGTCAGCGGGAGATGGCGGGCGACAATCTCGCGCATCGTCGCCTGCGTGCGCGCGAGCTGTTCGGGGGTGAACGTTCGCATGTCGCCGGTGACGATCACCGAACGCGTAATTACATTGTGCTTACCTGCCGCCGAGCCGACGGTGCCGCTACTGTCCACCGTGACCTCGCTCCCACCGACGACGAGCCCGCCGCTAAACGCGAGCAACGGCTCGCCGGCGAGACGCTGATAGAACTCGTGCATGATGCGCGCCGCTTCGTTGAGCGCACCGGCCCCGATGCCCTCTCTGAAAATCTGCGAGGCGTGGCCGGCGTTCCCGGTGACGGTCAGTTTCCACGACGTCGCGCCGCGGCGCGAGATCACGGCGGTCTTCGGATCGCCGGAGCCGTCTTCGAAGCCCATCGCCGCGGTCGCGCCGTGGGCCGCCTCGATGAGCGTCGCGCGCGCCGCGGCGAGTGGGCGGCCGGCGTCTTCCTCGTCGCCATCGAATACGGCGACGATGTTGAGCTTCGCGAGTTCCCCGGCGTCGCGGAGCCCCTTCAGCGCCTGCAACATGACGACGTCGCCGCCCTTCATATCGATGATCGCGGGACCGCGTGCCGTCGAATCGCTCAGTCTCTCGAATTTCTGAAAGCGGTCGCCGAGCTCGAAGACTGTATCGAGGTGCCCGACGAGGACGATCTTCGGCCCCGGCCCGGGATGCTCGGCGACGAGATGACCGGCGCGGTTGAACGCGGCGCCGTCGACCCAGCGGGTCGTGAAGCCGAGCGAATCGAGCTGGCCGCGGATGATCGCGCCGACCTTCCGGACGCCGTCGAAGTTGTGCGTGCCGCTGTTGATGTTCACCAAACGCTCCAGGAGGGCGAGCCCCTCGGCGTTCCGCGCGTCGATCGACTGGACGATCTTGCGCTCGGCAGGGGTCAGCGGCGCAGCGCCTTGGGCGGCGAGCGGGGCGGCGAGCGGGCCGGCGGCCAGTAGGAAGCCGGCCAACGCGGTCGCGAACATACGGTGCGGGAATGAAGTCATAGCCTTAAAGTACCTTGATGCCCACGCCCCGGAAGTCGCTCGCGCTCGTTGCCGTCGGAACTGTCGGAACCGTGATTGCCATCCTAGCCGTCTGCCTTGCCGGGCCGTTGCTCTATCCGCGGCACTGGGCGCCCGATGCGATTTCGGCGCGTGTGGCCGCCGCGGCCGATCTCGACAGCTATCTGGCGAACGAGGAAGGCGGCGTCATCGGCGTAAAGCCGGCCCTCGTAAAAGGGATCGTCTGGCGGGACTCCGTCACGAAAGCGAAGACGCCGCTCGCAATTATTTATCTCCACGGCTTCTCGGCGAGCCGTCGCGAACTCTCGCCGGTGCCGGAGCGCCTTGCCGATTCGCTCGGCGCCAATCTGCTCTTCACCCGACTCGCGGCACACGGGCGCGTCGACGGCGAAGCCTTCGCCACCGTAACGCCGCAGCAGTGGATCGACGATGCGCGTGAAGCGATTGCTGTCGGAAAGCGTATTGGCGAACGCGTGATCATCGTGGCGACGAGCACCGGCGCGACGCTCGCCCTCGAAATGGCGATCGAGCGACCGACTGATATTGCTGCGATGATTCTCGTCTCGCCGAACCACGAGCCGAAGGACGCGCGAGCCCGATTCATCTCCGGCCCACTCGGTCCGACGCTCGCCCGGCTGGCCGGCGGCACGTACGTTGGCTTCGTACCGACCAATGCAGCGCACGCGGAGTTGTGGACGCCGAAGTATCGCAGCGAAGGCATTTCGGCGATGATGGATCTCGTCAACCACGAGCGATCGCTCGATCTTTCGCGCGTGACGATGCCGGTGCTGACGCTCTACACGTTGAAGGACATCGTCGTGCGCACCGATCTGATCGTGTCGCGGCACGCCGAACTCGGCTCCGCACACAAGGAGATCGTCGACGTTCCCGAAACGACGCGCCACGAGATGGCGAGCGATGCGCTCGTCCCGCAGGCGGTGAACCCGGTGCTCGCGCGCATGCTGGCATTCATCCGGGGCATCCGGTGAACTTCACGCGGATGCTCACGTCATTCGACGCGCGACGCAACGCGTTGCTCGACGAGCTGGCCGCGTTGCCCGAGGCGGCACTCACCGCGCATCCGCGATCCGACAAGTGGTCGATCCTCGAGATCGTCGAACACGTGATACGCGCCGAGCGCTTCATCTTCGACGGTATCACGCTTCCCGACCAGCTCATCGCGCACCGGCGCACGTTCGCGTCACGCCTTCGGTCGGTGGTCGTGCACGCGGTCCTGCGGCTCGATATTGCGGTGCAGGCGCCGTCGAGAAACATGTTGCCGACCGGCACGCGCTCGCTCGTGGAACTGCGGGCCCATTGGGACGAGAATTCGGCATTGCTTTCCGACTATGCCGCGCACGTCATCGCGCGCCGCGCCGATCCGGCGGTCTTTTCACATCCCGTCATCGGAGCGATGACGTTCGCACAGTCGCTGCGACTCCGCCGTGCGCATCTCGACCGGCACGTGCGACAGATTCGATACCTGCAGCGCCTGCAGGGCTAGCCTGATCGCCATCCTCAGAGCTGTCTCTTCGCTGACTTAGCGGGCACCGCAGGAGCGGCGGCCAGCGGTTGAACTGGAACTCGCGGGGACATGATGCGGTAGAAGGAGTATTGAAAGCGGCTCCGACCCAGCAGCGCTTTGGGCGTCGGGAGTTTTTCGCCAACTGACCGACTTTGTCGCGAACGCCAGCGAACGAGTTGCCGGCCAGTGCTCAGGCTCATGCACGAGCAGCAGGTGCTGCCGCGAACCCTCGCCAAGCCATTGAGACTCTCATTTCGCTTCATCATTCCGTTGCTCGTGGCGCTCGCAGCGTTCGCGTGGGCGCTGACGCCCATCGTCGACGGACAGATCATGCGCTGGTTCGTCCGTGACCTCGACATCCGGGCAAATCTCGTGGCGAACACGGTGCAGGAGCCGTTGCGCCTTCTCGCTGATCAGGGCGACACCAGGGGCATGCGTCGTTACTTCGCGCGCCTGACCCTCGACGAGCGCCTGTTCGCGATCGGATACTGCGCCACGCCGGCCGGTGCGCCGCTCGCGTCGGCGACGTGGCCGGCCGCGTTGCACTGTGACGATCTGGAACAATTTCGCGACCCGCAGCGGAGGCAGATCAACGGCGTGCACGGCGCGTTGCACGTCAGCATCGCGCCCGTCGCGACCGACGGCATGCCGGGCGGTATGCTGGTACTGGTGCACGATATGAGTTTCATCGACCGTCGTAGCGAGGAGACGCGCCGATACATTTTCTATCTGTTCGTCGGCCTCGGCGTCATGATTTCGCTCATCACCGTCGCCATCGCCCAGCTCAGCTGGCGCGGTTGGGTGAATGGCCTGCGTGCGCTCATGCGCGGCGAGGGACTTCTTCGTCCATCTGCCAAGGACGCGCCGGAGCTGAGCCCGGTCGCCAAGGACCTCCGCGAACTCATCCAGAACATCGAGTCCGGGCACCGAGCGCGCGCTGAAGATCAGGTCGTCTGGACGCCGGAGTCGCTCCGGGAAGTCCTCAGTGAGGATTTGCGCGGGCAGGAGGTAATCGTCGTTTCCAATCGCCAGCCGTACATCCATCAGCGCGCCGACGGGGGGATTGTCGTGCAGCGGCCGGCGAGCGGCGTCGTCACCGCACTCGAGCCCATCATGCGCGCCTGCTCGGGAACGTGGATTGCGCACGGCAACGGCAGCGCTGATCGCGAGGTCGTGGACGCACACGACTGCGTCGCCGTTCCTCCAGACGCACCGGCCTACAGGATCCGGCGCGTCTGGCTCAGCCCCGAGGAGGAAGCGGGCTACTACTACGGCTTTGCGAATGAGGGGCTCTGGCCCCTCTGCCACATCGCGCACGTAAGACCGACGTTTCGCACCGCTGACTGGACGATGTATCAGGCCGTCAACCGGCGGTTCGCCGACGCCGTCGTGGCCGAAGCAAAGTCCAACAATCCCATCGTGCTCGTGCAGGATTTTCACCTCGCGCTGGCACCGCGAATGATCCGCGACGCACTGCCGTCGGCGACGATCATCACCTTCTGGCACATCCCGTGGCCCAACCCCGAGGCATTCGCCATCTGCCCGTGGCGTAACGAGCTGCTCGACGGTCTACTCGGCAGCTCGGTACTCGGATTCCACACGCAGTTTCATTGCAACAACTTCGTCGACACCGTCGACCGCCTGCTCGAAGCGCGCGTCGATCGGGAACACTTCACGGTCTCGTACCGCGCACAGTTGACCGCGGTGAAGCGCTATCCGATCTCGATCGAGTGGCCGACGCCGCCGTCGCTCACCCCGACGAGCGTTGCGCAGTGCCGCCTCGACGTCAGGCGCCGTCACGGACTTCCCGACGACCACGCCGTTGGCATCGGCATCGAACGGCTCGACTATACGAAGGGTATCGAGGAGCGCTTTCGCGCCGTGGAGCGACTGCTCGAACGGGAGCCAGAATGGATCGGACGATTCTCATTTATCCAACTGGCGGCGCCGTCGCGCTCGAGCATTCCGCAATACAGGGACTATGCAGAGCGCGTCCGCGCGCTCGCTGCGGAGATCAACGAGCGATTCGGCGACGCGAAGCAGCCGCCCATCATCCTTCGCGTGGCGCATCACGAGCCGCCTGATGTCTATGAGTACTATCGGGCGGCGGATATCTGTTTCGTGAGCAGCCTGCACGACGGCATGAATCTCGTGGCCAAGGAGTTCGTGGCCGCACGCGACGACGAGCGCGGCGTCCTCGTGCTCAGCCGCTTCACCGGCGCCGCCCGGGAGCTTCCCGAGGCACTCATCGTCAATCCGTACGACGCAGACCAGTGCGCGACAGCCTTGCATCTGGCGCTCACGATGCCACACGCGGAGCAGCGCGACCGCATGCGGACGATGCGCAGTCTCATCAGGGAATTCAACGTCTACAGATGGGCCGGGCGCATGCTCACCGACGCCGCCGGCCTTCGCAAGCGTGAGCGGATGCTCGATCGGACCGTGTTGCCCGATCGATGACCGCCCCGCCGCCGCCGCCGCGCTCCGAGTGGGCGTATTTCTTCGATATCGACGGCACGCTCGCGGAACTCGCCGCGACGCCCGCGGTGGTGCCTATTGCGCCTGCCCTGATCGCGGGCCTCGGCGCACTCATCAACCGCACCGGCGGCGCCGTCGCCGTGGTGAGCGGTCGGACGCTGCATGACATTGACACCATCTTTCACGGAATGGCGATTCCAGCAGCTGGACAACACGGCGCCGAGCGGCGCGACGCGGCCGGCCGCCTCACGGCGCTCGCGCGATCGGCAGTACTCGCCGTCGAGCGCGAGGCACTCGCGCACGTCGTGTCACAACATGCCGGGCTGTTGCTCGAAGACAAGGGATTCTCGATTGCGCTCCATTATCGCGCTGCCCCGTCGCTCGCCGCATACGCCCATCGCCTGATGGCCGCGGCACAACGCCGGCTCGGCGCCGACTTTTTAGTGCAAGCGGGCAAACGACTGGTGGAACTCGTGCCTGCGTCGACCAACAAAGGACTGGCCGTCAACGCATTCATGCAGGCGCCGCCCTTTCGGGGCCGTCTCCCAGTTTTCCTCGGCGACGACGTCACCGACGAGTTTGCGTTTGCCGCCGTGGACGCGCTCGGCGGCCACGCCATCAAAGTCGGAGCCGGAGCGTCCCGCGCGCGATGGCGGCTGCCGAGCGTCGACGCGGTGAGCGCCTGGATCGCCCAACCGATCGACGCGTCCGGCGCGGCGATCAATTCCTCATCTCCGGTGGGAGCGTGACGGACCTCGAACTCGCACTCATCGGGAACGGTACGATCGCCGCGCTCGTGAATCCCATTGGCGAAATCGTGTGGGGCTGCGTTCCACGGCTCGACGGAGATCCGGTATTCTGCTCGTTGTTGCGCGAGCGGGGGGGATCCTCCGACTTCGGCTACTTCACGATCGACCTGATCGACTTCGAGCGTGCCGAGCAGGCCTACATCGACAACACGCCGATCCTTCGCACGCGGCTCTACGACCGGCACGGCGGCGTCGTCGAAATCACCGACTTCGCGCCCCGCTTCATTCGATTCGCGCGCATCTTCTGTCCGACGATGCTGGTGCGCCAGGTGCGGCGTATCGCCGGCCTGCCGCGAATTCGCGTGCTGCTTCGCCCCGCCGACGATTACGGACGCATTCGGTGCACCACCACGAGTGGCAGTCACCATATCCGATACGTCGCCGCCGACTCCGTGCTTCGCCTCACCACCGATGCCTCGATCTCGGCGATCCTCGAGGAAAACGCGTTCGTGCTGGAAGAGTCGGTGACGCTCCTGCTCGGCCCCGACGAGAGCGTGCACGGGCCGGCGCGCGACGTCGGAGTGCAGCTTGCCGGTGACACCACCCGCTACTGGCACGAGTGGGTCCGGAACCTCGCGGTCCCGTTCGAGTGGCAGGATGCGGTGATCCGCGCGGCCATCACGTTGCAGCTTAATGCGGTCGAAGACACCGGAGCCGTCGTCGCTGCCGTCACATCATCGATTCCCGAATCCGTCGACGGCGGTCGCACGTGGGACTATCGCTACTGCTGGTTGCGCGACGGCTATCTCGTCGTCAACGCGCTCAACCGTCTTGGGGCGACGCACACGATGGAGCGCTTTCTCACCTACATCGTGAACATTGCGGCGGGCTCGCGCGACGGACGCCTGCAACCGGTGTACGGCATCACGGGAGCCGAACGCCTCGATGAGCGTGTGGTCGACTCGCTTCCGGGGTATCGGAATATTGGGCCGGTTCGCGTCGGAAACTCGGCGTATCAGCAGGTCCAACACGACGTCTACGGCGCGGCGATTCTCGCGGCAACGCACGTGTTCTTCGACCGGCGGCTTGTCCAGCAGCACTCCCTCGCGCTGTTCACGCGTCTCGAAGCACTCGGCGAACGTGCCGCAGAGCTCTTTGACCAGCCGGACGCCGGGCTGTGGGAGTTTCGCGGCAGGGCGGAAGTGCACACCTATTCGGCCGTGATGTGCTGGGCCGCATGCGACCGGCTCGCGCGGATCGCCGCGCGCCTCAGCCTCGCGGACCGCGAGTCGTATTGGCGGAAGATCGCGGATGACATCCACGCCAGCATCTGTGCGCGCGGCTGGAACGAACAGTTGCAGACGTTCACGAGCACCTTCGACGGAGTCTCGCTCGATGCGAGCCTCCTGCTGCTTCACGACGTCGGATTTCTTGCCGCGAATGACCGGCGATTCGCTCAGACCGTCGGCGCGGTCGAGCGGGAGCTACGCCGCGGCGATTTCGTATTTCGTTATGTCGGCGAAGATGATTTCGGCACTCCGCAAAACGCGTTCGTCGTCTGCACTTTCTGGTATGTGAACGCGCTCGCGACGCTGGGTCGCCGTGACGAGGCGCGCGCCCTGTTCGAGAACCTACTGGCCTGTCGAAACCGGCACGGGTTGCTCGCGGAACACATCGACGTCTCGACGCGCGAGCAGTGGGGGAACTTCGTGCAAACGTACAGCATGGTAGGGCTCATCAATTCCGCGGTGCTCCTGTCCACGCCATGGGACGAAGCGTTCTAGCGAGCGAGCTCGCGAGCGCTATTCGGCGGCGGCGTCCCGCGGCATCTTTCGCGGATGCGTCGCCGAGTGGACGTAGAGCGACTCGACTTTCGTTCGAGCCCACGGCGTCTTACGCAGGAACTTGAGCGATGAATTCACGCTCGGGTCGTGTGTAAAGCAACGGATCACGATCCGGTCGGCGAGTCCATCCCATCCGTATCGCTCAACGAGATGCTCGATCATCATCTGGAGCGTCACGCCGTGCAACGGGTCCGGGGTTTTCGTGTCGGTCACGCCCTGCCTGCTCCACTGTTGGGGTGAGGAAAGATACTGTAGGTTCGCATACCATGACTTCTCCAACATCCCCGGCACTCGTCGGCCTCGATCGCATTCGTGAGGCGCATGTTGCGGTGGCGCCGTTCGTGCACCGGACGCCCGTGATGTCGTCGACGTACCTCGGCGATCGCGCCGGCGCCCGCGTCGAGATGAAGCTCGAGCTCTTCCAGAAGACCGGATCGTTCAAGGTTCGCGGCGTCACGAACACCCTCCGGCAATTGAGCGACGAGGAGCGCGCGCGCGGTGTGATTTCACTCTCCGCGGGAAATCACGCGCAAGCTTTGGCATGGGGGGCCTCTCGGCTCGGCATCGCCGTGACGATCGTCATGCCAGTGACGGCCGTCGCGTCGAAGGTCGAGGCCACCCGGGGCTACGGCGGCACGATCGTTCAGACGGACGGCGATCTCCTCGCGACCGCGCTCGAGCTTCAGCGAACGAGCGGGATGACGCTCGTCCATCCGTTCGATGACGCCCGGGTGATCGCCGGCCAAGGGACGGTCGGCCTCGAGATCCTCGAGCAGATTCCTGACGCGAGCGTCCTGCTCGTCGCCTGTGGCGGTGGCGGACTGATCAGCGGCGTCGCCGCCGCCGTGAAGCAACTGCGTCCCGGGATCCGCGTGATCGGGATCGAGCCATCCGGCGCCGATGCGATGCAGCGCTCGATCGCCGCCGGCTCGCCGCAGCGGCTCGCGAAACTCGACACGATCGCCGACGGACTCGCCGCGCCATTCGCCGGAACGCTCAACCTCTCGCATTGCCAGGCCTACGTCGATGAATGGATCTCCGTCTCCGACTCGGAAATCATCGCCGCGATGCGCGTGCTCATGGAACGCTGCAAACTCTTTCCGGAACCCGCTGCCGCGGCGGCGGTCGTCCCACTGCTCTCCGGACAGCTCGCGTTCGCCCGACACGATGTGGTCGTGCCGATCATCTGCGGCGGCAATATCGACGTCGATCGCTTCAAGGCGCTTCTAGGCTAGATTCCCCTGATGCGGATCGCATTTACCGAAGACGACCGGCAACTCCGGAAGACGATCAGCCGCGGACTTGTCGAGGCAGGCTACACCGTCGATCAAGCGGGGACCGGAACGCAGCTGCTCGCGCTGGTCGCCGAGCACGAGTACGACGCAATCGTGCTCGACATTCTGATTCCCGAGCCGAACGGGATCGATGTCTGCCGCACCATCCGCGCAACCGGCAACCGCGTACCGATCCTCATGCTGACGGCGCTCGACGCCGTCGAGCAGCGCATCGCCGGTCTTGACGCCGGCGCCGACGACTATCTGACGAAGCCGTTCGATTACGGCGAGCTGCTGGCGCGTCTTCGCGCCATCACGCGGCGTCACGGCGACGCCAACTCCACGCGTCTCGCGGTTGGCGATCTCGTCGTCGATACGGCGCGGCGCGACGTCACACGCAGCGGCAGGCCGATCCACCTGACGACGCGCGAGTACGCCTTTCTCGTCTACATGATGCAACACCGCGACCGCGTGGTGCTGCGCGAGGAACTCTTGCGCGAAGTCTGGGACGGTTCGAACAACAGCTATTCGAACGTCCTCGACGTCTACGCCGCTCGGTTGCGTCGCAAGATTGACGACGACGGCACCGCCTCGCTCCTCGCGACGGTGCGTGGCGTCGGCTTCATGCTCGCCGAGCCGGCCTGACGGTGACCGACGAACCGGCGCGCGCGCCCGGCGCGCCTTCCCCGCTCCGGCGTCAGCTCACGGTGATCTACACGATCGCGCTGGCACTGCCGCTTATCATCTTCGCGTCGGTTTCGTACATCACGTTCGAGCGGGCGCTGCTGGCGCGCACCGATCATTTCATCGGCGACGCCTTGAACGTCTTCACGCATGAGGCCGTCGCTGAACGCATGCAGGCGGCCTCCGTCCGCACCGCGATCGCGACGACGGTGAGCGAGGTCAAGTTCCGCGACGTCCGCATCATCGTTCGCGACAGCGCCGGCACGGTCGTTGCCACCAGCGCACCGCACGACTCGAACGCCACCGACGGGGAGCGCATTCTCTCGCGTCCGCTGCAGGTAGGCGCCGAGCGATTCGAAGTGAGCGGAGCCTATCCGCTGCGCGATCTCGTCGCGGTGCTCGCGCGGATCCGGACGATCTTTATCGTCGCGATTCCGCTGCTGATCGTAGCTGCAGCGGCCGGAGCGTATCTCCTCGCGAAGCGTACGCTGGCGCCGGTGGCGGAGATGGCCGAGCGCGCCAAGAATGCACTCTCACAGCAGCGGCGCTTCATGGCTGATGCCTCGCATGAAATGCGCACGCCGACGGCGACGCTGCGCACTGAAGCGGAGGTGACGCTCGCGCGCGAGCATCGGAGCGAGCCCGAGTATCGCGAGTCGGTCGGTGTCATGCTCCAGTCGGCGCGACGGCTGAGCCGGTTGGTAGACGATCTCTTCCTGCTCGCGCGCGCCGATGCCGGGCATTTGGTGATGCACACGGAGCCGGTGTACCTCGAGGAGATCGTACACGACGCTGTGCGTGCGGTGGCGTCGGTCGCCGAGAAGCGCGGCGTGCGGGTCGAGCTCTGCCACATGACGCAGGCGCCGATCATCGGTGATCGCGGATTGCTCGAGCGGCTCGTGCTGAACCTGCTTGACAACGCGATCAAGTACTCGTCGCCGGCGAGCCGGGTCGAGGTGACGATGGGGCAGACGCCGGACGCGCATTCGGTTTCGGTTGTTGACCATGGGCCCGGCATCGCACCGTCGGATGTGGAGAAGATCTTCGAGCGATTTTATCGGGGCGATGCGGCGCGAACGCGGTCGGTCGATAGCCTCACCGACGGCGCCGGACTCGGACTCGCGATCGCGCGGCGGATTGCCGTCGCGCACGGTGGTCGGCTCGTCGTTGCCTCGTCGCGACCCGGCCTGACCGAATTCGCGCTGTCGCTGCCGATCGACTGAACTCACCGCTCCGACTGGGCGCGGGTTGCACCGCCCACCTCCGCGCCGTATTCTACGCGTTGTCATACAATATTCATAATCCATATTCCGCGGTTTTCGCCGCGCGGATAATGTCCCGCGCGGCGTCGCTCATTCAAGGCGTCAGGAGACGAATCGCATGGCACACGTTCGACTATCGCGCGCGGTGACGCTCGCCGGCGTTGTCGCACTTTCGCTCGTTGCGGCCCGCTCGGCGTCCGGACAGGCCACGCCGGCGAAGGCGCCGATCCCGATCCCCGCTGTCGAAGTCGTCGCGACCCGTTCGCCCGAAGCGCCGCACGACGTCCCCGCTTCAATTGAAGTCATCAGCGGCGCCGACCTTCGCTCGCGCGGTGTCTCGACCTTCCGCGAAGCGCTCGCCCTCGCGACCGGCATCTCCGTCGCACCGGGCGGTGATATGGGACCGGCGAGCGCCGTCCCCGAGATCTGGGGCCTCCGTGAGTTCGACGCCTTTCTCCTCGTCGTCGACGGCGTTCCGGTCGGCGGCGCGTTTAATCCGGCGATCACCGCACTCAGCCTGCGCGATGTCGAGCGGATTGAAGTCCTCCGTGGGCCGGCGCCGGTCACCTTCGGCGCCACGTCCTTCGTCGGCGTCATTCACGTTGTGCACACCGCCGCGTCCGCGACCTCGCGCTATCTGACGATGCAAGGCGGAAGCTACGGCTCCGGAAGCGCCGCGATCGACCTCGGCGTTCCGCTGATCGGTAACTGGAAGTCGCGTCTTTCCGCCGACTTCACCAAACAGGGCTTCAAGGACGACCGAACGTCGTTCCAGCGCGGCCACGCGCTCTGGCGCGCCGGCATCACCGAAGGCCCGAAGAAGAGCTGGGTTACCGCCGAGCTCAACGTGCTGCGGCAGGATCCGGCGTCGCCGCATGTGCGCGAAGGGGCGTCGCTCTCAACGAACAACCCGCTCGACGCGAACTACAACCCCGCGGGCGCGTATCTGAACACCGATCGCCTCTCGATTTCGGCGGGAATCGAGCGGGAGGCGTTCAATGGAGCGACGTGGGGAACGACGGCGTCGTTCGCCAGGTCACAGCAGCGGATCTTCCGCGGCTTCGTCACCGATCTGTCGAACTCGCCGAACAACGCCTCGGGCTTAAAAGAAAACATCGACATCAATGATCTCTATTTCGACTCCCACCTGATTTGGCCGGCGATCTCGAAGGTGAAGTACATGGTTGGCGCTGATCTCCTCTACAGCAACGGCGATGCTGAGGGCGCAGCGTTCGACTATACGGTGCCGCTATCAGGTGCGAGCGCGACTGCCGTTGCGCCTCCGGCATTCAACCTCGACGCGATGGATCGCCGCACCTTCCTCGGCGCGTACGCGTCGGCGGAATGGCGTCCCGATCCGCGCTTCACGCTGTCGGCCGGCGCTCGACTGAATGCCACGTCGGAGAAACGCGGCGGCGCCAAAGACGTGACGAACACACGCCTCAGCGGCAGTGTCGGCGCTATGTATTCGCTGTGGGAGCAAAGCACTGATCACGTGCGCCTGTTCGCGAACTATCGAGACACCTTCAAGCCCGCGGCCTACGATTTCGGACTCGGCGACGACGAGGTGGTACTCAAGCCGGAGACGTCGCACAGCTACGAAGGCGGATTCAAGATTCGCACGATGGAAGGCCGCTTTGATTTCGAGGCGAGCGCCTTCCAGATGGATTTCTCGAACCTCGTCGCTTCCGCGCTCGTGAACAACCTGCCGGCGCTGATCAACTCCGGCACGACGCGCTTCAAGGGCTTCGAAGTTGCCGCGGACTACCGGATCGCCGACGATCTTTCGGCGCGCGCGAGCTACAGTGCGCACGATTCGAAGTTCGTCGATTTGATCCAGGATTTTGGCGGCACGCTGACGCAGCTTGCGGGCAAGCGGCTCGAGATGACCGCGAAGTCGCTCTACTCGGCGGGACTCGCGTACGCACCGGCCGAAGGATTCATCGCCAGCGCCGGGCTCAACTACACCGGTGAGCGGTATCTGAACAAGCGCAACACCGCGCTCGCGCCGGCATTCTCGGTCTTCGATGCGGGCGTTGGTTACCACACCGGACGATTCGAGGTGCGCGTTGACGGCAAGAATCTTGGCAATGCGCGTGACGCGATGGCCGAGAGCGAGATCGGCGACGCGCAGTACTATCGCATGACGGCAACGAGCGTGCAGCTCGGCGTTGTGATCAAGTACTGAGTGCGAGCGTGCCGGTTGGCCTTGTCGCGCCGGCCGGCACGCTCCTTCAGTCGTCGCTGCGCCCGCCCGCCGGCAACTGTGGCACACCGCTCTTGCTCGACGCGCGCAGGAGTCCGTTGTCCGTGTACACCATCAGCTTCTCACGCGTGTCGGCGATGTCCATGTTGCGCATCGTGAGCTGACCGATGCGATCGAGTGGAGTGAAATACTCCTGCCCCTTCTCCATCGTCAGGCGTTCAGGCTTGTACGTGAGATTCGGGCTCGACGTATCCATGATCGAGTAATCATTGCCGCGACGGAGTTCCATCGTGACATCGCCGGTGATCGCGCGCGCGACCCAGCGCTGCGCCGAGTCGCGGAGCATCAGCGACTGCGAGTCGAGCCACCTCCCCTGATACAGCAGGCGGCCGAGCTTGCGGCCGTTCATCCGGTACTGCTCGATCGTGTCTTCGTTGTGAATGCCGGTAATGAGGCGCTCGTAGGCGATAAACAGGAGCGCGAGCCCCGGCGCTTCGTAAATGCCGCGGCTCTTCGCCTCGATGATCCGGTTCTCGATCTGGTCCGACATACCAAGCCCGTGCCGTCCGCCGATCACGTTCGCTTCCGCAAATAAGTCGAGCGCGCTGCCGTACATCTTGCCGTTGATCGCGGTCGGCATTCCTTCTTCAAACCGGATCGTGATCGTCTCGCGCGCGATCTTCACGTCGTCCTTCCAAAACGCGACGCTCATGATCGGCTGCACGATGTGCATGCCTTTATTCAGGAACTCGAGATCCTTCGCCTCGTGCGTCGCGCCGAGGATGTTCGAATCGGTCGAGTACGCCTTCTCGACGCTCATCTTGTACTCAAAGCCGGCCTTGATCAGATACTCGGCCATCTCGGTGCGGCCACCGAGCTCGTCGATGAAGTGCTGATCGAGCCACGGCTTGTACACTTTGAGCGACGGGTTCGTGAGCA